>JAYUEY010000040.1:0-6219 GCA_043739005.1 Tardiphaga sp.
TCCGCTCCGGGCGCGGCATCGTCAGCAATGCGCATGAACTCGGCCGCACCATTGCCGCGGCCGATAGGCTATGGCCGCAGACCGATCTGATGATCGGTATCGGCACGCGACAGGAATTGCCGGGCTGGCGCTGGAGCCTTCAGCCGAACGGCCTCAAATCCATCCGCATCGACATCGATCCGGCCGAGATGCGGCGCGTCAAACCCGACGTCGCGATCGTTGCCGATGCACAGGCCACGACGCGCGATCTTTGCGCAGCCGTGAGCCGGGTTGGCTTCACGACAAGCAAAACACGACGCCAGGAGATCCGCGACGCGACCGCTGCTGCGCAACAGGCGATCCAGAGCGTGCAACCGCAAATTGCCTATCTCGACGTGCTGCGCGCCGTGCTGCCGGACGATGCGATCGTCACAGATGAACTGTCGCAAGTCGGCTTCGCGTCCTGGTACGGCTTTCCGGTTTACAAGCCGCGCACCTTCATCACATCGGGCTATCAGGGCACGCTCGGCTCGGGCTTTCCGACGGCGTTAGGCGCAAAGGTCGCGCATCCCGGTCGGGCGGTGGTGGCGATCACTGGCGATGGCGGCTTCATGTTCGCCGTCCAGGAATTGGCGACAGCCGTGCAATTTAACATCGGCGTCGTGACGCTGGTCTTTAACAACAACGCCTATGGAAACGTGCGGCGCGACCAGATGGAGGCTTTCGGCGGCCGCGTCATCGCCGCCGATTTGGTCAATCCAGATTTCGTCAAGCTGGCGGAATCCTTCGGCGTGCACGCCGCGCGCGTGACATCGCCGGCCGAGTTCAAGCCTGCGCTGGAAAAGGCTTTGGCTGATGGCGGACCATGCCTGATCGAGATCGTGACGCCAACGGGTTCGGAGACGAGCCCGTGGGGATTCATTCACCCGACGAAGAGTTGGGTGTAGTTATCCCCGCACAAGATCCTCGATGCCGGCCGCAATGTCGAACACGTCGCGGTCGTGCCAGCCAGCGGCGGCGAGCATCAACCCAACGGGCGCTTCGCCGGACTTGCTGATCGGCAGCGAGATCGCACAGCCATCGATCATGTTGATGAAGGTGCAGTTGCGCAACGCCAGAATATTAGCCTGCGAGTAGGCCTTGTCATCTTTCATGGCGGCAATGGCAGGCGGCAGGTTCGCAGCCGTCGGCATCATAAGCGCGTCGTAGGGCTCTAGCCGCAATGCGGCGCGGGCGATCAGCGACTCGCGAGCTTCCAGCAATTCGATATAGTCAGCCGCGCTCTGGCTTTCGCCTCGCATGATGCGGCTGATGACACGCGGATCATAATCGCCGCCGCGACGCTCCATCAGTCGGCGATGCCAGGCATAGCTTTCCGCCGCCGCGAAGCCGCCCTTGCTGCTCATCGGGCCGACATCGTTAAATTCGGGAAAAGGCGCGCGGGTGATGATCGCGCCTGCAGCTTCGAGACGTTTGAGCGCGCGTTCGAACGCGGTCGCAACATGGGGATCAAGGTCGTCAAGCACGATCGTCGTCGGCACCAGCAACCGCAGCCCATGCACCGGACGCGGCGCGAGCGGCACGATGTCGTCGCCCGCCAGAACGGCATCCATGATGGCGCAGCACGACACGGTGCGCGCCAGCGGCCCGATACTGTCGAGGCTTTGCGACAGGGGCACGGCTCCATCAAGCGGTACGCGCTCTGCGGTCGGCTTGAAGCCGACGATGCCGTTAAACGCCGCCGGGATGCGGCACGAACCGCCGGTGTCGGTGCCCAATGCGCCGAACGCCATGCCGTCGACGACCGATACCGCCGCGCCGGATGACGAGCCGCCCGGCACATGACCAACCTCACGTTTCCACACGCCTTTCGGCGTGTCGTAATGTGGATTGATACCCAGACCCGAATAAGCGAACTCGGTCATGTTCGTCCGGCCGATTACGATGAAACCCGCACGCCTAAGACGCGCCACAGCGGGTGCATCGGCCTCGGCAGCCGGCATATCGTCGAGCGCGCGCGAGCCGGCTTTCGTCACCTGCCCTCGAATATCGAATAGATCTTTGATCGAAACCGGAATGCCCGCATAGGGCGACGGCGCGGCATGGGCCTTGCGCAAATTGTCCATCGCGTCAGCCGCCGCCAATGCCGCGTCGCGATCGACATGCACGAACACCCGCGCGCCTTCGCCTTTGGGGTCCGCAATGTTGGCGAGGCAACGCTCGACCAAAATCCGCGACGTGGTTTTGCCAGAGGCAAGATCGGCAGCGAGCGAGGCGAGTGTCGGATGGTCGGTCATGGATGGTCCAATTGTTAAATGTCGTGTGAGAATTTTTCTTGATCCGTCTGCCGGGATCATTGGCAAAGATCAATCTATGCGCGCTTTCGAGCGACTTTCGTCACCGGCAATATACGACTTTTCGGTTTTTTGGCTGTCGTCGAGACGATGATTTTGCCGTTCTTCAGCTTCGCGCGCAGCGTATCGTTGATCCGCGTTTGCCATCCATCGCCTGTCTGCCTGAAGGCCGCGACCACATCGGCATCAAGGCGCAAACTGACTGCCGTTTTCGTTGTGTCCGATTTTGGCCGGCCCGGTAGCCGCGCGCCTATTGAGAGCGTGGCATTCGCCAACTGCTCATCCGTTAATTCCGGTGCGTTGTCATATTCATGGGGTCGCACGCGATGCGCATCAACTTGCTTCAAATCGCTTGCCGTAACGCGCTTGCTCTTTGTCATTGCACTTCCTCATCGAAATCACGTGAATGACCCTGCCACGTGGAGTCCAGACCATCATCACCATCCGATCGGCAAGGAGACCCACCATTTGAAAACGTCGCTCGCCATAATCCTTGCGCGTATCTTCCGTCGTCAACACCCGCCCGCTTAGCACGAGCCTGGCGTCAGAAAATCAGATGGCGGTCAGCCAAGGTTTCAAGCCGCTTCCGCGGATCGAATGTGATCCTCATTAAATATTGTATATACAAAAACTATTTGCCGTCAAGACGCGTCGCATTGCGTGATGCGTGGATAGCAGAGCGCCATGCAGAACGGTTTGCGCCGTTGACACTGGCTCACCGCGTGGCGCATCAAGGACGGAATTAATCGTTCAATTAAATGACATCAGGGAGAAACCAATGGCCGAGCCAGCACGCGCGCGCCCCAAACCAACGCCAGAGACGCAGCATTATTGGGATGGTGCCAAGGTAGGCGAGCTGCTGCTGCAATGCTGCGACGACTGTGCGCATGTCTATTTCCCGCCGCGTCCGTTTTGTCCCGCTTGCGCCTCACGCAAGGTCAGCATCAAAAAGGCCAGCGGCAAGGGCACGCTCTACAGCTACGTCATCAACCATCGCCCCGCCGCGCCCGGCTTCACGCCACCTTATGCTATCGCCGTGGTGGCGCTGGAAGAAGGCCCGCGCATGATGAGCAACATCATCGACTGCCCGCAGACGCCTGAGGCGCTGGTGCTCGACATGGCTCTCGAAGTCGCCTTCCAAAAGATGGACGATGCCATCACCCTCCCCGTCTTCAAGCCGGCGAAGGGATAAGCGCCATGAAACGCAATCACGTCGCCGTCGTCGGCGCGGCCGAAACCACCAAGCTCGGTGTCATTCCTGACATGTCGCAGCTTCAGTTACACGCTGATGCCGCGTTGAATGCGATGGCCGATGCCGGCCTCAAGCCATCGGACATCGACGGCATCGCCACTGCCGTCGAGACGCCGCAGCAAATCGCGCATTATCTCGGAATCACGCCGACATGGGTGGACGGCACATCGGTCGGCGGCTGCTCTTTCATGCTGCATGTCCGCCACGCGGCGGCGGCGATCGAGGCGGGACTTTGCAAAACCGTGCTGATCACACATGCCGAGAGCGGCAAGTCGATGATCGGCAAGCCGCCGCGCTCGATTGCGGCCGACAGCCTGCAGGGACAGTTCGAATCACCTTACGGCATCTTTGGGCCGCCGAGCATGTTTCCGATTCCCGTGCTGCGCTACATGAAGACGCACGGCATCACGCATGAACAGATCGCAATGGTCGCTGTCGTACAGCGCGAATGGGCGGCAAAAAATCCGCGCGCGACGATGAAAGACCCAATCACGGTCGCGGACGTCCTGAACTCGCGGATGATCGCTTACCCGTTTCGAATCTTGCAATGCTGCCTCGTCACCGATGGCGGCGGTGCTTTGATCTTGACGTCGGCGGACCGCGCGAAGGATTTTCCGAACAAGCCTGTTTACATTATGGGCACCGGCGAAAGCGTCGAGACACCGATGGTGTCGCAGATGGAAAGCTTCGATCATTCGCGTGCGTTCCGCGTCGCCGGGCCGCAGGCTTTCAAGGAGGCTGGCATCGCGCATCGGGATGTCGACCATCTGATGATCTACGACGCCTTCGCGCATCTGCCTTTGTATGGCCTCGGCGATCTCGGCTTCATGCCCCATGAGGAAACCGGGAAGTTTATCGCAGATCGCCACACCGCGATCGGCGGCAAGTTGCCGATGAATACCAATGGCGGCGGGCTCAGCTACATGCATTCCGGCATGTACGGCATGTATGCGTTGCAGGAAAGCGTGCGGCAGATGCGCAGCACAGCACCGGCACAGGTAAAGGATGCAAAGATTTCCGTATGCCACGGCGTCGGCGGCATGTTCGCGGCATCCGGCACGGTGATTTTCACGAATGAGAAATAGCCGTCATGCGAGAGCCATTGCGGTTGCGCAGCAATCGCAGGCGACGAAGCAATGACAGATTCAAACGCTTCACAAAATTAAGGAACAACGCAATGTCCAAAATGCTCGACGGAAAAGTTATCATCGTCACCGGCGCGGGGCGCGGTATCGGTCGCGCCATCGCACTGCAATGCGCCGCTGAAGGCGCGAAGGTCGTCGTCAACGATCCCGGCGGCGCAGCCGATGGCTCAGGCACCAATGCCGCGCCGGCGGAAGAAGTGGTTGAAGAAATCCGCAAGGCCGGCGGCACAGCGGTCGCCAGTTTCGACACTGTCGCCGAAGCGCTCGCTGCCGCTAACATCGTCAAGACTGCGACCGATACCTACGGCAAGCTCGACGGGGTCGTGAACAATGCCGGCATTTTGCGCGATGCAATCTTTCATCGCATGAGCGTCGATGCGTTCGAGCAGGTCATCAAGGTGCATCTGATGGGCTCGTTCTACGTCTCGCATGCCGCCGCGCGTCTGTTCAAGGAGCAGGAGTCGGGCTCGTTCGTGCACTTCACATCGACATCAGGCCTGATCGGCAATTTCGGACAAGCAAATTATTCGGCAGCCAAATTGGGAATCGTTGGATTGTCGAAGTCGATCGCGCTCGACATGAACCGCTTTCATGTGACGTCGAATTGCGTCTCGCCCTTCGCTTGGTCACGATTGATCGGCACGATCCCGACCGAGACCGAAGAAGAAAAAGCCCGCGTCGCGCGGATGCAGCAGATGGGCCCGGAAAAGATCGCGCCGCTATGTGCGTTCTTGTTG
The DNA here is from genome assembly GCA_043739005.1 of Tardiphaga sp. Taxonomy (GTDB): domain Bacteria; phylum Pseudomonadota; class Alphaproteobacteria; order Rhizobiales; family Xanthobacteraceae; genus Tardiphaga. The sequence continues at coordinate 5,468 of JAYUEY010000040.1, forward strand.
TCGGACGACGCCAAGGACGTGACCGGGCAGATTTTTGCCGTGCGCATGAACGAGATTTTCCTGATGGGCCAGTCGCGGCCGATCCGCTCGGTGCATCGCGGCGAAGGCTGGACGCCGCAAACCATCGCCGATCACGGCATCAAGGCGCTGAAAGGCTCGTTCTACAAGCTCGATCGTTCGGCGGATATCTTCAACTGGGATGCGATTTAACGCGAAACAGTCGTGACCCGACGCGATGCAACAAGCAGTGTTGCGTCGCGTCAGAGACGGTCATCCCGTCTGCCTGCTTTCGGCCCAATTGTAGGCCCAGCCTTTCCACCCAACAAATAACAAAGGGTGGAAAGCATGACGCTTCAAGACACTTCGACGGGGCCAGATGCAACGCGCATGCTCGATCGCCGTCGCCTGCTGCAAGGCGCGGCCACGCTGGCGGCCGGCACGATGGTCGCCTCACACGCGCTCGCGCGCGACTTCGGTCCCAATGCCGAGCCGCAACGCTATCCCGATCCCGATATTCTCGTCCTCGACGAGAAGCGCTTCAAGGCCAAGGTCGGCAACACCACGATCAAGCGGCTCTACACCGGCTGTCTGTGGGCCGAAGGCCCGGCATGGAATACGCAGGGCCAGTATCTGGTCTGGAGCGACATTCCGAGCAACCGGCAACTGCGCTATCTCGACGACGACGGGCATATCTCCGAGCAATTTCGCAAGCCCTCGAACGAGAGCAACGGCAACAGCTTCGATTACGAAGG
>JAYUEY010000041.1:0-32326 GCA_043739005.1 Tardiphaga sp.
TCCGCCTTGACCACGCTTGCGCAGCGCCTTGTCGAGGCCGCGAAACGCGCCGGCGCGGATGCCGCCGATGCGGTCGCCGTGCGCGGTGTCTCGCAAGGTGTCGAGGTCCGCGACGGCAAGGTGGAAGCCTCGGAACGCTCTGAAGGCGACGATGTCGGGCTGCGGGTGTTTGTCGGCAAGCGGCAGGCGGTCGTGTCAACCAACGACGTCAGCGGCGATCAGGTGCAGCGCCTCGCCGAGCGCGCGGTGGCGATGGCGCGCGTCGCACCCGACGATGCGTTTGTCGGCCTCGCCGATCCGTCTTTGCTCGCGACGCAATTCGCCGATCTTGATTTGCTCGATTCAAAGCCACCGACGATCGACGAACTCGAACGTCGCGCGGTCGCCGCCGAACATGCGGGCATGGCGGTGAGCGGCGTCACGAAATCCGGCGGCGCGTCGGCATCGGCCGGTATCGGCGGCATGGTTCTCGTCACATCGACCGGCTTCCACGGGTCGTATTTGCGATCGAGCCAAGGCATCTCGATGACGGCGATCGTCGGCGACGGCACCGGGATGGAGCGCGATTACGATTACACATCCGCGATTCATGCTTCTGATCTGGATTCGCCGGAAGCTGTCGGCCGCAGTGCCGGCGAACGCGCCGTGAAGCGCGCCGGTCCGCGCAAGGCCGCCACACAAAAAGCGCCGGTTGTCTTTGATCCGCGGGTATCGAGTTCGCTGGTCGGCCATCTCGTCGGTGCCGCGAATGGCGCATCGATCGCGCGCAAGACCAGTTTCCTGAGAGACAGGCTCGGCCAGCAACTCTGCGACAAGAGCATTCGCATCATCGACGATCCGCTGCGTGTGCGCGGATTGCGCTCGCAGAGCTTCGATGCCGAAGGCGTGGCCACACAGAAGCGCGCGATTGTCGAAGACGGCGTGCTGACGACGTGGCTTTTGGATTGCGCGACTGCGCGTGAATTGAACCTGACCACGACAGGCCACGCGCATCGCGGCGTGTCGTCGTCGCCGTCGCCCGGGGCTTACAATCTACATCTCGAACCGGGCGAGCCGACGCCGGAAGAACTGATTGCAGATATTAAAGACGGGTTTTACGTAACCGATCTGATCGGCTCCGGCGTCAATGGCGTGACCGGCGATTACAGCCGCGGCGCGTCGGGCTTTTGGATCGAGAACGGCAAGCTTACCTACGCCGTCAGCGAGATGACGATCGCTGGCCATCTGTTCGACATCTTCAAATCGATGCGGCCGGCAAATGATCTCACTTTCAAATACGGCGTCAACGCGCCGACCATTCGTGTCGAGGGGCTGACGATTGCCGGAAGATAAATCTGGCACAACGCTCGCCCGCGACAAGGCGCTTCTGATCGAGACCGTGCGCGATGCAGGCATCCTGGCGTTGCGGATGCAGGGCACGACGCTGCGCGAATGGACGAAAAGTGGTGCCTCGCCGGTCTCCGAAGCCGACATCGCCGCGAACGACCTGATCGAGAGCCGGTTGCGCAATGCGACGCCTGACTATGGCTGGCTGTCCGAGGAAAGTGTCGACGATGGTGCGCGGCTCGGCAAGCAACTGATATGGATCGTCGATCCGATCGACGGCACGCGCGGTTATCTCGCCGGCCGCGAGGACTGGTGCGTCAGTGTCGCATTGGTGCGCGACGCCGTGCCGGTGCTGGCGGCAGTGTTCGCGCCAGTCACAGACGAATATTTCGTGGCTGAGCGCAATGCGGGCGCGACCCTGAACGGCAAAGGTCTGCAAGCGACGTCGGGCGTCACGATCGATTTCGGACGCATGGCGGGGCCGAAGCCGATGGTCGAACGGCTGTCGGACACGGGACGCGGCATAAAGCTTTATCCGCGCATCGGCTCGCTGGCGCTGCGGCTCTGCCGGGTCGCCGACGGGGTGCTCGATGCCGCTTTTGCAGGCGGTGCCAGCAAGGATTGGGATTTGGCGGCGGCCGATTTGATCGTCCATGAAGCCGATGGTAGGTTGACCGAACTCGCAGGCGATCCGATTCTGTATAATCTCCAGGACGTGACGCACGGCACGCTGATCGCCGCAGGACGCGATCGACACGCCGATCTCGTTCAGCGCTTCAAGGATCGGCCGCTTCGCTGGTAAGATGAGCGCTGGTGATCGCGCATATCGCGGCCCGCGACGCTGCAACGGGGCACGCTGCGACAGGAAAAAGTGAGTGATGTCAGATCAACCGCAGCAATTGCTTCATCTCGTCATCGGCGGCGAATTGACCGACCTCGATCACATCACCTTCAAGGACCTCGCGCAGGTCGAAGTGGTCGGCGTATTTCCGAATTACGCGACGGCGTTCGCCGCCTGGAAGGCCAAGGCGCAGCAGACCGTCGATAACGCCCATATGCGCTATTTCATCGTGCACCTTCACCGTCTGCTCGATCCCGGCACGGGCACCCACGCAGATTTGAAGCCGGCACATTGAAGGCTGTTTTACGTCATCTGACGCGCGCCGACTGGTTTCAGGGCGCCGCAGGCTTCATCGCCGCTGCATTTTTGCGGCTGGTGTGGCGCACCAACACGTTCACGCTTAATCCGCCAAACGTTTACGAAATTGTCGAGCCGCAGATTCCGGTGATCCTCGCTTTCTGGCATGGCCAGCATTTCATGACGCCCTTCATCAAGCGGCCGTATCATCGCGCCAAGGTGCTGATCTCGCGTCATCGCGACGGCGAGATCAATGCCCGCGCCGCCGCGCGGCTTGGCGTCGGAACGGTGCGCGGCTCCGGCGATCACGGCTCGGCGTTTCATCGCAAGGGCGGCGTCGGCGCGTTTCGCGAAATGGTGACGACGCTCGAACAGCAGTACAATATGGCGCTGACCGCCGACGTGCCGAAGCGCGCCCGCAAGTCCGGCCTCGGCATCATCATGCTGGCGCGCGAAAGCGGGCGGCCGATCATGCCGTTTGCCATCGCGACGAGCCGCTTCGTGCAGTTGAAGAACTGGGACCGCACCACGATCAACCTGCCGTTCGGGCGGGGCGCGCTGGTCGGCGGCGACATTATCAATGTGCCGCGCGATGCGGATTCCGCGATGATGGAAACGCTGCGACTGCAGCTCGAAGCGACGCTCAACGATGTCACGCGCCGTGCTTATGAACAGGTCGGCCGCAGCGACGGTTTTAGCGAGTCGAACAGGCCGGACGCCGCCGGCGGCGGCAACACGCATGTCTGACGCGCTGCCTTTCACACTGCGGCTGTACCAGCGCCTGTCGGGTGTGGCATCCCTGTTCGCGCCATTGATGATCCGCAAGCGCCTGCGTGCTGGAAAAGAAGATGCCGCGCGCTGCAACGAGCGACGCGGGCTGACCACCGCGATCCGGCCGCAGGGCCCGCTGGTGTGGATACACGGCGCCAGCGTCGGCGAGGTGCTGGCGGCGGCGGCGCTGATCGAACGGCTGCGCGAGATGAACCTGCGCATCCTGCTGACATCGGGCACGGTGACGTCGGCCGACATCGTCGCCAAGCGCTTTCCGCCCGACATCATTCATCAGTATATCCCTTACGATTCGCCGCGCTACGTTGCGCGCTTCCTCGCCCACTGGAAGCCATCGCTGGCGCTGTTCATCGAGTCGGACCTCTGGCCGAATCTCATTCTCGGTGCCGCCGCGCAGAAACTGCCGATGGTGCTGATCAATGGCCGCATGTCGCAGCGTTCGTTCCCCCGCTGGCAGAAGATGCAAAGCACGATCGCGGCGTTGTTGGGGCTTTTCGAGACCTGTCTGGTGCAATCCGACACCGATGCGGAGCGCTTCATCGCGCTGGGTGGCCGCAATGTCGTCAACACCGGCAATCTCAAGCTCGACGTACCGGCACCGCCGGCCGACGATCTGCGGCTGCAGATGCTGCGCACGGCGACGCGCGGGCGGCCGATCGTGGTGGCGGCCTCGACGCATCCCGGCGAGGACGAGATCATCATCGCCGCGCATCAAGACTTGCAGAATTATTTTCCGAAGCTGCTGACGGTGATCGTGCCGCGCCACAGCGCGCGCGGCCCGGATATTTCAGCATTGGTTTATGCAAGCGGTGCGAAAGCGGCCGTGCGCTCGCGCGGCGAGGTGCCGGACGACACGATCGGCTTCTACATCGGCGACACGATGGGCGAGATGGGATTGTTCTACCGGCTGTCGCCTGTCGTCTTGATGGGCGGTTCACTGGTGCCACATGGCGGACAGAATCCGATCGAGGCGATCAAGCTCGGTGCAGCCATCGCCCATGGTCCGCATGTCTTCAATTTCAGCGACGTGTTCGCGGCGCTCGATGCCGCAGGCGGCGCAAAACAGGTCGATGATGCGGCGACGCTGGCCAAGCAACTCGGCCAGTGGCTTGCCAATGATGAGGCGCGACAGGCGACCATCGATGCCGGCGTCGCGGTCGTCGATCATCTCGGCGGCGCGCTCGATCGCACAATGGCGGCGCTGACGCCCTATGTCGTACAATTGCGGCTTGAGCGAAATTCCGATGCGTGAGCCCGCCTTTTGGCACCAGCGCGGATCGTGGCTCGCATGGCTGCTGATGCCGTTTGGCGCTGTCTACGGCGAACTCACCGCGATGCGGATGCGCACAGAAGGCCTTGCGCCCGGCGTGCCGGTGATCTGCGTCGGCAATTATCATGTCGGCGGTGCGGGCAAGACGCCAACGACATTGGCACTGGTCGCGCTGTTGCGGGACATCGGCGAAACGCCGGTGGTGCTCTGTCGCGGTTATGGCGGGCGGCTGAATTGCCCGGTCAGCGTCGATATGATCAGGCATACGGCAACGGATGTCGGCGACGAACCGCTGATGATGGCGCGCGATGTGGCGGTGGTGGTCGCGCGCGATCGTGTCGAAGGCGCGGCACTGGCGCGCTCGCGCAATGCCAGCGTGATCGTGATGGATGACGGCTTCCAGAATCCGGCACTGGCAAAGGATATCTCGCTGATCGTGATCGACGGCGATCGTGGTGTCGGCAATGGTTTCACGTTTCCAGCCGGGCCATTGCGCGCGCCACTCGATGGCCAGATCGCCATGACCGATGCGCTGATTGTGATCGGCGACGGCATGGCGGCCGCCGGTGTTGCCGCACAGGTGACGGCGCAGGGTAAGCCGGTGTTACGCGCGCGGCTGGTGCCGGATGCGGCTTGCGTCGAAGCCCTGACAGGCCATCGCGTGCTGGCATTTTCCGGCATCGGCGATCCCGCGCGCTTCATCCGCACATTGCGCGCGGCGGGCCTCGACGTCGCGGCGCATCGGGCCTTCGCCGATCATCATGTGTTTACGGATGCGGAGATGTCGTCGCTGCGCGATCAGGCGTCGCGCGACGGCCTGACGCTGGTGACGACGCAGAAAGACCTCGCGCGATTGGGTGTGGCGGGCGAGGGGATATTGTCGTTTGCCGTGACGCTCACCTTTGACGATGCAGCGGCGTTGAAGCTGTTCGTGATGGAGCGGTTGAACGAGGCGCGGGTGAATCTGCGCTTGGGGTGACGGTGTCACCGTCGCCCGAACAGCTTTTCGATATCGGTCAGTTTTAATTCCACATATGTCGGGCGGCCGTGATTGCACTGACCTGAGTTCGGCGTGTCTTCCATGTCGCGCAGCAGCGCGTTCATTTCCTCGGGCTTGAGACGTCGCCCGGCGCGAACCGACCCATGGCAAGCCATCGTCGCGGCGACATGCATCAGGCGTCTTTCAAGAGGAAGCGCTTCATCCCATTCCGCCATGTGCTCGGCAAGATCGCGCAGCATCGCCTGCGCATCGGTCGCGCCCAGCAGTGACGGCGTTTCCCGCACAGCCACAGCACCGGGGCCGAAGCTCTCGATGGCGAGGCCGAAGGACGCGAGTTCGTCGCCGCGCGCGACCAGTTTCTCCACCGTACTTTCGTCGAGTTCGACGATTTCCGGAATGAGAAGAATCTGGCGCTGCACGCCATGCGCCGCCAGCGCGGCCTTCAGTTTTTCATAGACGATGCGTTCATGCGCGGCGTGCTGATCGACGATGATCAAGCCGCCGCGCGTCTGCGCCACAATGTAAGTATCGTGAATTTGCGTGCGCGCAGCGCCAAGCGGGCGGTCGAGCAAATCCTGCGGCGCGTCGCGATCGTCGCGAATGTCGGCGCTGGGCGTGCCGACATCGAACCCCGTCTGCATGGTTTCGCCAAAGCCTGCGCGAGCGCCCGCGCCGAGCCCTTGTACAGGCGCGGCCGGCGACGTGCGCCAGTCCCAATTCGTGCGCGGGGCAAAGGAAGGCGCATAAGACGGCCGAAACGAATTCAGCGCCTCGCCGCCGCCATTGGCCGCCGTGCGTTTGCCTTCGCGCGCCAGACCGTCTTTCAGCGCATGAACAATCAATCCGCGCACCAGGCCCGCATTGCGAAACCGCACCTCGGTTTTCGCCGGATGGACATTGGCATCGACCTCGGCCGGATCGAGCGTGACGAACAAAGCCACGATCGGATAGCGGTCGCGCGGCAGGTAATCGGCATAGGCGGCGCGCACCGCGCCGAGAATGAGTTTGTCGCGCACCGGGCGGCCGTTGACGAACAGATATTGCCCGAGCGCATTCGCCTTCGTCAGCGACGGCGCGGCTGCAAAGCCATCAACGCGAACGCCTTCGCGCGCGGATTCGACCTCGATCGCGCTGAGACGAAATTCTGCCCCAAGAATTTCGCCGAGCCGCGTCAGACGTCCGGCCGCGCCCGGCAGCGTCGCGCTCCATGTCACGGGCGCGCGTTCCTCGCCCGCCAGAGTGAACGCGATATCCGGCCGCGCCATCGCGAGACGTCGCACCACCTCGCGGATCGCCTCGGCTTCGGTGCGATCGGTCTTGAGGAACTTTAAGCGCGCGGGCGTCGCATAAAACAGATCCCCGACCTCGACGCGGGTGCCCTGGTTGAGTGCGGCGGGTGTGATCGGCGAGCGCGCGCCGGCATCGACGCCGAGCGACCACGCATGCGGTTCGCTGGCGTGCCGCGTCGCTATGCTCAATCGCGCGATCGCGCCGATCGAAGGCAGCGCCTCGCCGCGAAAGCCGAGCGTCCTGATTTGCATGAGGTCTTCGTCGTCAAGCTTCGAGGTCGCGTGGCGATCGGTGGCGATCGACAGATCCGCATGGGTCATGCCGCCGCCATCGTCCGTGATGACGATCTTCCGCCGTCCGCCGCCGTCGCTGAAAATATCGATGCGGCTGGAGCCGGCATCGATCGCATTCTCGACCAACTCTTTGACGACGCTCGCCGGGCGCTCGACCACTTCGCCCGCGGCGATGCGGTTGACGATGATGTCGGGCAATTGGCGGACGGGCATCGGGCGAACTCGCGTGAAGCGCCTCATTAAACGCTTCGGGCCGGCAATGCATGAGGGAACATCGATGTGTCCCCTTAATCGTCCATGCCGCCGCTGCCGCGCTTGGCTTTCACATCGCTGCGCCGTTTCTTGCCGTCGAGGCGGCGAATCTTGGAGCCGAGCGTCGGCTTGGTCGCGCGGCGCGGGATCGGCCGTACGGCGGCTTCGCGCAGCAATTCGACGAGGCGATCGATCGCGTCGGCCTTGTTGCGCTCCTGCGTGCGGAAACGCTGGGCGTGGATCACGATCACGCCGTCCTTGGTCATGCGTTGTCCCGCCATCCGCGCGAGCCGGATCGCGATGTCCTCATCGAGCGTCAGTTTCCGGGTGTCGAAACGCAGTTGTGCAGCCGTCGACAGCTTGTTGACGTTCTGCCCGCCGGGACCGGAGGCGCGGACGAATGTGATCTCGATGTCGTCGTCATCGAGCATGATATTGCGGGCAATCCGCAGCATGGCGTCACCACAGCGGCTTCAACCGCGGAATCGAATGCTGCGATGATAGCGCGTTTATGCCGGTGCGAGGGCTGGAAACACCGCCTCGATCTTGGCTTTCAGCGTCGGGGCGTTGAACGGCTTGACGATATAGTTGTTCACACCCGCCTTTTTAGCGGCGATGACGTTTTCGGTCTTGGATTCGGCTGTGATCATGATGAAGGGCGTCGTGGCCATCGCCGGATCGGCGCGGACGGTCTTCAGCAATTCATAGCCAGTCATCGGCTCCATGTTCCAGTCGGAGATAATGAGGCCGTAGCGCTTGGTCCGCAGCTTCACGAGCGCCGCCGAGCCGTCGCTGGCGTCGTCGATATTTTCAAAGCCAATTTGTTTCAGTAGATTCCGGATGATGCGGATCATCGTGCCGTAGTCGTCCACAACCAGAATCGGCATCGAGAAATCGACGGCCATATCACACCTCTTTCGACCCGGCCCCCTGCGGCCGCGTTTGACTAGCCGTCAGGTGTAGCAGGCCGTCTTAAACACGACGTTAATCCCACGAAATCCCATGGCTGCCCTTCCTTGACTTGACCGGCGGGGAGGCGTCACCGTCCCGAAAATTCCTGCCACGGATTCCCGCCACCGACGGACTGCTTCGCCAATGCCGCCTTCCGCTGCCGATTTTGTCATCATCCGCGACGACACACCCAAGACCGCGATCCCGCGCGGGGCCGTGGTGGCACTGGGTAATTTCGACGGCGTGCATCTGGGCCATCGCGCGGTGATCGATGCCGCGCTGACGATGGCCCGCGATCTCGGCAAACTGGCGATGGCGGTGACCTTCGAGCCGCATCCGCGCAAGTTCTTCAGCCCGCGCACGCCGCAGTTCCGGCTCACCGACGAGGCCGCCAAGCTGCGCCTCTTAGCGGGAACCGGGCTTGCCGGCACAGTCGTCATGAGTTTCGACAAGGGTCGCGCCGAGACCCCGGCACATGAGTTCATCGCGCGCGATCTGATCGGCCGGCTTGGCATCAGCGGTATTGCGGTAGGTTATGATTTCCATTTCGGCAAGGGCCGCACCGGCTCTCCGGCGCTACTGGCCTCGGAAGCGCCGCGCCTTGGCATTTCGGTGGAAATCCAGACGCATGTCGATATCGCCGAGCGGCCGGTATCTTCAAGCGCGATTCGCATGGCCCTGGCGGAGGGCGAGGTCGAGGCTGCGACACAGATGCTCGGCGGGCCGTGGTTCGTCTCCGGCGAGGTGGTTCATGGCGAAAAGCGCGGCCGCGATCTCGGCTATCCCACCGCCAACATCCGGCTCGATCCGGATTGCGGGCTGAAGCACGGCATCTATGCGGTGCGGGTGGGTCGGGGAGCGGAGCGTTACGACGCGGTGGCGAGCTTCGGCCGTCGCCCGACATTCGACAATGGCGCGCCGCTGCTGGAGACATTCCTGTTCGACTTCAAGGGTGACCTTTACGGCCAGCACCTCGACATCGCCTTCATCGGCTTCATCCGCGAGGAGTTGAAGTTCGACGGCATCGACGCGCTCATCAAGCAGATGGACGAGGACTCTGTGCGCGCGCGCGCGATGCTGGCTGCAGCGCCGCTCGCATTTCCCAAATTGGGTGCATCGGGATGAAGACCGAAAAAGACAAGATGCTGGCCGGCGAGCTCTACAATCCCGGCCTCGACCCGCAATTGCGCCTCGATGAGGCCGCCGCGAAAGCCTGGATGGCGCGCTACAATGCGATGATGGACACCAAGGCCGGCGAGCGCCACGTTCTGCTTACCGAACACTTCAAAAGCGTCGGCAAAGGTGCCGTGGTGCGGCCGCCGTTCTTTTGCGACTTCGGCTACAACATCACGCTCGGCGACGGCGTGTTCCTGAATTTCAACTGCGTGATCCTCGACATCATGCCGGTGACGATCGGCGACCGCACCCAGATCGGCCCGGCCGTGCAAATTTACGCCGCCGACCATCCGCGCGACGCGGCGACCCGCGCCACGGGTCTGGAATTCGGTCGCCCGGTGACCATCGGCAAAGATGTCTGGATCGGCGGCGGCGCGATCATCCTGCCCGGCGTGACGATCGGCGATGGCGCGGTGATCGGGGCCGGCAGTGTGGTGACGCGCGACGTGCCTTCAAGCGCGACCGTGGTCGGCAATCCGGCGAAAGTCAGGTCGTCTTCCTGATTGCTGCTCTCATGTTCGGCATTCCTTTCCCCACGTGAGGAGGAAGGAGTTATTTTCCCTTTCACACAAAACGCGCTATTCAGCCCGCCATGACCGATAAAATGACCGATACCATCACCGAGAAGCCGAAAAAGTCCGGCAAGCCCGACGGCAATGACTACGCCGCGACGCTGTATCTGCCGCAGACGGATTTCCCGATGCGCGCGGGCCTGCCGCAGGCCGAGCCGAAGCTGCTGGAGCGATGGGCCGACATGGACCTCTATGGCCAGTTGCGCAAATCCGCCGCCGGCCGTCCGAAATTCGTGCTGCATGACGGCCCGCCCTATGCCAACGGCAACATCCATATCGGGCATGCGCTGAACAAGATCCTGAAAGACGTAGTGACGAAAAGCCAGCAGATGCTGGGCTTCGACAGCAACTACGTGCCGGGCTGGGATTGTCACGGACTTCCGATCGAGTGGAAGATCGAGGAGGAGAACTACCGCTCCAAAGGCAAGGCCAAGCCGAATTTCCGCGACAGCGCCGCGATGATCGCCTTCCGCAAGGAATGCCGGGCCTATGCCGGCAAATGGCTCGACGTGCAGCGCGCCGAATTCAAGCGGCTCGGCATCATCGGCGACTGGGATCATCCCTATGCGACGATGAGCTTCCCGGCCGAAGCGCAGATCGCGCGCGAGCTGATGAAATTCGCCGCCAACGGCACGCTGTATCGCGGCAGTAAGCCCGTGATGTGGAGCGTGGTCGAGAAGACAGCACTGGCCGAAGCCGAAGTCGAATATGAGGACTACACGTCGGATACGGTGTGGGTGAAATTTCCGGTCGCCGCCAATTTCGGCCGGCTCGCCAAAGCCTCGGTCGTGATCTGGACGACGACGCCGTGGACGCTGCCGGGAAACCGCGCGATCTCGTTCTCGTCAAAGATTTCATACGGTTTCTACACGGTGACGGAAGCTGCCGCCGACAATTGGGCGAAGCCGGGCGATCTGTTGATCCTCGCGGATTCGCTGGCTGAAAGCGTATTCAAGCAGGCGCGCGTCACAGCCTATGAGCGTAGCAGCGATCTGTCGTCGGATGTGTTCGACGCCCTGGAATGCAAACACCCGCTGGCGGGCTTCGGCGGCGGTTATGATTTCGTCGTCCCGTTGCTCGATGGCGACCACGTCACCGACGACACCGGCACCGGTTTCGTCCATACCGCGCCCGGCCACGGCCGCGAGGATTTCGACATCTGGATGGCGAGCGCGCGCGGACTAACCGAGCGCGGCATCGCGACGACGATTCCCTACACGGTCGATGAGAACGGCGCGCTCACCGAGCAGGCACCCGGTTTTACCGGCACGCGCGTGCTCAATGACAAGGGCGAGAAGGGCGACGCCAACGAGGCCGTCATCAAGGCTTTGATCGCGGCCAACATGCTGCTCGCGCGCGGTCGCCTTAAGCACCAATATCCGCATTCGTGGCGCTCGAAAAAGCCGGTGATCTATCGCAACACGCCGCAATGGTTCATCGCGATGGACAAGGACATCATCGACGACGCCAATGCTAAATCCGGCGACACGTTGCGCGCTCGCGCGCAGCACGCCATCAGCGTCGCACAATGGGTGCCGCCGTCAGGGCAAAACCGTATCAACGGCATGGTCAACAGCAAGCCCGACTGGGTGATTTCGCGCCAACGCGCCTGGGGCGTGCCGATCGCGGTGTTCGTCAAAGAACGCGGCGACGGCTCGGTCGAGATTTTGCAAGACGAGACCGTCAATCTGCGCATCACCGAAGCCTTCATGCAGGAAGGCGCGGACGCCTGGTATGCCGACGGCGCGCGCGAGCGCTTCCTTGGTCCCCACGCCAGCGAAGCCTGGCAGAAGGTCGATGACATTTGCGACGTCTGGTTTGATTCGGGTTCGACGCATGCGTTCGTCCTGGAAGATCGCCAGAACTTCCCGACGCTTGGTAATATTGTGCGCAAGGTCGATGGCGGCGCGGACACCGTGATGTATCTCGAAGGCTCGGATCAGCATCGCGGCTGGTTTCAGTCGTCGCTGCTGGAAAGTTGCGGCACCCGCGGTCGCGCGCCGTTCGACATTGTGCTGACGCATGGTTTCACGCTCGACGAGAACGGCCGCAAGATGTCGAAGTCGGTCGGCAACACCGTCGAGCCGCAAAAGATCATCAAAGATAGCGGTGCAGATATTCTTCGCCTGTGGGTCTGCGCGACGGATTATTCGGACGACCAGCGCATCGGCGCAGAGATCCTCAAGACCACGATCGAGACCTATCGCAAGCTGCGCAACACGATCCGCTGGATGCTCGGCACGCTGCATCACTTCAAGCGCGACGACGCTGTTTCGGTCTCCGACATGCCCGAGCTTGAGCGGCTGATGCTGCACGAGTTGAGCAAGGTCGACGAGCGCGTGCGCCGCGCTTACGAGACGTTCGATTACAAGAGCGTGGTTGCGACGCTAGCGGCGTTCATGAACACGGAATTGTCGGCGTTCTATTTCGACATTCGCAAGGACACGCTGTATTGCGACGCGCCGTCGTCGGTCGCGCGCAAGGCTGCGCTCACCGTCATCGACACGCTGTGCGATGCGATCCTGAAATGGCTGGCTCCCGTATTGTCGTTCACGGCTGAAGAAGCGTGGATGGGGTATCGGCCGGATGCAGCACCTTCGGTGCATCTGACGACGTTCCGGACTGATCTTGGCGCAGCGCGCGATGATGCACTGGCTGCGCGTTGGGAGAAATTGCGTGCCGTGCGCCGCGTCGTCACCGGCGCATTGGAAGTGGCGCGAGCGGCGAAGGAGATCGGCTCGTCGCTGGAGGCGTCGCCTTTGGTGTTTATCGCGGACAAGGATCTGTTCGCGTTGCTGTTCGATGTCGACATCGCCGACATCTGCATCACCTCGAATGCGATGGTGACGAATGAGGATGCGCCGGCCGGTGCGTTCACGCTGCCGGATGTACCCGGCGTCGCCGTCGTGGTCGAAAAAGCGCAGGGAATTAAATGCGCGCGGTCGTGGAAGATTTTGCCGACAGTTGGTGACGACAAAGAGTATCCCGACGTCTCGCCGCGCGATGCGCAGGCTTTGCGCGAGTGGAAGGCGTTGGGGGTGGGCGTCGCGTGAGTGGCGCGCTGATGCCCGTTCGCCTGCGGCTCGGAATCATTGCTGCGATCGTGTCGCTCGCGCTCGATCAGGCGTCGAAGCTGTGGCTGCTATATGTGTTCGACATCGGCCGGCGCGGGCTGACGCGGGTAACGTCGTTTTTCGACCTCGTGCTTGCCTGGAATACCGGCATTAGTTATGGCTGGTTTTCAGGGACCGGCCCGACCGGCCAGTTCTTGCTGGTGGCCTTCAAGATCGTGGCCGTCATCGTGCTCGGCACCTGGATGGTGAAGGCGCACAACCGGCTGGTGACGATCTCGCTCGGTCTCATTATCGGCGGCGCGATCGGCAATGCGATCGATCGTTTCGCCTATGGCGCAGTGGTCGATTTCGCGCTGCTGCATGTCGAAATTTCCGGCAAGACCTTCAATTGGTATGTGTTTAACCTTGCCGATGCGGCTATCGTTGCCGGGGTTGCGGCGCTGTTGTATGACAGCTTCCTGGGCACTGCCGCCGTAAAAGCGCCCTGATCCCGGCCGATACGCCATGATGGGGGACCCGGCGGCCAGAACTCGAATAAGCTGGCGATCGGGTGTTTTCGACGAAATACGGGGACCAGAATGACGGCGATCCGCTCCACTGAACAGACCCGATCCAAATTCGGTCGCGCGCTGCGGCTGTGCGCAGCCGTGCTCAGCTTCGGATTTGTCCTGTCCGCAACTTATGCGCACGCCCAGTCCGCGATCGAGGACGAAGACGATACATTTGAAGAAAAGATCATCAAGAACATCATGACGGGCCTCGGCGGCACCAACATGGAAAACACCGGCATCGAATATCGCGAGCGCTCGCCGCTGGTGGTCCCGCCGAAGATTGAACTCCGCGCGCCGTCAAATGACGAGAATGCAACGGTTGCGAACTGGCCGAAAGACCCGGACGTGCAGCGCCGCAAGGCCGCCAAGGCCGCCGCCGCCAAGCGGAAGGATTCGCCGGAAGAAGCCCGCCGCATCCTGAGCCCGAGCGAACTTGCGATCGGCCGTACCGCCCCGGCAAAACGTACGGCCGAAACCAATTTGCCGGGCGATCCCGGTGCGAATGCGATCCTCAGCCCATCCCAACTCGGCTTCAACGGCAGCCTCTCGAGCCTGTTCGGTGGCGGCAACAAGACAGAGACCGCGACGTTTACGGAAGAGCCGACCCGCGACTCGCTGACGATGCCACCATCCGGCTATCAGACTCCGTCATCGAATTTTGCCTATGGTACCGGGCCTAAGGAATCGCTGAACAAGGACTACAACCCGGCTGCGGGCAAATATTGAGCGCGGCTCGCGCCCTGACATGACAAGGTTTGCTTTGCCGATCTGCATGAGGCCGTCTGGCCACCGACTCGACACCTGACGACAACGGCCTGCGCGGTAACGCGCGGGCCGTTCGCTTTTTCATCCTCACGAACGGTTGATCCGCACATGACTTTCCTTCACCGCTTCGCTAGTTCCGCGCTGACCGCAGCCGCGATCCTTGTCGCATCGCCGCTCGCAGCATCCGCGCAAACCACCGTCACCGCGCCGCCTCCGGCATCGTTCACGCTGAATAACGGCATGCGTGTCGTGGTGATTCCGGATCACCGTACCCCGGTCGTAACGCAGATGGTCTGGTACAAGGTCGGTTCGGCCGACGAGACGCCCGGCAAATCGGGGCTGGCGCATTTCCTCGAACATCTGATGTTCAAGGGCACCAGCAATCATCCGGCCGGCGAGTTCTCGCAGACCGTGCAAAAGATCGGCGGCAGCGAGAACGCTTTCACCTCGACCGACTACACCGGCTATTTTCAGCGCGTGCCGAAAGCCGAACTAGGCAAGATGATGGAGCTGGAAGCCGACCGCATGACCAATCTGGTGCTGAAGGACGAGAACGTTCTGCCGGAGCGCGACGTCGTGCTGGAAGAATACAATATGCGCGTCGGCAACAATCCCGATGCGCGGCTGTCCGAGCAGATCATGGCGGCGTTGTATCTCAACCATCCCTACGGTCGGCCGGTGATCGGCTGGCATCAGGAGATCGAGAAGCTCGACCGCAACGATGCGCTGGCGTTCTACAAGCGCTTCTACGCCCCAAACAATGCGACGCTGGTGATCGCCGGCGATGTCGAAGCCGATGACATCAAGCCGATGATCGAGCGCACTTATGGCGCGGTCGCGCAGGTGGAGGCGATCGGCAAGCCGCGCATTCGGCCGCAGGAGCCGGTCCCCGCCGGCCCGCGCACCGTGACTTTGGCCGATCCGCGCGTCGAGCAGACCAGCATTCGACGCTATTATCTGGTGCCCTCGGCGACGACCGCCGCCAAGGGCGAAAGTGCAGCACTCGACGTGCTGGCGCAATTGATGGGCGGCGGCGCGAATTCATATCTCTATCGTGCGCTGGTGATCGACAAGCCATTGGCGGTGAGTGCGGGTGCCGGCTATTCCGGCACTGCGCTGGATTCGACGCAATTCATGATCTCAGCTTCGCCGAAGCCGGGCGTCGAATTCGTCGATGTCGAAAAGGCGATCGATGCGGTCATCGCGGAGGTCGCGACCAACCCCGTACCGGCCGCCGATCTGGAGCGCGTCAAGACGCAATTGATCGCGGAAGCGATCTACGCGCAGGACAGCCAGGCGACCCTGGCGCGCTGGTATGGCGCAGCCCTCACCACGGGGCTGAGCGTCGAGGACATTCGCGCTTGGCCCTCGCGCATTGCCGCCGTCACGGCCGCGCAGGTCAAGCAGGCGGCCGAGGAGTGGCTTGATAAGAAACGCTCCGTTACCGGCTATCTGATCAAGGACGCCGGCCCCAAGCGTGAGGAGAAACGCTCGTGAGCGTTATAATGATGTTGTCTCGCCGTGCCGCGATCGCACTGATCGCCGCCGTTGTCATCGCGCCATTGCCAGCATTGGCGTCGGCGAAAATCCAGAAATTCGTGTCGCCCGGCGGCATCGAGGCGTGGTTCGTGCAAGACGCGACCGTGCCGCTGGTGGCGATGGAATATTCCTTCAATGGCGGCGCCGCGCAGGATCCCGCCGACAAACCCGGTGTTGCCGGCATGGTCGCCGGCCTGCTCGACGAAGGTGCGGGCGACCTCGACTCGAAGAATTTTCGCGAGCGGCTTGAGCGTCGCGCGATCGAACTGTCGTTCAGCGCCGCGCGCGATCATCTACGCGGTTCGCTGCGGATGCTGAAGGACAACCGCGAGGAGGCCTTCGACCTGTTGCGGATGGCGCTGACGCAGCCGCGCTTCGACGCGCCTGATGTCGAGCGCATTCGCGCTCAGATCATGTCCGGCCTGCGCCGCGAGATTTCAAATCCTGGCTCGATCGCCGGCAAGATGTTCATGGAGACGGCGTTCGGCGATCATCCTTATGGGCGCCCATCAAATGGCTCGCTGGTCAGCGTGCCGAAGATCGACGTCAACGACATTCGCGCTTACGCCAATCGCATCATTGCCCGCGACACGCTGAAGATCGCGGTGGTCGGCGACATCGATCCGGCGACGCTCGGCACGCTGCTCGACAGGACCTTCGGCGGATTGCAGGCCAAGGCGACGCTGACGCCGGTGCCCGACATCGTCGCGGCCAAGCCGCCGCAGAAGTTCTTCATTCCGCTCGACGTGCCGCAGACCAACATCGTGTTCGGCGGACCCGGCATCAAGCGTGACGATCCGAAATTTATGGCGGCCTATGTGGTCAATCACATCCTCGGCGGCGGCGGCTTGAGCGGACGGCTCTACAAGGAAGTTCGCGAAAAGCGCGGGCTGGCTTACTCGGTGTCGGAATCGCTGTTGTGGATGCAGCATTCGTCGCTGTTCATCGGCTCGACCGGCACCCGCGCGGACCGCGCCACCGATACGGTCGAGGCTGTCGATGCCGAGATCAAGCGCATCGCCGCCGAAGGCCCGTCGCAGCAGGAACTGGATGAGGCGAAGTCCTACATCAAGGGCTCGCAGATGCTGGCGCTCGATACGTCGTCCAAGCTTGCCGGTGCGCTGCTGCAATATCAGAATGACGGTCTCGGCATCGACTATATCGAGAAGCGCAATGGCGTCGTCGATGCGGTCACGCTGGAGGACACCAAAGCCGTCGCGCAACGCATCTGGGGGCAGGGATCGCTGACGGTGGTCGTCGGTCGCGCCCCGCAGGCAACGGCCACACCGCAGACGACCGCGACGCCGCCGGGACCGACGGCGAATTAAGGAGATACTGCGATGGGGATCTTTGATTCGATCACGGGTGGACTGCTGGGCGAGGCCGAAGCGAAGTTGCTGCCGGGCCTGCTGTCCAAGGCGCTGGCAGGAACCAGTATCGGCTCGCTTCAAGGACTGCTCGACAAGCTCAGGCAATCCGGCCTCGGTCCCGAAGTCTCGTCATGGCTCGGCAGCGGTCCGAACCAGCCGATCACCGCGCAACAGCTTGAAGCCGCTCTCGGCGATGGCGTCGTTGCCAAGATTTCATCAACGCTCAATATGCCGCCCGATCAGATCTTTGGATTTCTTGCCAAACATCTGCCGGCCGTCATCGATGCGCTGAGTCCGCAGGGCACGCTCAAACCAGCCGCTTAACAGCACGCGCGCCATTACCAGCGCAATTCGCGCGTCAGCGCCAGCGGCGGGTGGCCGAACAGGTCGCGCACGGCGGTGGGGTCCAGTTGGTCGAGCCCCTCGAATTCGCCGGCATGGATGCCACGGATCACGAACAGGCAATCCAGCCCGTAGGCTTGCGCACCGGCCAGATCCGTCCGCACGGAATCGCCGATCGCCAGGACGCGCTTGAGCGGTGTGTCGTGGCCGCGCTTAGATGCGGCAAGCCGCAGCGCCTGATCGTAGATCGGACGATGCGGTTTGCCGTAGAAGATCACCTCGCCGCCGAGTTCGCTATAAAGTTCGGCGATCGCGCCGGCGCAATAGATCAAACGGTCACCACGCTCCACCACGATATCGGGATTGGCGCAAATGAACGGCAGGTGGCGCGCGCGCGCCTGCATCATCATGGCGCGATAATCTTCGGCACTTTCGGTCTCGTCATCGAACGGGCCGGTACAGACGATGTAGTCGGCATTTTCAAGCGGCGCGAATTTGGCGTCGAGCCCACGATAGATCGAATTGTCGCGCTCCGGCCCAAGCCAGAACATCGATTGACCGCCATGACCGGCGACGAAACTGCGCGTCAAATCGCCGGATGAGACGATCGCATCATAGGTGTCGTCGGCGATGTGCAGCTTGCGCAATTGGCGCTGCACGGAATCGGCCGGGCGAGGTGCATTGGTAATCATGATGACGGTACCGCCGCGCTGGCGGAATTTGTGCAAGGCAGCGCAGGCATCCGGGAAGGCTTCGAGGCCGTTATGGATGACGCCCCAGATGTCGCTGAGGATGACGTCCACATCGTCGAGCAGCTCTTGCAAATTGTCGATGAAATGCAACGTCGTCATCGCAGGCTGCGCCGGTCAGCGGCGGATGAGCGCGGCATTGCCTGTCGCGCGTGCGGGATCGCGCGGAACGTCGAAGGTCGAGGGTCGCTTTGAAACATGGATATCCTGCGGAGCGGGAGCCGGATCGGATGTCGGCCGGGCGGCCGAAACAATGGCTGACGGCTCTGCCGTAGCCGACACCGCGTCCGGCCGCAACGGCCGGGGCGCCGCGAACAGGAACCCCTGACCGAATCGGACGTCGAAATCCAGCAGATCGACCACGGCGCGCTCGCCCTCGATCCGCTCTGCAATCAGGTCGATGCCGAACCGGCCAAGCAGATCGGACAGATCGGCCGCGTCGATGTCGCTCGCAACCGCCTGACGACTGTCGAGCAGCAACGCGGCGGGCACCTTGATGAAACGCACGCCGCGATCGGCGAGATCGCGCGGTTCGATCCGCAGATCGGTGACGTTGTCGATCGAGAAGCGGAAGCCACGCTGCGCGAGCGCCGCGAGATGTTCGCTCTCGATCGGGCTGAGGCTGCGGAATGTGGCCTGTTTGAATTCCAACACGAAGGACGCGGCAAGCGCGCGATTGGCTTCCAGGAAATCCAGCACCTCCGCGAATGACGCCTCGCTGCGCAAGGTGGCGGCGGCCATATTGCAGAATACGCCGACATCCTTATTGCGCACCATCAGCCGGCGCAGCACCTGCATGCAGCGCAGGATGACGGCGTGGTCGATGCGGCCCATCAGGCCGGCGGCTTCCGCCGTGCCGATAAAACTCTCGGCCGTAATAAGCGTATCGCTCTCGTCGCGCAGCCGCGTCACGGCTTCGTAGAAGCGCACCTTGCGCTGCGGCAGCGTCACGATCGGCTGCAGATAGATGTCGATGCGGTTAGCCTCGATCGCGGCCTTGACCTTGTTGAGCAAATCCTCGCTGCGCATGGGGACAGGGGCGGGCACGAGCGGCGCGACCGGCAATGAAGCAGACGGTCCGATGTCCTCGAATGGCAGCGGCGGCAGATCGCCGTAGGACGCCGGCGCGTTCGGGACAGGTTGAAGCGTCTGCATTGGCGGCGCAGTCGGAGCGAACCCAGAGGCCAGCATATCGTCATGCGTCGCCACGGAGGCTGCGAGTTGCCGGACCAGCGAACCCAACTCGCCGATCTCACCCAACACCACCTGTACGCGGTCCTGCGAGACCGAGTTCGTGGAGACGATCTTGCCCTCGATCGCCGACAGCCGGCGGTTGAATTCGGCGATCTGTCTGGCAAGGTCGCCGGTGCCGCGCGACAGATCGTCAATCTGCTGCGGAATGTCACTGTTGCTGTTCATGCGCATCGAGACGGCATTGAACAGGATCATGAACGTCAACACCGTTAAACCGACAATCCCGGATTGCAGGCCGCTGAGCCCGCCGATCGCGAACAGCGTGATGCTGAGCGAGGCTGCGACCAGCACCATGCAGATGCCAACAAAAATCGTGGAAATGCGGATCATGACGCGCGCAAAAGCCCAAAGCCGGATCGGACGATCCACAAATTATTGTGACGCAGTCTAGCATCAACTGTGATTCGGCGTGAGATTCGTCAGTCGGGACGTCGTCAGCCGGCTTGTGCCGATAGTCCCTTGCAAAGACGGATCGCTAATCCTGCGCCGCGCCGACCGTATCGGCCATGACGGCACCGCGGCTGCCGATTGGTTTTCGCGCCCCGACCGTCGTGTCAACTGACGTCTGGTGCTCGATCTCGGAGTTCAACTCTGCGCCGCACAGCACGATGATCGCCGACATCCACATCCACATCATCAGGCCGATGGCTGCGCCGAGCGAGCCATAGGTGGCGTCGTAATTGCCGAAGTTCGACAAATACCAGGACAGCAGCGACGAACCCGCGATCCATAACAAAGCCGCGACCAGCGTGCCGACGCTGAGCCATTCCCAACGCGCGCCGAGCCGGCTCGGGCCAAAGCGATACAGCAGACCGAGCGCCAGAAGCAGCAGCACCAGCATGATCGGCCAGCGCGCGAGGCTGATCAGCGCCTTGCCTTCCTCGGTGATCCAAATGTTGTTGAGGACGATCGGCAGCGCCACCACCGCACCCATCATCAACAACAGCGCCGCGATGCCGCTGACCGTAAACAGCAACGCCAGAATGTTGAGCCTGACGAAGCTGCGCTTTTCAGTTTCGCCATAGGCCACGTTGAGGGCGTCGATCACGGCTTTCACACCGGCATTGGCGCTCCACAGCGCCAGCGCCAGACCGAATATGAACGTCGTGCCGAGCGCTGCATTGCCTTTGCTCAGCACGCGGCCGATCTGGTCCTGCATGATCTGGAACGAACTGTCCGGCAGCATCAGTGCCAGCGACTGAAGATTGTTGCCGATGGTCTTGGGATCGGCAAACAGGCCATATAGCGAGACCAGCGCGGTGATGGTCGGGAACACCGCGAGCAGTCCAAAGAAGACGACGCCGGCGGAGATGGCCAGCAGGCGGTCCTCGCTGGTGCGTTGATAGAAGCGCCAGAAAATATCGCGCCAGCCGCGCGGTGGGATCTGCAGCGGATGCGTCGACTCACGGCCACGATTTGGCTCGGCTATTCGCTGCGAATAATCGCGCTTCGGGATCGGCGCATTCGCGGCGATCGTGTCTGGAATTTTTGCCGGCCAGAAATGACGCTGCGCCGCAATCGCCAGCATTGCGGTGGCGGCGACCATCGCAATGTCTTCGACACGCTCAGAGAGCCGCGACATCGTTACGCCCCGGTACGACCCGTAGCGTTGAATCGGCGGGCCAGTGCCCAGCCGAGCATCGTCACAGCCAATGCCGCGCCCGCTTTGGTGACGGCGGGCGTGCCCCTCGATGTCGGCGGCGCGTAAGACGGCGCACGCAGCACATCGGCAGCCGTGGAGCGGGCGGCCTCAATCGGATTGCGCGCGGGCCTCGGCGGCACTGGGCGGCTGTCGGCGGCACGTTTCGACACGGGCTTTGTGGCTGCGGCGCTGTTTCTCATAGCGTCCGGCGGTAAGAGGCTAGATCGGGTCCGCTTGCCGGTGAGCGCCGTGCGTAGGCGGTCGCCGAGGCTGGCGTAATTTGCGACCGGCGGCTTCATCTTCGTGGCGGCGATGGCAGCCGTGATGATCGCGAGCAACACCAAGACGCCGCCGGAAGCGGCAAAAGCCGTGTAGATTCCATAGGACTTGGCGACGTAATAAAATAAAGCGCCTGCGCCGACCAGACAGGCCGCGACGAAGAATAACCCTGCGGCGGCGTAGTAACCGGCACCGACCGCATAGGATTTGACGACATCCTTGCCGTGATCGGTGCGGTCCTCGACATATGACATCGCCGCCAGTCTTAACTGGGTCAATTTCAGCCCGAAACCCGCTCGCAGCAACGCACCGACCTGACCGCTCATATCCGCCTCATTCACAAACCGGCTGCCAGCGCGGCAGCCTCTTGCGCATTGAACAAGCGGGCAGGAGCAAAAGTTCCATGCCTCCGTCCCCGACGCCGTTCAACGTCGGGGATTATAACAGAGGCTACGCGACCGCCTTGATGACGCGGCTGACTTTTTCGACGATCTCGCCGATCTGATCCTCGCTGACGATGAGCGGCGGCGTCAGTGCGATGGTGTCACCGGCGACCCGGAACAGCACGTCATTGTCGTGGAAGCCGGCATTGAGCGCATCCCAGCCGCGCTTGCCGGGGCCTTCCGCGACGGGCGCGAGATCGATGCCCGCCGTGATGCCGACGGTGCGGATGTCGACGACATTCGGATGGCCTTTCAGCGACATCACGGCGTCGGCAAACATGCCCTCCATCGCTTTGGCGCGCTCGAAAAGTCCGTCATTCTTGTAGATATCGAGGCTCGCCAACCCGGCCGCGCAGGCCAGCGGATGCGCCGAATACGTGTAGCCGTGAAACAGCTCGACCACATGGGGTGGGCCGGTCATGAACGCTTCATGCACGGTGTCATGCGCGATGACGCCGCCCATCGGAGCCGCGCCATTGGTGACGCCTTTGGCGAAGGTCAACAGATCCGGCGTCACGCCGTAACGCTCGGCAGCGAACGCCGCGCCGAGGCGACCGAAGCCGGTGATGACCTCGTCGAAAATCAGCAGGATGCCGTGCTTCGCGGTGACCTCGCGCAGGCGCTTGAGATAGCCCTTCGGGGCGGGCAGCACGCCGGTGGAGCCGGCCATCGGCTCGACGATGACCGCCGCGATGGTGTTGGCACCGTGTAGATTAACCAGCCGCTCGACATCATCAGCGAAATGCGCGCCGTAATCCGGCTCGCCCTTGCTGAAGGCCTGCTTCTCGCGGTCGTATGTATGCGCGATGTGATCGACGCCGGTCAGCAGCGTGCCGAACATCTTGCGGTTGTTGACCATGCCGCCGACGGACGTGCCGCCAAAGCCGACGCCGTGATAGCCGCGCTCGCGGCCGATCAGCCGGGTGCGCGCGCCTTCGCCGCGAATCTGGTGATAGGCCAGCGCCATCTTCAGCGCAGTATCGGCAGCTTCCGAGCCGGAATTGCAGAAGAACACATGGTCGAGGCCGGCGGGCGCCAGATCGGCGATCCGGGTCGCGAGTTCAAACGCCTGCGGATGCGCAAATTGAAACGGCGGCGCGTAATCCAGCGTATCGGCGGAGAGCTTGATCGCCTCGGCGATTTCGCGGCGGCCATGTCCGGCATTGCTGCACCACATGCCGGCGGCACCGTCGAGAATTTTGCGACCGTTGGTGGTAAAATAATGCATGTCCTTGGCACCGGCCAGCATGCGCGGGGCCTGCTTGAACGCACGGTTCGAGGTAAACGGCATCCAGAACGCAGCGAGGTCGTTCGGCACATGTGCGCCGGCTTGCGGCAGGGATTTTTCGAGCATCACGGGCCTCATGGTTGCGGGGTGGATCATGCGTATGTCGCGTGCTGAATCATCTATCAGTTTTGTGGCGCGGCGTGAACGGTCATCGACGGACGGTATCCATGCGTATTCGGGAGGCGAGTGGACGCAGACGCCAATACACGCGCCGCTTGCTGCCCCATGTCGCGGCTGATACGACGCGCTCATGCAAGAGAATGGCCCAAAAGTGAAAAAGCCGCAGAAACTCCGCGCCCGCCTGCCGCGCGGGCTCGGCGACCGCGACGCCAGCGAGATCGCCGCGACGCGCCGCATGACCGATATCATCCGTGAGGTCTATGAGCGCTATGGCTTCGAGCCGGTCGAAACTCCGGCGATGGAATACACCGACGCGCTGGGAAAATTCCTGCCCGATCAGGATCGGCCAAACGAAGGCGTGTTCTCGTTTCAGGACGATGACGAGCAGTGGATTTCGCTGCGTTATGATTTGACCGCGCCGCTCGCGCGTTATGTCGCTGAGAACTGGGATGCGCTGCCGAAGCCGTATCGTAGCTATCGCGCGGGCTACGTGTTTCGCAACGAGAAGCCGGGGCCGGGACGGTTTCGCCAATTCATGCAGTTCGATGCCGACACGGTGGGCAGTGCATCGCCTGCCGCCGATGCCGAGATGTGCATGATGGCGGCCGACGCGATGGAAGCGCTGGGCATTCCGCGCGGGCAGTATGTGGTGAAAGTGAACAACCGCAAAGTGCTTGATGGTGTGCGTGAGGCGTTAAACATCGCAGATGACAAGCGATGGCTCATCGTAATGCGCGCTATAGACAAGTTAGACAAATTCTCTTTCTTCGAAGTGGAAAAACTACTGACCACTGGACGCTGGGATGGTGGCGAAGAAGGAAAAGGCGACTTCACAAAAGGCGCCAATTTGACTTCGGCAGACGTTGAGCTTGTGAAGAGCGTGCTTGAGCCTAGCGTCGATGCCGAGGACAAAATCACTCAAATTGATACGCGCTTGCACGATAGTAAAATTGGTCAGCAAGGACGAGAAGAGCTTGAGCAAATAATCAGTCTCTCTAGAGCGTCTGGTTATGGCGAAGACCGTATCCGCATCGATCCCTCCGTCGTGCGTGGCCTCGAATACTACACCGGCGCTGTCTACGAAGTCGAACTGCTGCTCGAAACCAAAGACAATAAAGGCCGACCCGTGCGCTTCGGTTCGGTCGGTGGCGGCGGGCGTTATGATGGTCTCGTCTCGCGGTTTCGCGGCGAGCCTGTCCCGGCGACGGGGTTTTCGATCGGCGTCTCGCGGTTGCAAGCCGCGCTTGAGGTCATCAACAAAGATAAGCCGAAGCCAGTCATGTACGGCCCCGTTGTCGTCACGGTGTTCGGCGGCGATATCGCGGACTATCAAAAATTCGTCGCCACTCTTCGCAACAGCGGCATTCGCGCCGAACTCTATCTCGGCAATCCGAAACACAATCTCGCGCAGCAGATGAAATATGCCGACAAGCGCAATTCGCCCTGCGCGATCATTCAAGGCTCGGATGAAAAAGCGCGCGGCGACATCCAGATCAAGGACTTGATCGCCGGCGCGGGCCTGACCGACATTAAAGACCGCGAGGAGTATCTGCGACGGCAGAGCGAGGCGCAGTTCGCGTGTGCTGAAAGCGAATTGGTCGCGCAAGTGCATGCGTTGCTTGCGCGACATGGAGTAAGTTGGAGTTGAGTTCTCGTCACCAGGCTCGCAACACCTCACTCGGATAAGTCCGAGTTCGGATGTCGCGCTCCGGAATGACGAACTTTATCGTTTGCAAAATTCTAAAACAGGGAGACACTTCAAATGCCAGAGATCACCGTCAGCATGGCCGAAGGCCGCACGATGGAGCAAAAGGCCGGCATGATGCGCGACATCACGCAGGCGCTGGTGACGAATCTCGGCGTCGATGCCGACGCCGTCGTGATCCAGATCAACGAAGCGCCGCTCGGCCACAAGATGAAGGGCGGCAAGACTTTCATCGAGCGCAAGGCCGCGCAGGCAAAGTAAGGCGGCTCGCACCTCATGGTGACGGCTCGTTACATCACTTCGGCATCAGGCTCTTTGCCTTTTCCAGATCGCGGATGTTCATTTTCATGCCGCCCGGCATCACGATGTCGCCGGGTTTCTGATCGGCTTTGCATGCGCCGAGCCATTTGGCTTCCACCGACATCGTGGTGTCGCGCGGCATGCCCTTCGCCGCGTTCTGCGCTTGCATCGTGGTTTTCACCGTATAGGCGGAGTTGAAATCGCCGGTGACGTCGGCATGGGTCGTCGAGGTGACGCCGGCAATCGTGCAAACCGAATCGGTGACGTAACCGGTCGCGGTTTTTTGCGTGTCGTTCTTGGCGCAAATGTCCTTGGCCATCGGCATGAAGGCATCGTTCATGCGCTTGTCGGTGTCGGCATCGGTGCACTGTTGCATCGTCATGCCGGGCATTGGCCCCGACGGCAGCATCTTCATTTCCCACAGACCAGCTTTGCGAGTCGGCAATTCGACGGCCTGCGCGGCGCTGACAGCAAGGCACAACGCGGCCGTGAAGCCGACACTCAGCTTTGACGCCCTCATGGTCGGCCTCCAGCGCGTGATGGACAATCTCAGTAGCGCGTGCGGATCGGCCGCTGATAGCCGCCGTCTGGCACCCATTTGCAGGCGAAGGAAATGTAGCCGCCATAATAGGCCTGCGTGCTCAGAAGTTTCGGCACCTTGCCATATTGCGCGCAATGGGCGATCGCCGTGCCGCGCACGTCAATCTGGTGCACCAGATTGTAGGAGATGATGCCGCCGGTATCGTTGCCCTTGATCGGCGGCACAGTATCGGCGCGCGCGACGCTGCAAACCAGCACGCTCGCCGTCATCGCCAGCAGCGCCGGCTTCATCATTCGCATCATCGACTCCATTGTTGCGCAAACATTAGACGGCATCGGCGATCGAGAAAAGCACGCCGAAGCCACATTGGCCTTCTTATCGCCGGGTGTTGCCGCGCTGCACTTGACCCGACGCGCCTCGCGCGGCACCGTCAAACGACCATTCAGCGGCGGAATTTCCATATGCGCGACCTCATCGGCAGCTTCACTCGCATCGTTCTCGGCGCGCTGCTTGTTCTCTTGCCTCTGGCGGCGAGTCTGTTTTTGCCTCTGCCGGCGCAGGCAGCCAATCCGCTGGAGAAGAATTTCTACCTGTCCGGTCCTCGCTATGACGGCGACCTGGCATTCTGCGAAGCGGCACTCGGCAAGGTGTCGTCCGCCTTCGCCGACAAGGAAAGCACGTTCTGGAATTCGGCATTGCAGATCGTCGGATACGACCAGGTCCATGAAACCGCATTTCGGCCCTGGCAGTCCGAAAACATTCCGCGCCGCTATTGCACCGCGCGGGCGATGTTGAACGACGGCAAGCCGCGCACGGTCTATTATTCGATCATCGAAGATGGCGGGTTGGCCAGTTTCACCGATGGTATTGAATTCTGCGTGGTTGGGCTTGATCGCAACTGGGCGTTCAATCCTGCGTGCAAGGCGGCCCGCCCGTAACCGCGTTTGGCTTTCGTCGTCAGTGTTCAGCAAGCCCGGCTCTCGCGCCGGGCTTTTATTTTGTTCTTGAAGTGTTCCAGATGCCTGATAGGTTTCCGGGTAGTGTGGGCAGGGGATTGCAATGCGTATCTCATGGACGATTGGCCGCGCGCTGGCGCTGGCGTTGCTCGGATGTTTCGTGCTGTTGCAGCCGGCGTCCGCGCAGCAGGACCGGCGGCAGAGCGAGCCGGGCCAATTCGATTTCTACGTGCTGGCACTGTCCTGGTCGCCGTCGTTTTGCGAAGCCGCAGCCGAGCGCGGCAATTCCGGCCGCTCGCAGCAGGTCCAATGCGGCGGCCGTCCGTTCTCTTTCGTCGTCCACGGGCTATGGCCGCAATATGAGCGCGGTTTCCCGGATTATTGCCAGCGGCCGTCGCCGCGCCTCGATCGCCGCATCATGAACTCGATGCTCGACCTGATGCCGGCACCGGGGCTGATCTTCAACGAATGGGACAAACACGGCACCTGTTCGGGACTTGGCCCGAAAGCCTATTTCGAAGCGATCCGCAAGGCGCGCGCGTCGGTAAAGATTCCCGACGAGTATCTGCAACTGGATGCGCCGAAGACGATCGCGCCAGACGATATCGAGGCGGCGTTCATCAAGGTCAATCCGGGACTGAGCACGACGGCGATCGCGACAATCTGCGATCGCAACCGCCTGACCGAGGTGCGAATCTGCATGAGCAAGGATCTGCAATTTCGGGCCTGCGATGAGATCGACCGCCGCTCCTGCCGCCGCGACAAGGTCGTGATGCCGCCGGTGCGCGGCGGGTAGGGGCTGGGACTTTTGCGCGGCCCTTTTTGCCCTGTCTTTTTTGTGCTGTCCTTTTTGCGCTGCTTTGCAATGTCGCGTAGAGCATCGCGATGAATTACCGTCACGCCTTCCACGCCGGTTCATTTGCCGATGTCATCAAGCACATCGTGCTGGTGCGCATTCTCACTTACCTGCACGACAAGCCCGCGCCGTTCCGCGTCATCGATAGCCATGCCGGGGCCGGATTGTATGACCTGTCCGGCGAGGAAGCCCAGCGCAGCGGCGAATGGCTGACGGGAATCGCGCGCTTGATGCAGGCGCGGCTCACCGAGACCACCGTGCCGCTCGTCGCGCCTTATCTGGACATCGTGCGGTCGTTCAATCCGCAAAAGGGCCTGACCGCCTATCCGGGCTCGCCCTTGATCGCCCGCAAATTGCTGCGTGAACAGGACAGCCTCGTTGCCTGCGAGATCGCTCCCGATGCGCGCAAAAAACTGATTGCCTCGCTGCGCCGCGATCCGCAGGCCCGCGTCGTCGATATCGATGGCTGGGTCGGGCTGCCGGCTTTCGTGCCGCCGAAGGAACGTCGCGGCGTCGTCCTGATCGATCCGCCGTTCGAGGCCAAGGACGAGTTCGAGCGCATGGCGCGTGGCTTTGCAGAGGCCTTCGCGAAGTGGCCGACCGGCATCTACGTGCTGTGGTATCCGGCGAAAAGCCGCCGCGCTACCGATACGCTGGCGCAGCAGGTCGCGGGCATCGCGCCCGCCGGCAAGGTGCTGCGGCTGGAATTCAGCGCCGCGCCGCAACTGGCCGATTCGGCTTTGACCTCGGCGGGGCTCCTGATCGTCAACCCGCCCTGGACGCTCGCGACCGAGTTAAAAGCGATTCTGCCGGAACTGGAAAAGCCGCTCGGCCAAGGTGGAGCGGGCCGGTTTCGTCTTGAGACGGCGAAGGCCTGAGACGGTGGTCAATGTCCGATATCGGGCATAGGCAATGGGTCTAAACCGTATTATGCTCATCAGATCATGACTGGCTTTGCGTTCCGCTTCCGCGAATGGTTGCGGCGGAGTGAACAGGCCTTGGTTCTAATTTTTCGACGACCCGGCTTAGCCGGATCGTAACTCTGGTCCTGATTTCCGGCCCTGATTTCCGGCAGCCCTAGCCCGATCGAAATACGGCATCTCGATGCTGTATCGGCGCATTGCGAGCAGGGGGTTACCCGATGTCGATGACGGGGACGGTCAAGTTCTTCAACGGCGAACGGGGATACGGTTTCATCAAGCCCGACGATGGCGGGCGTGACGTGTTCGTCCACATCACGGCGGTCGAGCGCGCGGGGCTCAAGGATCTTGTCGAAGGTGCCAAGATTGGTTTTGAGGTCGAGCCCGACAAAAAAGGCAAGGGACCGAAAGCAGTCAATCTGGTTCTGTCGCCTTAAATGACCGCTCTCTTAATTATGGCAGATCAGCTCTTCCGTATTTTACGGAGGCCGATGGCGACAACGACGGCAACAATCTGACGACGCATGTCGATGTCTTATTGTCTCGCGGCAAGAAAATCAGACTGGGACCGGTCCGTTCTTCTTCGAGCCGGGCGACGACAGGACCGCGCGCGAGAATGACGATCAGTCGATCCGCGCGGCGTAAAAAAGCCTCTCCCGTCGGAACGGAAGAGGCTGGCACGGCGCGGAGCATCGCGGCGGCGAAAAATCAGTGATCAGAAATGATAGTTCACGCCGACGCGGATGAGACCGAACTCATAGCCGTTCGAAACGCCGGTAATCGTGAAGCGGCTGTCGGACAGATCGACATAGAGATATTCGACCTTGGCGGTCCAGTTTGGCGCGAAGCCATATTCGGCGCCGACGCCCGCCGTCCAACCGGCAGTCGTTCGCGACTCGGACAGGCCGCCGACCCGCTCGCCGCGCAGCCCACCGAAAGCCAAACCACCCGTTCCGTACACCAGCACGTTACCGAAGGAATAGCCGACACGACCGCGCAAGGTTCCGAACCAAGGGTTCGAGAACTTCCACGGCGCAAAGGTGTCGTCGGCGCTGTTCGCTTGCAGATCGCCTTCCAGACCGACGACGAACGCGCTCGACTGGAAGTTGATGCCTGCAGTGATGCCGCCGTTGAAGCCGGACGGCTTGGTCGGATTGTTGGTCGTGGAGCCGAAGCCATAGCCGAGATTGCCGCCGAGATAAGGTCCGGCCCAGCTATAGCCGTCGAGCGCCTGCGTCACCGTGTAGGGTCGTCGTTGCTGGGGATAGCCGAGATCGCCCGCCTGCGCCGTGGCGCAACTGGCGGCCATGCATGCAGCCGCCATCAAGATCTTGCTCATGGCCCCAACTCCCGACGCAACACACCGAAACAACTGGATTTGCGGGCATTCGCCTACAAAGCCTTAGGGTTACGGAATTCCAAATCTGTTGCCTCGATTTATCGGGTTTATCCGGTTAAGCAGACCTTAACGGGGGCAACGACTCCAAGCGCGGCCTTAAGAAAGTGTTACCGCCGCAACCCGGCGAAACCGCGTTGCGCGCTGGCGATGGACGCCCTCAGAGCTTAAGTTCACCGCGATGCAGACTGACCCTCCCGAGATCACACAGGACATCGACCAGGACGTCCCGAAGGCAGCACCTCCGGCAGCAGCGATGCCCGTGGCTGCACGGCCTCTTGCGTCGCAGGACGTCGATCCAGCCTCCGTCGATGTCGAACAAGCGGATGACGAGACAGAGGCGGGACTGCCGCTCGACGAGTCCGGTGGCAACGACTCGGATGAAATCGCCGAAGGTCCGCTGGCGATCGGACGGGCCGCGATCGAGCACGCGGTGCGCCATGCGCCGACCTCGCCGGGCGTCTATCGCATGCTCAATGCGGCCAGCGACGTTCTCTATGTCGGCAAGGCCAAAAACATCCGCAAGCGGCTGTCGTCCTATGCACGGCCGACCGGCCATGTGATGCGGATCGCGCGCATGATCGCGGCTACGGTGAATGTCGAGATGATCTCGACCGGTACCGAAACCGAGGCGCTGCTGCTGGAAGCCAACCTCATCAAGCAGTTGCGGCCGCGCTTCAACGTGCTGCTGCGCGACGATAAATCGTTTCCCTACATACTCATTACCGGCGACCATTGGGCACCGCAGATGGTCAAGCATCGCGGCGCGCAATCGCGGCCGGGCCGTTATTTCGGGCCGTTCGCCTCTGTCGGCGCGGTCAACCGCACCATGACAGCATTACAGCGCGCGTTTCAGGTGCGGTCCTGCACCGATACGTTTTTCGAGAGCCGCACGCGACCGTGTTTGTTGTATCAAATCCGCCGCTGCGCCGGGCCGTGCACGAGCGAGATCGATTTCCCCGGCTATACCGAATTGGTCCGCGAGGCGAAGGACTTCCTGTCCGGCAAGAGCCGCGCCGTGAAGCAGGAACTTGCCGCCGAAATGGAAAAGGCGTCTGAGGATCTCGCCTTTGAACGCGCTGCAATCTATCGTGATCGTCTTGCGGCGCTGTCGGCCGTCACGTCGCAACAGGGCATCAATCCGCGAACGGTCGAGGAGGCGGATGTTTTCGCGATCCATCAGGATGGCGGCTATTCCTGCGTCGAGGTCTTTTTCTTTCGCACCGGCCAGAACTGGGGCAACCGGGCTTACTTCCCGCGCGCGGAGAAATCCTTCACGTCGGAAGAGGTGTTGGCGTCATTTTTGGCGCAATTCTACGACGACAAGCCGCCACCGAAATTGATCTTGCTGTCGCATGCGATCGAGGAGAACCAGCTGCTCGCGGATGCGCTGAGCGTGAAGGCCGGTTTCAAGGTCGAGGTTTCGACACCACAGCGCGGTGAAAAGAAAGAGCTGGTCGCGCATGCGCTAACCAATGCGCGTGAGGCCCTCGGCCGCAAGCTCGCCGACACTGCGACGCAGGCGCGGTTGCTGCAAGGCCTCGTGACGGTGCTGCAATTGCCGCATCCGCCGAAGCGGATCGAAGTCTATGACAACAGTCACATCATGGGCACCAATGCGGTTGGCGCCATGATCGTCGCCGGACCGGACGGCTTCATCAAGAACCAGTACCGCAAGTTCAACATCAAGTCCGAAGGCCTCACACCGGGCGACGATTATGGCATGATGCGCGAGGTGCTGGAGCGCCGCTTCAAGCGTCTGCTGGCGCCGCCGGCGGAAGGCGAGACAGCAAAGCGCAATGACGACGATGCGGTGCCGCAATGGCCGGATCTGGTCATCATCGATGGCGGTCGCGGCCAACTCAACGCCGCGCGCGAGATATTCGAGGCGCTTGGACTGAAAGACGTGGCGCTGGTCGGCGTCGCCAAGGGACCGGATCGTGACGCCGGGCGCGAGACATTGTTTTTGCCCGACAAGCCCGCCATCAAGCTGGAGCCGCGCGATCCCGTGCTGTATTTCATTCAGCGGCTGCGCGACGAGGCGCATCGCTTTGTCATCGGCTCGCATCGTACCTTGCGCAAAAAGGACATCCGCGAGGCCGGATTGCAGGAAATCCCCGGCATCGGCCCCACCCGCAAACGCGCATTGCTGCACCATTTCGGCACGCTCAAAGCGATC
>JAYUEY010000042.1:0-58512 GCA_043739005.1 Tardiphaga sp.
TTGACGCGCTGGCGCTGGCCGCCGGAAATCTCATGCGGGTAGCGATTGGCAAACGTCTCCGGCCGTAGACCCACTTTGCCGAGCAGATCGCGCGCCAGCACGCGCGCCGCATTGTCGGCCATGCCATGCACCTTCGGGCCGAACGCTATTGATTCTTCGATGGTGAGACGCGGATTGAGCGAGGCATAGCTATCCTGAAACACCATCTGCATGCCACGCCGCAACTCGCGCAGGCTCAGTTCGCGGCCCACTTTACGGCCGTCATAGATGATGTCGCCGGCGTCGCGCGGCATCAGATGCATCAGCAATCGCGCTGTCGTGGATTTGCCGCAGCCGGATTCACCGACGATGCCGACGGTCTCACCCTTGCCGATGGAGAACGTCACGTCATCGACCGCGCGCACGGTCTTGCTCTGGCCGAACATCCCGCCGCGCACCGGGAAATGCTTGGTTAGGCCATCAACGCGCAGCAAAGGCTGCGCGTCGCCGCCGACATCGGCAACGGGTTCGAGCTTATCGACGGCGGTGACGACTTCGATCATGGTCAATTTCGGATATCCATCGCGCTGCGCAGGCCGTCGCTAAGCAAATTAAAACAGATCGAGACCGCAAATATCATTGCGCCCGGCAGGGCTGCGACCGACGGATTGACGTAGATCGCCGTGCGCAGCGTATTCAGCATCAGGCCCCATTCCGGCTCCGGCGGCTTGGTACCGAGACCGAGAAACGAAAGCCCCGCCGCGAGAATCATCGACACCGAAATCAGCCCGGTCGCATAGACGAAAATCGGCCCGAGCACATTGCCGAGCATGTGGACGCGCATAATCGTCAGCGCGCTGGCACCGGAGGCGCGCGCGGCATCGACGAAATCCATGTTGCGGACGCCAGTGGTGACGCTTTCCGCGACGCGCGTGATCTGCGGCACGAACACCACTGTCAGCGATACAATCGAATTGACAATGCCCGCGCCGAGAGCGCCGGAGATCGCGATCGCCAACAATACCGAGGGGAAAGCGTAGAAAATATCAACCGTGCGCATGATCGCGGTGTTGACCTTGCCGCCGACATAGCCGGCGATGAGACCAAGCGACGTGCCGATGGTGAAGGCGAGCAACACCGGCAGGATCCCGATCAGCAGCGACAGCCGGCCGCCATAGATCAGGCGTGCGAGCATATCGCGGCCGAGTTCGTCAGTGCCGAGCGGGTAATTCGGCGTGCCGATAAAACGAAGCCGGCGGATCATCGAGCCTTGATAGGGATTAGCCAGACCAAGATACGGCGCGAAGATTGCCGAGAACAAAATCAGCAGCAGGATGAACGCGCAAACCATGCTGACCTTGTCGCGCCGAATTCGGCGGCCGACGGTTGCCCAATAGCCGCGCGCCTTTTCGGCCGGGCCGGTCTGCAAAGCGGTGTCTGACATCGCGCTCATGATTTACGCCCGCTTGATGCGCGGATCGATCGACGCTTGCGCGATATCGACGATCAGGTTGAGGAATACGAAGAACAGCGCCAGCACGAGGATCGTGCCTTGCAACAGCGGCAGATCGCGCTGGAAGATCGCGGAATTCAGCAGCAGGCCCGAGCCCGGCCACGAGAACACGGTCTCGATCAGGATCGAGCCGCCGAGCATGTAGCCGAGTTGAAGACCCATCACCGCCAAGGCGGTGGGCGCGGCATTCTTGATGACGTGGCGAAAGACGGTAGTTTCCTTCAGACCCTTGGCACGCAACGCTTCGACGAAATCCTGCGAGAGAATGTCGCCGGTCAGCGCGCGCACGGTGCGCGTGACGATGCCCATCGGAATCACCGACGTCGTGATCGCGGGCAGTACGAGAAATCTGATGTGCTCCCAATCCCATGCCCATTGGCCGGAACCGCCGGGGCCCGCGCCGACGGCAGGCAGCCAGTTCAACTGCACGGAGAAGATGATGACCAGCACCATGCCGAGCCAGTAATGCGGCACGGAGACGCCGGCGATGGCAATCGAGGTCGCGACCTTGTCGATCCAGGTATTGCGGAAATAGCCGGCGATGAGCCCAAAAAACAACCCGAGCGAAAAGCCGATCGCGGCTGCGGCGACGGCAAGCGTGACGGTGTTGCTGACCGCCCGCAGAACCTCCGCGAGGACGGGGCGTCCGGTCGCGATCGACGCTCCGAGATCGCCATGCAGCGCGCGCCAGAGCCAAAGGCCAAACTGAACGGGAAGCGGACGATCAAAGCCATAAGCGGCGCGCAGTTGCGCAGCGAGTTCCTGCGATGCGTCAGCAGGCAGGATCGCAACCAGCGGATCGCCCGGCGTGATGTGAACCAGCATGAAGCACACCAGCGCAACGCTGATGACGATCGGGATCACATAGACGATGCGTCGGATGATATAGACGAGCACGGATAACTTTCTTGTTTCCCTCTCGCGCGCGATGCACTTGCATCGCGTTGTGGGAAAGGGTGGCTTGGACAGCGACGCGATTGCGCCGCCGCGACGGCCGTGTCGGATGAGGGAGCAAATTCAAACGATGGACTTCTCCTCTCATCCGCCTTCGCTTCGCTCAGGCACCTCTCCCACCGCGCGATGCAAGTGCATCGCGAGGGGAGAGAGCAAGACAATCAGACTACGGCGCCATCGACACCGGAGAAAAGTCGACGAACCAGCTCTTTGGTTGCACGAAGCCCTTGACCTTCGGGCTCATCGCGCGCGGGCCGACATCGTGCGCCACATAGAGGAACGCCGCGTCATCGACCGAGGCCGCATGCAGTTCTGCCAACGCCTCGTCGCGCGCCTTGGCATCGAACGTGGTGCGGGCTTTCTTCACCAACTCATCGAATTTCGGATTGTTGATGTAACCCCAATTGTTCGAGACCGGCGGTGCCATTGACGATTGCAGAAAGCGCACCAATGCAAAGAACGGATCCATTGCTGCATAGGTCACGTTGGTCGCGTTCGCGCCATTGGCCGATGGATCCTTGGTGCCGCGACGCCAATTGGTGAACAACGTGTTCCATTCGATGACATCGAGCGAGACGTCGAAGTAGCACTCGGCGAGGGCCTGCTGCAGATATTCGTTCATCGGAAGTGGCAGCATCTGGCCGGAACCAGATGCGGATGTCTGAATCTTCACTGCGAGCTTTTTGTTCGGGCCAAAGCCGGCTTCCTTCATCAGCTTCTGCGCACCTGCAAGATCGTATTTGATCTCGAATGTCGGCTTGCCGCGCCACGGATGACCCGGCTCGAAAGTGCCGGACGCCGGCACCATCAGCCCAGCGAGAAGCCCATCCTTCAGGCCTTCTCGATCGATGCAAAGATTGGCCGCCTTGCGGACGCGGATATCGTTCCACGGCGAGCCTTCGACGCGCGAAAACTGCCACGGCCAGACATGCGGCTGCTCATTTTTGTAAATGACGAAGCCGCGCTGCGTGATCTGCGGTACGGCGTCGGGCGCAGGCGCTTCGATCCAGTCCACCTGCCCCGACAGCAAAGCGGATGTCCGCGCATTGGCTTCCGGGATCGGCAGCAGCAGCATCTTATCGACCTTAGGCACGCGATCCTTGTCCCAGTACTTTTCGTTTTTCACCAGTTCGAGCCGCTCGCGCGGCGTGAACTTCGACATGACCCAGGGTCCGGTTCCAGACGCTTCGCGCGCGAAGGCCGCCCATGCGGCTTGCGACTTCGCTTTCGCATCGGCGCCGTCGGCAGACTCGTAGAACTTCTGCCACTTGGCCGGGCTCGCCATAAACAGATTGGTAAGATTGATCGGCAGGAAGGAATCCGGCTCCTTCGTCGTCAGCTCCACCGTCATATCGTCGATCTTTTCCGCTGAAGCCAATGTTGGCATCCGCGATGCGGTGACGCCGACCTGGCTCGCATCGAATTGCGGAGCGTCCTGCTTCAGCACCTTCTCAACGTTCCACACGACAGCGTCGGCATTGAACGGCGAGCCATCATGGAAGGTGACGCCCGGACGCAACTTGAATATCCATTTGGTCTTGTCGGAGGCATCGACCGCCCATTCGGTCGCCAGTCCGGGCACGACCGTGCTCGCCTTGGTTGCCGACGATAGGTCCCACATCGTCAGGCCGTCATACATTGTGACGCCGGTGAAGCGATTGCCTTCGAAGCCCTGATCCGGCTGACCAAGGGTTCGCGGGATATCGGCGGCCGTCATGCCGATACGGAGCGTTGTTTCAGCGCGCGTGACCTGCGGCAGCGTCAACGCCGTCGCGACCGTTAATAATGCGATCGCGGTGGCAGTGCGGCGTCTCGCATATTTTAGAATGGGCATCTGACATCCTCTTTGGACAACTGGCTAATTTGTATGCAACGGCCATGCCAAGGTGGCACTGTCGATGGCTGATGTCACGCGCCGATGAAAAATGCGGCAAAAGACCGCCGTAAAAGACGAAATGCATACGATGGCACCAGCCTTGCAAGACAAACGGCACTTTCCTCTCCCGGAGTTCTGTTTTCATGCCTCGTCGTCATTCGCTTCTCGCCGCCGCATTGGCATTGTCATTCGCAGCGGTGCTGCCCGCGAAAGCGGAAACAGTGGTGCGCTACGGCATATCGCTGGCCGACATTCCGCTGACGACGGGCCAGCCCGACCGCGGTGCCGGCGGCTATCAATTCACCGGCTATACGATCTACGATCCGCTCGTCGCTTGGGAGATGAATGTCTCCGATCGGCCAGGCAAACTCGTGCCCGGTCTCGCGACCGAATGGAAAGTGGATGATACCGACAAGAAGAAGTGGCGCTTCACGCTGCGCAAGGGCGTAAAATTCCACGATGGCAGCGACTTCACCGCCGACGCTGTGATCTGGAATTTCGACAAGGTTCTGAACGACAAGGCGCCGCAGTTTGACAAGCGGCAAGCCGCGCAGGTAAAAATTCGCCTGCCTTCTGTCGCGAGCTACGCCAAGATCGACGACTCGACGATCGAAGTGACGACCAAGGCGGTCGATTCGCTTTTTCCCTATCAGATGCTGTGGTTTCTCGTCTCAAGCCCGGCGCAATATGACAAGGTCGGCAAGGACTGGGACAAGTTTGCCGGCGCCCCATCCGGCACCGGACCCTTCAAGCTGACGAAACTGGTCCCACGCGAACTCGCCGAACTGACAAAAAACGCCGATTACTGGGACAAGAGCCGCATGTCGAAAACTGACAAGCTCGTTCTTATTCCGATGCCGGACGCCTTGACGCGCACCAATGCGCTGCTCTCGGGTCAGGTCGATCTGATCGAGACACCCGCGCCGGACGCTGTACCGCAGTTGAAATCGGCCGGTATGAAGATTGTCGACAACATCACGCCGCATGTCTGGAATTATCACTTAAGCGTGCTGCCCGGCTCGCCCTGGACCGATGTGCGCTTACGCAAAGCACTCAATCTTGCGATTGATCGCGATGCGGTCGTCGCGTTGATGAACGGCCTCGCAAAGCCTGCGATCGGTCAGGTCGATCCGTCGAGCCCATGGTTCGGCAAACCGACTTTCAAGATCAAATACGATCTCGCCGAAGCCAAGAAGCTCGTGAAGGAAGCCGGGTATTCACCCGAGAAGCCGCTGAAGGCGACCTTCATCATCGCCAACGGCGGCACCGGCCAAATGCTGTCACTGCCGATCAACGAATTCCTGCAACAGAGCTTCAAGGAAATCGGCATCGATATCGATTTCAAGGTGGTCGAGCTCGAAGTGCTCTATACCGCGTGGCGTAAAGGCGCGGCCGATGAAAGCATGGCCGGCATCACGGCGAACAACATCGCTTATGTAACGTCCGATCCGCTTTACGCGATCGTCCGCTTCTTCGATTCGCGTCAGATCGCGCCGGTCGGCGTCAACTGGGGCGGCTACAAGAATCCGAAAGTCGATGCTCTGATCGACGAGGCCAAGCAGACGTTCGATGCAAAGAAACAGGACGAGCTGGTAGCGGAAGCGGATTCGCTGATCGTTGACGATGCGCCGCTGGTCTGGGTCGTTCACGACACCAACCCGCATGCGCTGTCGCCGAAGGTGACCAAATTCGTGCAGGCGCAGCACTGGTTTCAGGATCTGACGACCATCGGAATGGAGTGAGACTTTTTGTCATTCCGGGATGCTCGGATGTGCAATTGCATCTGTGGCTTGAACCACACGGCGGCTACGCCGACGAGCGGTTCATCCCGGAATGACAACCACTCAAACGATCGCATTGGTCGGCGTGACGCGATCGACGATCTGCTGCCCGAATAAGCTCGCGACCAGCTCGACGGCGACACGCGCCGTCTTGCCGCGCTCATCCAGAAACGGATTGAGCTCGACGATATCGACCGACTTGACCAGCCCTGAATCGTGAAGCAACTCCATCACCAGATGCGCCTCGCGATAGCTCGCGCCGCCCGGCACCAACGTTCCAACTCCCGGTGCCAGTTGCGGATCGAGAAAATCCATATCGAACGACACATGCAGCACGCCGTTGCGCGCCTTCACCTTCTCGATGATCCGGCGAATGGGAACGCCGACGCCGAACTCGTCGATGTGCCGCATATCGACAACATTGATCTTGCGCTCGCGTACCAGTTGTTTCTCACGCGGATCGATCGAACGGATGCCGAACAGGTCGAGATTGTCCGGCCGAATGCTCGCGCGCGGCTCATCGCCGAGCAGCGCATCGAGACCCGGTTCGCCACAGAGAAAGGCCGACGACATGCCATGCATGTTGCCGGACGGCGTGATCGCAGGGGTGTTGTAATCGGCATGCGCATCGAGCCACAACACGAATAATTCGCGACCTTGCTCGTGCCAATGCCGCGCGACGCCGTTGACCGAACCCATCGACAGCGAATGATCGCCACCCATGAAGATGGGTGTCGCACCTGAGCGCGCGATCACATAAGCCTTGGCGCTGATGGTGCGGATCCAGCCCTGAATCTCGCGATAATTTTTTGCGTTTTCGGGCGGCTTATCGTTGAGAAACTTCAGAATATCGACAGCGAGATCGCCGTAATCGTCGACGCGAAAGCCAAGCGTCTGCAACACCGGGCCAAGGCCTGCCGTGCGCAACGCCGCCGGCCCCATCAAAGTGCCGCGCTGCGATGCGCCGACGTCGACGGGCACGCCGAGCAAGCCGATCCGCAGCGGCATTCTGATCGACGGCGTGTCGTTTGGTGTCGTCATGACGATCCCTCCTGTGGTCGGCTCGATATAGGCGAGATGGGAATGAAAAAAATGATGGCAACATGCGCCGCTTGCGCAACGGATTGCAGCCGCCGACGTTAGCAGTCGTCGCGTAGCGGCGGTTTTTTCATATGTTTTCGGGGGCGACCGTGACTGATCAATTAAACGACATCAGCCAGCGTATGGAAGAGGGCCTGCCCTATCCGCTCGGCGCGCACTGGAACGGCCAGGGTACGAATTTCGCATTGTTCTCTGCCAACGCTACCAAAGTCGAGGTCTGTTTCTTTGATGGCGACACCGAAACACGCGTCGAACTGCCAGAATACACCGATCAGATTTTTCACGGCTACATTCCTGACATCGGCCCCGGCTCGTTTTATGGCTACCGCGTCCACGGACCCTATGAGCCGACCAAAGGTCATCGTTTTAACCCGAACAAGCTGCTGCTCGATCCCTATGCCCGCGCCCATGCCGGCGAACTGACATGGAATCCGGCCGTGTTCGGCTACAAAATGGAGAGCGGCGACGATACGACGTTCGATGACCGCGATAGCGCACCCTTCATGCCGAAATGCGTGATCGTCGATCCTAATTTTGATTGGACCGGCGAAGACACCCGCCCCAACGTGTCATGGGACGAAACGACGATTTACGAAACCCACGTGAAGGGCTTCACCAAGCAGCATTATGGCGTGCCTGAACATCTGCGAGGCACTTATAAGGGCTTCGGCACGCAGCCGGTGGTCGATTATATCAAGGCGCTCGGCGTGACGTCGGTCGAACTGTTGCCGGTGCATACTTTCATCAATGACGACAATCTGCTGGAGAAGAAACTTAAAAATTACTGGGGCTACAATACGATCGGGTTCTTCGCGCCCGATCCGCGTTACGCCTCGGACGTGCCGAACTCATTGCGCGAATTCAAGGAGATGGTTGCACGTCTGCATGCTGCAGGTCTCGAAGTGATTCTCGATGTCGTTTACAATCACACGGCTGAAGGCAATCAACTTGGGCCAACGCTATCGTTCAAGGGCATCGACAATGCCAGCTATTACCGGTTGCCTGAAAACAAGCGGCACTACATCAATGACACCGGCACCGGCAACACCGTCAACCTGTCGCATCCCCGCGTGATCCAGATGGTGACGGACTCGTTACGCTACTGGGCTGAGCAGATGCATATCGACGGTTTCCGCTTCGATCTCGGCACCATCCTCGCACGAGAGGTGAACGGCTTCGACAATCGCAGCGGTTTTCTCAAAGCCGTCGATCAGGATCCAGTGCTGCGCCCGATCAAACTTATCGCCGAGCCGTGGGATTGCGGTCCGGGCGGCTATCAGGTCGGTGAATTTCCGCCGGGCTGGGCGGAGTGGAACGATAAATTTCGCGACGATACGCGCAGCTTCTGGCGAAGCGACCTCGGCGTCGGCGCTTATGTAAAGCGACTATGCGGCTCCGCTGAACTGTTTCGCGAACTCGGCCGCCGCACGTGGGCCAGCGTCAATTTCATCACGGCGCATGATGGATTTACGCTGAACGACTGGGCGAGTTATGACGACAAGCACAATGAGGCCAACGGCGAGAACAATACGGACGGAAGTTCAAACAACCGCTCGTGGAATTGCGGTGTCGAAGGACCAACTGACGATGCCGCGATCAACGCGCTGCGCAATCGCCAGAAACGCAACATGCTGGCAACGCTTTTCTTTGCACAGGGCACACCCATGCTGCTCGCCGGCGACGAATTTGCGCGTACGCAACATGGCAATAACAATGCCTATTGCCAGGACTCCGAGATTTCATGGCTGAACTGGCATCTCGACCCGGATGCCGAGAAACTTCTGGCCTTCACCAAAACGCTGATCAAGCTGCGTAAGGACTATCCGGCGCTGCGCCGCAGCCGCTTTTTGAATGGCTCGTATGACGACAAGCTCGGCGTGCGCGACGTGACATGGATCAACGCCGATGGTGGCGAGATGCAGAGCGCACAATGGGACGACACAAGCACGAAATGCGTCGGCATGCTGCTCGACGGACGAGCGCAGAAAACCGGCATCCGAAAGCTCGCCAACGAAAGGTCGATGCTGCTGGTGCTGAACGGTCACTGGGATCCCGTGGATTTCAAATTACCTGAAGCAACGGGAGGCCAGCATTGGTCGCTGTTGATCGACACCAATATGGATGCCGCGCCGCCAGCTGAAGAACATTTCAGTTTCGGCGATGTCTACCTATTGACGGGGCGATCGGTG
This sequence comes from Tardiphaga sp., assembly GCA_043739005.1. Lineage (GTDB taxonomy): Bacteria > Pseudomonadota > Alphaproteobacteria > Rhizobiales > Xanthobacteraceae > Tardiphaga. Next base: position 9,394 of record JAYUEY010000042.1, read on the forward strand.
CTGCTGTTTACGCTGAGCGCGTGACCGCGTGTTTGCGGGCCGCTTGCTGATCTTGCGCAGACCTCTGCATTGCATCGACCAGCATTCGATGCTGGAATGTGTGCAGGAGTTCCCATGACTGATATATTGCTTGAATCGACTACGCCTCTTTTGGCCATCGACGGCCCTCGCGCCACCATCCGGCTCAACCGGCCGAAACATCTCAACCGCCTGCAACAGGACGACCTTGAAGCGCTCATGGCGCTGTTTGCGCAAATCGAGGCGGACCCGAAGGTGCGCGTGCTGGTGCTGACCGGCACCGGCCGCGCGTTCAGCGCCGGATTTGATTTGAATTCGATCGCCGAGCGCGCGGGATCATCCAACGCCACTGCCGCGCCGCTGAGTTTCGAGGACGTCGCCAACAGGCTGGACGACTTGGCGATGCCGACGATCTGCCGGCTCAATGGCGGTGTCTATGGCGGATCGACCGACATGGCACTGGCGTGTGACTTCCGCATCGGCGTCGATACGATGGAGATGTTCATGCCGGCCGCACGGCTCGGCCTGCATTATTATTCCGGCGGCATCGAACGTTATGTGGCGCGGCTCGGCATCGACAACGCCAAGAAGCTTTTTCTCACAGCGCAGAAGATCGAGGCCACCGAGATGCTGCGGATTGGCTATCTGACGGCGATGGTGCCGGTCGAGGCGCTGGACGAGGAAGTGGATCGGCTCGCGACGATTCTAGCGGGCAATGCGCCCGATGCGATGCGCGGCATGAAGCGCGCCATCAACGAATTCGCGCGCGGCACGCATGACCGCATTGCGACCGCCCAACGCAACCAGAGCAGCTTACGCGGCGCGGAAATCAAGGAAGGCATCGCAGCGTTCGCGGAGAAGCGCCCGCCGCGGTTTGCAGATAGCTAAGATTTCAGTCGTCAAAGCAAACGCTTGGGGATGCGTGCCCCGCACGCCTTGATCTCACCCGTGGGTTATAGGCAAACGTACAGGTCACCGGGACGGTAGCCGCAAAGTCAGCATCAGCGAGACGAGATCGACATGGACGCCAAAACGCCTTCGATGCCTGTGCCGTCCGACTGGGACATTGCAAACGCTGCGACGCTGAAGCCCATCGTCGAGATCGGCCGCGACCGCCTCGGCATTCCCGCTGATAGCATCGAGCCTTACGGTCATACCAAGGCGAAGATCTCGATGGATTTCGTGCAGGACGCGCTCGCCACGCGCCCTGACGGCAAGCTCATACTCGTCACCGCGATAAATCCGACGCCGGCTGGCGAGGGCAAGACCACTACTACAGTCGGCCTCGGAGATGCGCTGAATCGTATCGGCAAGAAGGCACTGATCTGTTTGCGCGAACCCTCGCTCGGGCCTTGTTTCGGTATCAAAGGAGGGGCGGCCGGCGGCGGCTACTCTCAGGTCGTGCCGATGGACGAGATCAACCTGCATTTCACCGGCGATTTCCACGCGATCGGCTCGGCCAACAACCTGCTCGCCGCGCTGATCGACAATCATATCTATTGGGGCAACGAAGCTAATCTCGATCCGCGCCGAATAACTTGGCGGCGTTGCCTCGACATGAACGACCGCGCGTTACGAAACATCGTCTCGTCACTCGGCGGCGTAGCCAACGGTTTTCCGCGCGAAGATGGTTTCGATATCACCGTCGCGTCCGAGATCATGGCGATCTTGTGCCTCGCAACCTCCTATGAAGACCTCGAAAAACGGCTGGCGGCGATCGTCGTCGGACTCGACCGCGACAAGAAGCCGGTGCGTGCGGGCGCGTTCAAATCCGAAGGCGCGATTGCAGCATTGCTGAAAGATGCGTTGAAGCCCAATCTCGTGCAAACGCTGGAGAACAATCCTGCTTTTGTGCATGGCGGCCCCTTCGCCAATATCGCGCATGGTTGCAACTCGGCGATTTCGACCAAGCTCGGCTTGAAGCTCGCGGATTACGTCGTTACCGAAGCGGGTTTCGGCGCTGACCTCGGTGCGGAAAAATTTCTAGATATCAAATGCCGTCAGGCGGGCCTCAGCCCCGATATGGTGGTGATCGTCGCCACCGTACGTGCGCTGAAATTCCACGGCGGCGTCGAGAAGACTGATCTCGCCACGCAGAATGTCGGGGCCGTGCGTGCCGGTCTTGCCAATCTGAAACGCCATGCCGGCAACATCGCGAAATTCGGCGTGCCCGCAGTGGTCGCGATCAACCGATTCGGCAGCGACACCGACGACGAGATTCGCACGATCATCGACGGCTGCAAGGCGATCGGCGTTACCGCCGTCGTCTGCACGCATTTCTTGGAAGGCGGTGCCGGCGCGGCAGAGCTTGCCAAGGCTGTTGTCGCCGCGATCGACGAGGGCAAAGCCAACTTCGCGCCGATCTATCCGCTCGACCTGCCGCTTGCCGACAAGATGCGCACCATCGCGCGCGAGATCTACGGCGCAAAGGACATCGCTCTGCCGAAGCCGGTCGCTGACAAGTTGAAGGACTTCGAGGCGATGGGCTATGGCGGGCTGCCGATCTGCATGGCGAAGACGCAATACAGCTTCTCGTCCGATCCCGATCTGCGCGGCGCGCCGGACGGTTTCATCTTGCCGGTGCGCGAAGTCCGACTCTCGGCGGGAGCAGGTTTTGTCGTCGCGATCTGCGGGGACATCATGACGATGCCCGGCCTGCCGCGCGTGCCGTCGTCGCAGCGTATCCGGATGGATATCAATGGGCGGATCGCGGGACTGTCGTAGGTTTCAGCCTGCGAGTGCACAAAGCTACTCATCTGGCGACGTCTTCATCGTCCGATCAGCGGCTGCAAGCGATCGCTGCATGGACCTACGCGCGCGATCCGACCTCGCGCAGAAGGTGAATCAATCGTTGCGAGTAGATTCTCGTAACCATCGCATCACGGCAGTTTTCGTTTACCACTGAAATTAGCAATTCCGGCAAAAGCGTGTGCGATGGTGACGACATGATCGGGGCTAACCCGACGAACTCGAAGATACAGGAAGTCGTCAAGGGTCGGAGCCACCGTGGGGGTGTCCGGCCCGTCCAAACGGGAAGTTTTCAAATGGCTGCCAAGAAAAAGACCGGCGCGACACGCAAGCCGGCGCACAGCCGCCCAAAACCCCAAACCAAATTCCGGATCGTTATGACGACGGCTTTGCGCGGCGTCATCAATATGGCCGTCGTCGCGACGGTTTCTGCCGCCGTGCTTGGCGGCCTTCTCGCCGTGAAGCATTTCGGGGTGTAATCTCAGGCGGCGAACATCGTCCCGTAGATCGTCATCGCGCCGATGCTGATCGTCACCAGCCCGACGGCAACCTGTAATCCGCGATTGGCCCAGGTCAGCCATTTCGCGGACGCCGCGATCGGCACCGCAATGACGGTCGAGAGTGCGCCCATTCCGAGCATCGAGCCGATGCCGAACAGCAGAATATAAAATACGCCGATCGTTGGGCTACCGACTTGCGACGCCGCCAGCACCACCAGCGCTGCTGATCCGGCCATGCCGTGCATGAGCCCGACCAACAGAGTCCGCCAACGGATGCCGTGCTCATGCGAATGTATGCTGGCCTCGTGCAGGCGGGCATGATCCTGAAAAGTCGACTTCGTGTTTTCGGATAAGAACCTGCCCTTAAAAATTGAGCCCTCACCGGCGTGGCTGTGGATGTGAAGATGCGACGCGCCATTATCATGGCGGTGACGATGAAGATGGACGCGGTCGCGCCACAGACGCCACAGCACATGCAGCCCAAGACCGACCAGCATCACGCCGACGGCCGCCTCGATCGGACGTTCGAGATGTTCGGGGATCGCCTGACCAAGCAGGATCGCGGCCCCGGCAAAGACGAACAGCGTCAACGTATGGCCAAGACCCCATGTGAGACCGTGGCGGACAATATCTCCGACGCTGGAGCGCCGCGCGGCGATGCTCGACACTGCCGCGATGTGATCGGCTTCGAGCGCATGCTGCATGCCGAGCAGGAAACCGAGGCCGAGAATTCCAAACATGCTGACCCGATCGATGAATAACCTTCAAAGCCTACCCTTACAGGCATCCGAGGATCGCCACATCTATTTATGCAAGGTCGCCCTCCTCACGAGCCTTTGAAAGTCGCAGCGCGCTTGCCGAGAAACGCACCGACGCCTTCTGCAAAATCCTCAGTGCCCATGCAGGCGCGGAAAGCGTCGCCCTCGGCAATCATCTGGTCGTGCATTGAGCGATCCAGCGATCCACGCAGCAGCGCCTTTGTTTGGCCGAATGCGAAAGTCGGTCCATCGGCAAGGCGTCTGGCGAGCTTGTCGGTCTCGGCAATGAGATCGGCGGCTGGCACGACTTTGTTGACGAGGCCGAGCCGCAGCGCTTCGGTGACGTCGATATTGTCGGACATCAGCGCGATCTCCATCGCCTTGCGCAGGCCGACAAGACGCGGCAGCGAAAAGGTCGACGAGCCGTCCGGGCTGGTGCCGAGTTTCGAGTAAGCGAGATTGAAGACGACATTGTCAGCGGCGATCGCTAGATCAGTTGCGAACGCAATACTGGCCCCTGCCCCAGCCACCGGACCATGCAGGCTGGCGATCACAGGCGCGGCAAGGCCGGCAAGAATTTCCAGCCCGTCATGCAACGGATCCATCAAGGTGCGGATACGAATGCGACCTTCCTCGACCGGACCGCCAAAGGCTGAGATGTCACCGCCGGCCATGAAGGCGCGACCTTCGCCGGCGATGACGACGACACGAACGGAGCTGTCAGCCATGATGCGCTTGCAGGCCGCGAAGAATGCATCAGCCGCCGCGACATTCAACGCATTCAACACCTTCGGGCGATTGAAAACGATGCGCGCGATCGGGCCATCATTGCGCAGTAAGACCGGCTTGTCGGCGTCAGACATCTCAATTCCCCCTTTGAACCCACTCGCGCTTTATGGCGAGCCGATATCGGGTGGAATTCTAAAGGCAACGGATGTCGATAACCAGTCGTCGCGCAACCGATTTCGGTCACGCGACGACAAGTCAGTTTGGTGATTTGTGACGAGAGGTCGCATGAGCCGGATCAGACGGCGCGGCGGCCGGAAATTAGGCCCCAGACGAATAGCACGATGATCGCGCCAACCACGGCACCGATGAAGCCCGCGCCCTGACCTGGGCTATACCAGCCCATCGCCTGCCCGAGATAGCTCGCCACTACCGCACCGATGATTCCAAGGATTGTCGTTAAGATAAAGCCGCTCGGCTCATTCGGGCCGGGCATGATGAATTTGGCGACGACGCCAGCGAGAAATCCGATGATGATCGTCCAGATGATGCCCATGGTCTGTCCTTGAAATGCTTGTCATTGTGGTCGCGGGTCGACGAGTCCTTGCCGCTCATACATGATAAGATTGAGAGCCCCGAACGGTTCCCGCGTTCCAAATTTGGCGACGATCGGCGATTGCCCTACACAGCGCACATGATCCAGAAAACGATTCATGTCTGCGCGCTCGGCGATCTCGACTCCACTGCCAAGGCGCTCGGTGACTATCGTTTGCTGACGCTGATGTCGCCGTCGCATCCTGACGAGAGCTGGCGACATTACGCGCGTCACGCACATCTGCATCTGGCGTTCAACGATATCATCGCGTCGCAAGACGGCTTGGTGGCGCCGGATGCCGCGATGATCGCCGCGATCATCGATTTCGGCTGCGATGCTTCGGCCACACTGCCGCTATTGATCCATTGCTGGGCGGGTATCAGCCGTTCAAGTGCGGCGGCCTATATCATTGCTTGTGCGGGCCATCCCGGCCGCGAACATGAACTGGCTCAGACATTGCGCCATCGCGCGCCATTCGTGACGCCGAATGCGCTGATGGTGGCGCTGGCCGACGACCTGCTCACTTGCGACGGCCGAATGGTGGCGGCCATCGCCGGCATTGGCCGTGGCGAAGAGGCCTTTGCGGGCACGCCCTATGTGATGCCGCTCACCTAGCCCACCATCGCCAGCACACCGAGCAAAAACCCGATCTCGCCGACTTGTTCGACAGCACCGAGCACATCTCCAGTGTAGCCGCCAAGCAGACGCTTCGACCATGCCGTCAACGCAAAGCCGAGCAGTAGCGCGCCGATCCAGCCGACGATGACAATCGGCCCCGACAAAACAAAAAGCGGCAACGCCGCGACGGCAACGACAGCGCCAATGACGAGCAATTCGCGTAGCCGCGGCTTGCTTTCCTCATAGGTCACTTTCATCGCGGTCGTGTCACCTGCATAGTTCAGCCTCGTCATGACCAAAGCAGGTGCAGCGCGCGCCGCCGCATGGCCTGCGACCAAAGCACAAGCAGCAATTTCAATCGGCAAGGCGATCAGCGCGCCGATGCGCAACGCAACCCCAAGACCAAGCGCCAGCGCGCCATAGGTACCGATGCGGCTGTCTTTCATGATCTCCAGACGCTTTGCGACCGTCCACCCGCCACCAAAGGAATCGAACGTATCGGCAAGCCCATCCTCGTGCAGCGCGCCTGTCATCACGACGCTGGCCGCAACGGCACAGATCGCTGCCAGCGTCTGGCCCCACATCAGATCGGCAACCAACAGCACAAGCGCTGAAACGCCTCCGATCAGAAGGCCGACGACAGGGAAATAGACCAGCGCGCGCGTCAGCCAGTCTGGCGCAAACGGCTCGGCTGACGCGGGTACCGGTAAGATAGTGAGAAAGCGGAGCGCATTAATCGCGTCGTTGCGTTTGCTCATTCAGATGCGCCCCGCCAATACGTCGTCGAGCGAGGCGACATCGCTCAAGAGCTTCGCAGCAGCCCGAACCAGCGGCACCGCGAGCAGCGCGCCGGTGCCTTCGCCCAAACGCAAACCGAGATCGAGCAGCGGTGTCGCATGAAGCGCGCTCAGCACGATGTCGTGGCCGCGCTCAGCCGAGCGATGCGCGAAGATACAATAATCTCGCGCCGCCGGACACAGCCGGATCGCGACCAGCGCCGCCGCGCTACAGATGAAGCCGTCAACCAAGACAGGTTTTCTTGCAGATGCCGCGCCGAGGATCGCCCCTGCGATCATTGCGATTTCGAAACCGCCGAATTGCGCCAGCACCTCGCGCGGCGTGGTCGCATCGGATCGCGCGGCCGCCGTCTCGATCGCGGCGCGCTTGCGCGTCATCCCGTCATCGCTCTGTCCGGCCCCGATGCCGATGCAATCGCTGAGCGGCGCGGGCGCGAGACGATGCACCAGCAGAGACGATGACGCCGTGTTGCCGATACCCATTTCGCCGAGCGCGATCAGATCAGCGCCCTTCTCGATCTGCGCACACGCCAGTTCAGCTCCTTTGGTCAGCGCCTTGTCGGCTTCATCGATAGTCATTGCCGGCTCGCGCGCGGCGTTCGAGGTGCCCTTGCGGATTTTTGCATCGATCAATCGCGGATGCGCGGGCAGATCGGCGGCGACGCCGGCATCGACGACCATGACATCGGCATGACAGGCCGCAGCAAACGCATTGGCGCTGGCCCGACCGGCTAAATAAGTCTGCACCATCGCCACCGTCACGGCAGACGGATAAGACGACACACCTTCCGCAACCAGGCCGTGATCGCCGGCAAACACCATCAGCACGGCCTTGTCGATCGCTGGCGCAGCCGGATGCGCGATCAACGCCAGTTGAAGCGCCAGCGCCTCAATGCGCCCGAGCGAGCCAAGCGGCTTGGCCTTGCCGTCGATGCGCGCGCGGATCGCGGTTTCAGGCGCGCGATCGAGCTGCGGCACGGAAGGTAAAGTCGGCATTGCTGATCCCCAATCAAGCGCGCGCGGGTCTGACGTATTGTTGGGTGGCCGTCAACAAGAGCTGACCTGAAGGTCAACAAGGGCTGACCTTTGGGTCAACGCTGGTTGACCCGAGCGGATGCGGCGGCTAGCGTTCCGCATGATGGTCCTTCCGCGTGGAAGGTGAATAGGGAAGCCGGTGCGAGCGATCCGAGTTCAGGATCAATCCATGCCGGCGCTGCCCCCGCAACTGTAAGCGAAGAGCCCTTGCCGAAACCACTGGATGCAAATCCGGGAAGGCGGCGATCAGGCGACGACTCGCGAGCCAGGAGACCTGCCATCACGATTGTGCTTTGGAAACGCCGTGGCGCGGGGTGCGCCTGACGTGAGCGTGTGACGGTTCGTGCCGTTCCGCGATCCCCTGAAGCTCGTGATTGATACGTCGAGCTTCGTCATGGACTCCAGCCCACCCTGCGATCACGCGCCGAAAGGTGCCATCACCGTCAGCGTCTGCACGGTCTGTAAATCCGTCGACGGCGGCATGCCGACCGGACCTGCATTGGTCGAGGCGCTCCGCGAAGCGATCGGCGACAACGCAGAAATTCGTGCAGTGCAATGCCTCGGCGTCTGCAAGCGACCGGCGACCGTCGCCATCACCAGCGCCGACGGCTACACGTTTTTATTCGGCGATCTCGTGCAGGAGACGGGAACGCCGGCGCTGGCGTCCTTCGTGCAGTCTTATCGCCTCTCGAACTACGGCCTCGTGCCGTGGCGCGAGCGCGCCGAGGTGTTGCGCAAGGGCATGGTGGCGCGGATTCCGCCTTTGCACTGGTCGCCCGATGATGGCCGCGCACCAACATGACGGGGCTTATAACGACATTGGTGCTGGGCGGCGCGCGCTCCGGAAAATCACTGTTCGCCGAACGTCTGGTGCGCAATAGCGGACTCGTCCGAATTTATCTCGCAACGGCGACAGCCGGCGATGACGACATGGCCGCGCGGATCGCGCAGCACCGCACGCAGCGCGGAGACGGCTGGACCACAATCGAAGAGCCGCTGGCGCTGGTCGAAACGCTATCGCGCGAGGCAAACAACGATCGCGCGGTTCTGGTCGATTGCCTGACACTGTGGCTCTCGAACCTGATGTTTGCCGATCGCGACGTCGCGCATGAATCGCATCGTCTCGCGGCCTATCTGCAATCAACCACCACGCCGATCGTCCTGGTGTCGAACGAAGTCGGCCTCGGCCTCGTGCCTGAAACCCCGCTCGGCCGCGCGTTTCGCGACGCGCAGGGCCGCCTCAATCAGATCGTCGCTGCCGCCGTACCCGCCGTCGCCTTCGTCGCGGCGGGGCTTCCGCTGTGGCTCAAGCAACCATCTCAGGAGAACTGATATGTCCCGCGTTCCCGTCACCGTCCTGACCGGATTTCTCGGCGCAGGAAAAACCACCTTGCTGCACTCGCTGCTCACCAATGCCGGCGGCCGCCGCATCGCCGTCATCGTCAATGAGTTCGGCGATGCCGGTTTCGACGGCGGACTGGTCGAGGATTGCGCGGCCAATGCCTGCGCGCCCGGCGATATCGTCGAACTCACCAATGGTTGCATCTGCTGCACCGTCGCCGATGACTTCATTCCGACGATGGACAAATTGCTGTCGCGCGACCGGCCGCTCGACGCCATCGTGATTGAGACGTCGGGCCTCGCTCTGCCGCAACCATTGCTGAAAGTCTTCGCATGGCCCGCCGTGAAGACGCGCGCGACGGTCGACGGCGTCGTCACCGTCGTCGATGCACTGGCGCTGTCAGAAGGCCGCGTCACGCTCGACGAAGCGGCCGTCGCGGCGCAGCGCGCGGCCGACGATGCGCTCGATCATGACGATCCGATCGAAGAGGTGTTCGAGGATCAACTGGCCTGTGCCGATCTCGTCGTGCTGTCGAAAAGCGATCTCGTCACCGCCGGTGCTCTGGCCGATATTGAAACTCGCCTCGGCGCATTGCTGCGGCCGGGCGTGCGGATCGTGCGTTCGCAAGGCGCGGTAGCACCCGCCGTGCTGATCGGCATGAACGCGGCCGCCGAGAACGATGTGGCGGCGCGCATCGGCCATCACGGCGAAGAAGAAGAGCATGACCACGACGATTTCGACAGCATCGTCGTGTTGCCGACACCTGCCGCCGATCTTGATGATATGCGCGCGCGTGTCGCGGCCGCGCTCGGCACCGTCGGCGTGCTGCGTGTGAAGGGCCATGCGCGGATCGATGCAAAGGTCGCATCTGTTGTCGTGCAAGGCGTCGGCAGCCGGGTCGAACTCACCTTCGCGCGGCCCGATCAGATCGTGGCCGACCATCTTGTCGTCATAGGGCTGAAGGGGTTCGACGGCGACGCCGTGCGCCGTGCGCTGGTGGGATAGCGGACCGATATGCACCTAAAGCTCGACACCACAGGCGGCATCGATAACGGCGACGTTGCCCGTGACCTCGGGCAGGACAGCGCCGATATCGTCGTGCTGTCGGCGGCCGACAGCGACCTCGCGAGCTTTTCATCGGCACACGCGACGCTGCCAAGCGATTTTCCGACCCTGCGACTGACCAATCTGCTCGCGCTTGGACATCCGGCCTCGGTCGATCTCTATGTCGAGCGCACTTTGGCAAACGCAAAAATCGTGCTGTTGCGGATGCTCGGCGGGGTGGGCTACTGGCCGCACGGCGTCGAGAGCCTCCGCGCAAATGCCCGCGCGCGCGGCACGTTGTTCGCCTGCATTCCGGGCGAGATGCAATGGGACGTGGATCTCGCCTCGCGCGGCACGCTCGATCCTGAAATGACAAAACCATTTTGGCGCTATTGCAGCGAAGGCGGCATCGACAATGCGCAGCTCGCGCTGCGTTACGCCGCACATCTGATCGGCCATGGACAAAAGCCACCGACCGCGCAGCCGATGCCGGCCGCCGGCTTCTGGCCGCATGCACCTGTCAATAGTGAGCGTCCACATGCACTGATCGTGTTCTATCGCGCATTAGTCGCGGGCGACGACACCGCGCCGATCGCAGCTTTGCGCGATGCGCTCGATGCATGCGGCCTGAACGTGACTTGCGTGTTCGTCACCAGCCTGAAGGATATTCAGTGCCAGGCGTTCCTGCGTGCCGTGATGGCCGCACAACTGCCAGACGTCATCCTCAACGCCACGGCCTTTGCGACGGCGACCACCACCGATTTCGGCGTGCTGGCAAGTTGCGACGCGCCGATCCTGCAAGTCGCTCTCGCCGGCACCTCGTGCGCCGCATGGCAAGCCTCCTCGCGCGGACTGACACCGCGTGACCTCGCGATGCATGTGGTGCTGCCTGAAGTCGACGGCCGCATCTTCGCCAGCGTGATTGCGTTCAAAGAATTCAGCGACAGCACATCCGGTTTCGCACCGGTGCGCTACCGGCCGGTATCAGACCGCATCGACGCTGCGGCCGATCTCGCCGTTTCATGGGTGCGGCTGCGTCGTGCATTGCCACAAAAGCGCCATGTCGCATTTTTGCTGGCGAATTATCCGAATCGCGATGGTCGCATCGGCAATGGCGTCGGACTCGATACGCCCGAAAGCCTGATCGGCATACTCGCCGCTATGAGCGCGGAAGGCTACGTTATCGATGGCGCACCAGACGATGCCGCATCGATGATGCAGATGTTGCAGGGCGGCCCGACCAACGCACTTGCCGATCGCGCTGACCGCATCGGCGGGATCGCATGGCCGTTTGCTGCGTATCGCGAAGCGTTCGCGACATTGCCGCAAGCGATCCAACATTCCGTGATCGTGCGCTGGGGCGACGCAGCCAACGATCCGCATTGCGACGACGACACGATGCACCTTGCGCTGCATCGCTTCGGCAATATCGTGATCGGCGTACAGCCGGCGCGCGGCTACAACATCGATCCGAAATCAACCTATCACGATCCTGATTTGGTACCGCCGCATCATTACCTCGCGACCTATCTGTGGATACGTCAGGAATTCGACGCGCATGCAATCATCCATCTCGGTAAGCACGGCAATCTCGAATGGTTGCCGGGCAAGAGCACGGGGCTCTCGCAAGACTGCTTTCCATCTGCGATCATCGGCACACTGCCGAATCTCTATCCTTTCATCGTCAACGACCCCGGCGAAGGCATTCAAGCCAAGCGCCGTACGTCAGCCGTCATTATCGATCATCTGACGCCGCCGATGGCGCGCGCCGAACTGCACGACGATCTGGCTCGGCTGGAAACGCTGGTCGACGAATACGCGCTCGCCGCCGATCTCGATCCGAAACGCGCCACTGCCATCGCTGGGGATATTCTTTCGCTCGCGCGTGCAAGCCAGATCGATTCGGACGTGGCGATCACACGCGAGACGCCGACCAACGAAGCGCTTCGCGTCCTCGATGCACATCTATGCGATCTCAAGGAAATGCAAATTCGCGACGGGCTGCACGTCTTCGGCAGCATGCCAGAAACGGCGCGACAGGATGCGCTGCTGGTTTCGATCGCGCGACTGCCGCGCGGCGAGAAGCCACATGATGCATCGCTGCATCGAGCTCTAGCGACCGATCTCGGGCTCGATAGCTTTGATCCGATGGCACGCGATCTCGTGAATGAGTGGTACGGCCAGCGCCCGACGGCGCTTTTGGCATTAACGGACTCCGCGTGGCGCACAACCGGCGATACCGTCGAGCGAGTCGAATTGCTGGCGTTGCAACTTGTCTGTTCCAGAACCTGCGATCCCGCATGGACACGAACCGCCGTCGTGTTGCAATGGATCGATGACACACTCCGCCCAGCCATCGAATCTTGTGGCGCAGCCGAGATGCGCACACTGCTGCGCGGGCTGGACGGCCGCTTCATCGCGCCCGGCCCGTCTGGCGCGCCGACGCGCGGGCGGCCTGACGTGTTGCCGACTGGTCGCAATTTTTATGCCGTCGATGTCCGCGCCGTGCCCACACCGTCCGCGTGGCGCATCGGGAAACTCGCAGCCGAACGTTTGGTCGAAGCCTATTGGCAAGAAGCCGGCGAATGGCCGCGCGCCATCGCGCTCTCGGCATGGGGCACCGCGAACATGCGAACCGGCGGCGACGATGTCGCACAAGCGCTGGCGTTGATCGGCGCCCGACCCGTCTGGGAAGACACCTCTGGTCGCGTCACGGGTTTCGCGATCATGCCGCTGTCCGAATTGAAGCGCCCGCGTATCGACGTCACGTTTCGCGTATCCGGCCTATTTCGCGACGCCTTCCCGATGCAGATGGACATCATTAGCAGCGCGGTGAGCGCTATCGCCGATCTCGACGAGCCCGATGACGCCAATCCCATCGCCGCAAGTGTTCGTGCATACACGCAGGACCTGCGATCACAAGGCATCGACGAACGTAACGCCCGACAACAAGCGGCGTGGCGCGTGTTTAGCTCCAAACCCGGCGCATATGGCGCAGGACTTCAGGCACTCATTGACGAAGGCGGCTGGGTCGCGCGTGACGATTTAGCGGACGCTTATCTAAGCTGGGGTAGCTATGCCTATGGCAGCGGCAACGAGGGCAGCGGCGCGCGTGATGCGTTGGTCGCGCGCCTTGCCACGATCGATCTCGTCGCCCAAGCGCAGGATAATCGCGAGCACGATATTCTAGATTCCGACGACTATTACCAGTTCATCGGCGGCCTTGCGGCGGCTGTGCAAAAGCTGAAAGGCTCCGCTCCGCGCATCGCCCATATCGATACGTCGCGCCCGGAAGCGCCGTTGCCGCGCTCGCTCGTCCACGAGATTTCGCGCGTCGTACGCGGCCGCGCCGCCAATCCAAAATGGATCGCGGGCGTGATGCGCCATGGCTATAAAGGCGCGTTCGAGATAGCCGCTACGGTCGACTACCTGTTCGGCTTCGCCGCCTCTACAGACGCCGTCGGCAATCATCATTTCGATCAGCTGTTTTCTGCCTATATCGAAGATAAGTCTGTGCGCGACTTTATGCGCGATGCCAATCCCGCCGCGTTACGCGAAACTGCGCAGCGTTTTGCCGAAGCCATTCGTCGCGGGCTCTGGGTGCCGCGCTCCAACAGCGCAGCCCTCGTGCTCGCCGATCTCATTCCCGAACGAGAAACAATGCCATGACCGACGCCAACGACATCAGCGAACAGGATCGCCACGCCGCCAAGATGCGCAAGCACAAGGCTGCGAAAGACAAGATGCTCGACGCCAAGTCAGATCAAAAAGGACTGCTGATCGTCAACACCGGCACCGGCAAGGGCAAGACCTCCGCCGCGCTCGGTATGGTGTTTCGTCATGTCGGCCACAACATGCCCGTCGGCATCGTGCAGTTCACGAAATCCGCCGCATGGGACACCGGCGAAGCGCGGCTGTTGAGAACCTTTCCCGATCTCGTGACACTGCACATCATGGGTGAGGGCTTTACCTGGGAGACGCAGGATCGCGACCGCGACATCGCTGCTGCCACCGCAGGCTGGAAGCGCGCCAAGGAACTGATCCGCGACGATCACCATCGCATGGTGCTGCTGGACGAGCTCAACATCGTGCTGCGCTACGATTATCTTGACATCAACGACGTCATTGCATTCCTCCGCGATGAGAAGCCGGAGGACAAGCATGTCGTTATCACAGGCCGCAACGCCAAGCCTGAATTGATCGAGATGGCTGATCTCGTCACTGAAATGACGCTGGTGAAGCACCCGTTCCGGCAGGGCATCAAAGGTCAAAAAGGAATTGAGTTTTAGATGATGCGTACGCCCGCGCTGATGATCCAGGGCACCGGATCCAATGCCGGCAAGTCAACGCTCGTCGCGGGGCTGGCGCGCGCACTTGTGCGGCGTGGGTTAAAGGTCGCGCCTTTCAAGCCGCAAAACATGTCGAACAATGCGGCCGTAGCTGTCGATGGCGGCGAGATAGGCCGCGCCCAGCATGTGCAGGCGCGGGCAGCCCGGATGCCACCGAGCGTCCACATGAATCCAGTGTTGTTGAAGCCGGAGACTGATACCGGCGCGCAGGTGATCGTCCACGGCAAACGCCGCGGGACTTTGCGGGCGGCCGAGTTTCGCGATCGGCGCGCGGTCCTGTTGCCGGCCGTGCTGGAAAGTTTCGCGTATCTGTCTGAGCGTGCCGATATCGTTTTAGTCGAAGGCGCGGGCAGCCCGGCGGAAACTAATTTGCGTCAAGGCGACATCGCCAATATGGGCTTCGCCGAATCCGCCGACGTGCCGGTCGTGCTGGTCGGCGATATCGATCGCGGCGGCGTCATCGCCAGTCTCGCGGGCACGCATCTGGTGCTCCCCGAATCCGAACGCACGCGCATTCACGGTTTCATCATCAATAAGTTTCGTGGTGATTTGTCCTTGTTTGACGAAGGGCTCAAGCACATCACGCAATTGACGGGGTGGCCGTCGATCGGCGTTGTACCATGGCTACCGCAGGCGGCGTGGTTACCGGCAGAAGATGCTGTCGATCTCGATCGCGCGGGATCGACATCAGGATCGTGCGTCATCGCCGTGCCGATGCTGTCGCGCATCGCCAATTTCGATGATCTCGACCCGCTCGGCATGGAGCCCGGCGTGACGCTGCAATTCATCAGGCCGGGTGATGCCATTCCCGCGAATGCCGACGTGGTGATCTTGCCCGGCAGCAAATCGACGATCGATGATCTCGCCTTTCTGCGCGCGCAGGGCTGGGACATCGACATTAAAGCACATCAGCGGCGCGGCGGCCGTATACTCGGCCTGTGCGGCGGTTATCAAATGCTCGGTATGAGCATCGACGATCCTGATGGCGTGGATGGCATCGCAGGCCGCGTCGATGGCCTCGGTCTGCTAGACATCGCAACGACAATGCGCGGCGACAAATCAACGACGCTGGTCCAGGGCATCCATTGCGCCAGTGGTGCGGCCATCGAAGGCTACGAGATTCATCTCGGGCAGACCGAAGGTGTGGATTGCGTACGGCCGATGCTAACAACCGACGGCCGACCCGACGGCGCGATCTCGCGCGACGGCCGTGTGCAGGGCACCTATGTCCACGGGTTGTTTACCGGCGATGCCTTTCGCAAAGCGTGGCTTGCCGATCTCGGCGTCGCCTCGAAGCTAGCCTATGACAGCCAGATCGAGCGTGCGCTGGATGCGCTGGCCGAACATCTCGAAGCGCATATCGATATCGACGCACTGCTGGCAATCGCACGCAGCCGTCAAATGACGATTACCAGCGCCACGTAAATCGCGGCCTGCAAAGCGCAAGTGGCGATCAATACTTTTAAGGCGCGCTTTATATCATCTGGCGCGGCACTTTGCCGTCCCTCCGCGTTGAGAAAAACATCGTCGACCACGCGGTCGTCGTAACGTCGTGGCCCCGCTAGCGCGAGACCAAGTACCGCCGCCATTGCGCTTTCCGGCCAACCCGCATTTAGCGAACGATGCTGACGCGCGTCGCGCCACATGGTCTTGAACGACGTCGAAATCGATCCATTCGCAAGCGGCGCTGCGAGCGCGATCAACAAACCGGACAATCGCGCAGGAATAAAATTCACCAGATCGTCGAGCCGTGCAGCCGCCCATCCGAAGTCTTCGTAGCGCGCATTGCGATGACCGATCATCGAGTCCGCAGTGTTGATCGTCTTATAAGCGATCAGCCCCGGCAATCCCAATATCGCCAGCCAGAATACCGGCGCGACGATGCCGTCCGAAAAATTCTCGGCGCAAGATTCGATAGCCGCGCGGCAGACGGCCGGCTCATCGAGCGCATCGGGATCGCGGCCGACGATCATCGATACTGTGCGACGGGCCTCGTTCAAACCGCCGGCGAACGCGGCGCGCACGCGTGCCACATGTTGATAGAGGCTCCGCTGCGCGATCAGCACCGAGGCGAGCAACCCTTGAATAACGATCGCTATGATGCCATGCCCGGTCAACCATTCGATCAACCCACCGGCGCTTGAACTAATTGCGACGAGCGACACGGCTGTAAACATGCCGGCCATACGCCGTGCAGACGCAGACCATGCTTCACGATTCAGCGCACGATCGAGCATCGCGATCAGCCAACCAATCAGTGTCACCGGATGCGGCAGGCGTCGCCACAGCCAATCAGGATCGCCGATGACAGCGTCGAACGCGAGCGCCGCCACGACGACCCACAGCATCAGTGCACCACGCGCATGATCTCCGAGGCCAGACGCTGCATTGCCTCCGCGAGCATCGGCCCGCCGCATACTGTGAGCCGTTCAGGAATGGTGATGCGTTTGTTAGGGGGATAGAGGAGCTCCAGCGCGGGATGCAGTAAAAATGCGCTGCCTTCGTCCTCGGCGAAACCACTATTGTCGGTAACCATCAAGTAATCCGGCTTCAGCGCGACAATGGCTTCGAGCGAAGCGAAGCCACCTGATTTCAGACCCATGTCGTTCGCGGCAATGCCGAGCCCGGCCGCCTTCAACAGTGAACTTGTCAGGCTCTCGCCGCCGGAGATCCAGCCGCGCCGAGAGACCACCAGCACGCGCGCCTTTCGTTCCGTGGCAACCGCGCGGGTCTGCGCGATCGCCGAATCAAGCCGCGCGATTTCGGCAGCGCCGCGATCGGCATGGCCCGTGATCTCGCCCATCAGCCAAATCTGTGTCTTGGTGTCCTCGATCGACCGTGCCGGATCGAATTCGACAACCCGGAGGCCTTTCTCTTTCAGCAATTCGCGCGTCGCGCGTTTGGTGAAGCGGCCGGCGACAACGATGTCCGGCTTTAAAATCAGCACGTCTTCGGCGTTGCCCGATAGTTTTGAAAACTGTGCCGCCTTCGCGGCATCCCATGATCGCGTCGCATCACGCGCATAAGGGCTAAGACCGAGAATTTGCGACGGGTCCGCCAGCGCCAGCAGCAATTGGTCGGTGCAGAGGTTGATCGACGCGATCTTTGGTAAATCTGCCGCCATCGCCGCGCCGCTTGCGCTCATTAGCAAAGCGAGCGCAAAGCACTGGCCACGCCGTAACGATGATGGCATCACATGCTCATGAAACATGGCGGCGATATCACGCAGGCAATGGCGCAATTCGGCGGCACGCGCGAGTCGTGGCTCGATTGTTCGACCGGCATCAATCCGCGCGCATGGCCGATCCCGCACGACCTGCCGGATACGATCTGGCAACAATTGCCGACAGAGGCCGATGAAATAGCGTTGCTTGATGCCGCGCGCGCCGCGTACCGCGTGCCCAATGATGTCGCTGTTGTCGCTGCGCCCGGCACCCAAGCGCTGATCCAATGGCTGCCACGTCTCGTCGTCGATGGACCCGTCGCGATCCTTACACCGACCTATAGCGAACACGCTGCGAGTTGGCGCGAAAGCGGGAACGAGGTCATCGCTATCAATTCGATCGACGCTATTCCCGAACAGGCCCGACATGTCGTGCTGGTCAATCCAAACAATCCCGATGGCCGCATCGTTGATCTTGCAGCGCTGGCGCGCACGGCGAGCATCGTCGCAAAGCGTGACGGCTGGCTCATAATCGACGAAGCCTTCGCTGATGTTGTGCCAGCTATCAGCGCAGTCGGCCTGTGCGCGCGATATCCCGTGGTCATTCTGCGCTCGTTCGGAAAGTTTTATGGCCTCGCCGGCTTGCGGCTCGGCTTCGCGCTCGCGTCGTCGCCAATAGCGAACCAAATCAAAAATGCCATAGGGCCGTGGGCCTGCTCCGGTCCGGCACTGATGATCGGCGCTGCCGCGCTGCGCGACGACACTTGGGCCAACGCCACGCGCGCTTGGCTGACGCAGCAAGCCGATGCGCTGGATGATGTCTTGCAGCAGGCTAGGTTCACAACAGCCGGCGGTACGTCGCTCTATCGGCTTGTGCGCCATCGAAATGCCCTGGCAATCCACGAACAACTTGCCGTGCAACACATCTGGTGCCGCAGGTTCGATTGGGACAAAAGTGTTTTGCGCTTCGGCCTGCCGAAGGATGAGGCGTCGCTCGCGCGTCTGGCCGCTGCTCTGGCTCATCGCTCAAGCCCCGTCCAAGGCACGATCACCGCTTCGCGATGATGCTCCGCGCGGTAGGCGCTAATGCGAAATACGTCGCCTAGGATCTTTTCGGACAACGCCTGCGCCGGTGATCCATCGGCAACTAGTTTCCCATCCGACAGGACGAGCACCGAATCCGCGAAACGCGCGGCAAGGCCGAGATCATGTGTGACGACGATCACGAGCATGCCCTGCTCGGCCGCATTGCGAAGGCGCTGCATCACCTCGATCTGATACCGTGGATCGAGCGATGCGGTCGGCTCGTCGGCCAACATCACCGGCGCTTCGAGCGCGAGAACGCGCGCAAGCGCGACGCGACTGCGTTCGCCGCCGGAGAGTTCGGTGACAGGACGATCAGAAAATGCTGTGACGTCGGCGGCCTTCATCGCGCGCGCGACGGCGATCTTGTCGATGGGTGACAGCCGCGCCGGATCCGTCGCGCCATGCGGATACCGCCCGAGGGCCACGACATCATGCACCTGCAGCGGCCAATGCACGACATGACCCTGCGGCAGATAGCCGAAACGCAGCGCCCGCTGTTTCAGCGACAACGCAGCAAGACTGTCGCCGCCGACGCTAACGATACCGTTTGAGGCTACGAGCCCGGCCAACGCACGCAATAATGTCGTCTTGCCCGCGCCGTTCGGGCCAACCAGCGCAACGAGATGATTGCGCGGCAACGCGAAAGATACATCGCGCAGCACGTCACGGCCGGACAATGCCACACCCAACCTATCCGCGGTGAGGAACGCTTCGCTCATGCGACGCCTGCTCCCAAAGCGCGACGTTCACGCATGATGAGATAGAGAAAAAACGGCACGCCAATGATCGAGGTCAGCACACCGACCTTGATATCCGACGTCGAGGGAATGATGCGCACCGCGATGTCGGCGGCCAATAACAACGCCGATCCTGCCAGTGCGCTCGGAACCAGCAGCCGCCCCGGATCGTGGCCGACGAGTGGGCGCATCAAATGCGGTGCGACGAGGCCGATGAAGCCGATCGTGCCGCTCACGGCCACCGCACCGCCGACGCCAAGCGCCACGCCCGAAATCACCAGCAGCCGCAATCGCCCAACATTGACGCCAAGGCTCTGCGCCGTTTCCTCGCCAAGACTGAGCGCGCGAAACGACGCGCGCTGGCTCATCAAAATGACAGCACCAACTGCGATGAATGGCAGCGCCAGCGCGACGTGGCGGAAGCTGCGATCCTCCAGTGAGCCAAGAAGCCAGAACGCGATCTCAAGCGCCGCGAAAGGATTTGACGACAGATTCATCACCAGCGCCGTCCCGGCACCAGCCAGACTCGAAATCGCCAGCCCGGCAAGGATCAACAGCACAAGCCCGGCATTGCGTCCGGCGACGACGAGCAGCGCAAAGACCGACACAAAAGCCATCACGATGCCCGCGACCGGCAGCGCATAGGACCGCACATCGGCGAAGCCGAGCGTGATCATCAGCACCGCGCCGAACGCAGCCGATTGCGGTGCGCCGAACAAAGACGGTGAAGCCAGCGGATTGCGCAACAATCCCTGCAATGCTGCGCCGGACAGGCCGAGGATCGCACCGATCGCAAGCGCGAGGATCGCGCGCGGCAGGCGAATTTCGCGGACGATGATTTGCTGCACATCGCTGCCGCCGCCGACCAGCGCGTCGAATACGATGGTCGGTGAGAGTCGAACAGGCCCGGTGCCGAGCGATAGCAGCGCCAGCACGATGACGAGACCGGCGAGCGCAAAGGTTACGCTCGCCAATCGCGTCATCGTGGCGACTCGCGTCACCATGTTGCGTTGAACCCCGCATAGGCGGCCGCGCCCGTGGTGCCGAAATTCAACACCTCCTGATAGCGCGTATCAAAGATATTTTCTCCGCGCGCGAATACCTTCCAGGTTGGATCGATTTTGTAGTCCGTATAGACATCGAACCGCACATAAGAATTCAGCGGATTGGTCTCATTCGAGCTGCTAAATCGCCGCGACACGGCGGTCACGCGCGGCTCAATCGTCCATTGCGGCGTCGGCGTCATCGTCAGCGCAAACCGTGCAAAATCCGCCGGCCGCCGCGCCAGCGTCAATCCGGTCGCGAGATCGATCGCACGCAGATGCGTATAGGATGTCTTCAGCCGCGCGAAGCCGGGAATGATATCGACATCAACACCGAGTTCGATACCATCCGTTTGCGCGCGTGAGACGTTGAAATAGCGCATCGCCGTGGTGTTGAAGTCGATCAGATTGCTGAAGCTGTTCGAGAAGCCAGTCAGCGACACTGTCACGCGGCCACCGAACAGCGTCTGGTCGATGCCGGCGTCATAGCCAAAGCTCTCTTCGGGCCGCAACGACGTGTTGCCGAAGATCGGCGCGTAAAGTTGAAACAGCGTCGGCGCTTTCGCGCCGGTGCCGGCGCTGGCGCGCAGCTTCGTGCCCGTCTCTGGAATGAAATAGGCTGCTGTTGTGCGCCAAGTCTCGAACCGCGCGACATCGACGACGTCATCGACACGGCCGCCAAGCGTCACGATCAATCGCTCGCCCACTGGGAGCGACCAAAGGCCGAACAGCGCATTGGTCTCCTGCCGCGCGTCGATCTGCTGGGTGCGCGGCGTCACCACTGGCAACAGAGCAGCCTGATAGGTGTCCGCCGTTTCAGACTGCGTCTTACCACCGAATATCAGCGAGCCGGCGAGGCCCATCTTCAGCGTGCCCTGATATTCCGCGCCGATACTGTTGCCGATGAAATCCGACAAGGTCGAGGTCGTGTTGCGCGGCAATTGGTTGATACGGTAGCTGACATCGTTGAAATTGCGTTCAGTGCGGGTGTCGAACACATTGACCGAATGCGTCAGGATTCCACCGAAGGTTTCCACCGTGGCGCGGCCCCATACCTGTTGCAGCAGGCGATTGGCGTTGGACGGCGTGTCCGGAAACGCGCCTGTCGAAGCGTCATAGGCCGAGCGTGTGAACGACGATAAGATACCGCTTTCGAGCTTCACGCCGTCGCCGGCATCGTAAGCGACGCGCGCGGTGCCGCCGACGCGGTCGAAGCCATCACGTTCGAGATTGGGGAAACGCGCTTCGAGCGCCGGGATGCGATAGCCGTAGCGCGAGAAGCCGTTGGAATGTGTGCCGCTACCGGTGAAGGCATAGGACCACGGCCCGGTCGATCCGATTAGCGATCCTGCCGTCGAGACGGTGCCGTAGCTGCCGGCCTCGGTACGGACGTTGAATTGCGCGGGGCCGGAGCCCTTCTTGGTGATGATGTTGATGACGCCGCCGATCGCATCGGAGCCGTACAGCGCGCTTTGTGGTCCCTTCAATACCTCGACACGATCGATCGCACTCGGCGCGATCAAAGCGAAATCAAAATCACCGCTAGCATTCGCGGGATCGTTGACGCGGATGCCGTCGATCATCACCAGCGTCTGCCCGGTATTGCCGCCGCGCAGCCGCACGTTCGTGGTCGCACCGGGACCGCCGCTTTCGGTGATGTCGAGGCCGGGCACCGAACGCAGCGCATCGACCAGCGAGCCGGCATTACTGGTGGCGATGGTCTCACTGCCGACGACGCTGATCGCACTGCCGGTCCGGTCGATCGATTCAGGCATGCGGTCCGCCGTCACCACGATGTCAGGCAGTCTGTCAGAAAATTGCGCACTTGCAGCGCTGTTAAGCGACCACACGAGGACGAGCGCTGCCGAACCGGCAGCGGAATTCCGAATAGTCATAGATACCCCTTCCGTCGACCCACCGTCGAACGAGTTTATGCTCGTCACCGGCCGGTCTCCTGGCTCGCGGGCGACATCGCGATCCGCCTTCCCAGGCTGAAAAGCCCAGTGGCATGTGGATCGCGGAAGTCCGCTTACAGTTGCGGGGGCAGCCGCGGCATTGGGACGAATCTCAAATGAAAAGATTCGCCCCGCACCGCATTCCCGTTTCACCTTCGTATGAAGGCACCGATGACGCGGAACAGGAAGCACACCGCGCGCGACCACGCAATGTGTATTGCGCGCGGCATTCGATTCAGATCGGCTGTGGTATCAAGGTCACGTCGTCAGAGAGGAAGACGCATGCTGCGCGCGTAACGTCGGCTTGTGGACCTTGCCCGTGGCGTTGCGCGCCAGCGGTGACGAAAGCAACGCTGCGCGGACATTCGAAGCGCGCCAGATTGTCGCGGCAATGCGCGATGATTTTGGCCTCAGCTATCCCGGCGATCTGATAGAGGACGTTTTCGACTTCGGCCGGATAGACGTACTCGCCGCCGGAGATGTAGATGTCGTGCCAGCGATCGACGATGTAGAAGCCGTCCTCGTCGATGCGCGCGGCATCGCCGGTGTGCAGCTAGCCATCGGTGAAGCACGACGTGTTGCCGATCTTGATTTCGGTGTCGGTGACGCCGGGACCATAAGGTTGGGCGACCGCCGCCTGCCCCATCGCGAGCGACACCACCGCAATCACACCTGCAAATCTTCTCATCTACGTTTCCCCGTTATGATCCGTATCATTTTTGTTTTTTGGAGCATGTCACCGCGTGCGTCGCCGAAAGGCTTACGCGAAGCCGCTGGCGGCCACGATTATGGTCAGTTAGCCGGTGATTTGTGCGGGCCAAGCATTGCCAAGGCCGCTAAAAGTATCTCGAGAATGCGACGCATCACACCAAAGGCTTTCGATCGATGACTCCTGTTTTGCGATTTGAATTGATTCTTGTCCTGATGGCCGCGGTCATCGTGCTCGATCTCGTGGCGCGGCGGCTTTGCCTGCCGCGCGCGATGGCGTTGATCCTCGGCGGCATCGTGCTGGCGCTGACGCCGACGCCGGATATGGAAATGGACCCCGAACTGGTGCTGGTGCTGTTTCTGCCACCGCTGCTGATTTCGAGCGCCTGGTTCACATCATGGCGGGATTTCCGCGCCGACATCCGCATCATCCTGCAACTGGCCGTAGGCGCAGTGGTGTTCACCACCTTCGTCGTCGGGATCATCGCGCATATGGTGATGCCGTCATTGCCTTGGGCGGCGTGCTTCGCGCTGGGCGCGATCGTATCTCCGCCGGATTCGGTTGCGGCCAAGGCGGTGCTGAAAAAAATCCCGCTGCCGCCGCGCATGATCCTGCTGCTCGAGGGCGAGAGCCTGGTCAACGACGCGACAGGTCTGGTGCTGTTTCGCCTCGCCGTCGCAGCTGCCGCGACAGGCACCTTTAGCGTCGGTCAGGCGACGCTATCATTCGGCTTCCTCGCGATCGGCGGCGTCGCCGTCGGCATCGCTTTCGCCTACACGTCGATGTTCATCATCAAGCGGATGCGCGACAGCGATCTCATCATCCTGTGGACCTTCATCGCCGCTTGGGTGTCCTACATCATCGCAGAGAAAGTCGGTGTCTCCGGCGTGCTGTCCACGGTCGCCTGCGGCATGATCCTTGGCTGGCATCAGCATGATCTCCTCAACGCCGCGACGCGCACCCGCGCAACGGCGGTGTGGGGCGTTGTGGTCTTTGCGCTGGAATCGCTGGTCTTCATCCTGATTGGCCTGTCGTTGCGCGGCGTGCTGTCCAGACTCGGTGGCATGGACGGTCTGATCGCTTTTGCGCCAGCGATCACGGGCATCGTCGCGGCCGTCATCCTCGCGCGCTTTGTCTGGATCTTTCTCGGAACGTACATTCCCCGCGCGCTATCATCGAAATTGCGTGCGCATGATCCCTACCCGCCGCCGGCCGTGCCTTTCATTATGAGCTGGGCGGGCCTGCGTGGCGTGGTCAGCCTCGCGGCGGCTTTGTCGTTGCCCGATGATTTTCCTGGCCGTGATTTTATCATCACCGCCACCTTTGCTGTCATCCTCGTCACGGTCATGGTGCAAGGCTCGACGCTGGCGCCGCTGGTGCGATGGCTATCGAAGGGCGGCTTCACACCGCTGAACACGTCCAAGCTGAACGAGCACGAGGCCCGCGCTCGCGTCGCGCAGGCGCAATTCGAGGCGATCGAAAAACTATCGCTCAATGAGGACGGTAGCCAGAAGCATCCTCGTTTGATGGAGCAATATGGCTACCGCGCCACCGCCGCGACGCGATATAGCAACGAGCATGTCGACTTGCAGCCGCACCGCGTCGATCATTTTGGCGCGGTTCTCGCCGCCAACGTCGCGGGCCGGCTCGAACTCCTGCGCCTGCATCGCTCCGGCGACATCCATGACACGGTGCTGCACGCGATCGAGGAAGAACTCGATCTTGAGGATGTGAAAGTGCGACGGTTCGTTGAAGGGTAAAGAGCGATCGCCAACCGCAAACAAAAAAGGCCGGGATTGCTCCCGGCCTTTTGTCTTTTGGACTCAAGAAAACTTAGTTCAACGAGGCGCGCTTCGGCGGCGAGGCAGGCCACGACTTGATCAGTGTGTCGTAGTCGACCGTTTCACCCTTCGGCTTCTCGTTGGCCAGCTTGCGCTGGGGCGCGATGTTGCCGTCCTTGGCCGACTTGTCGTACCAATATTCAGCCGTTTCTTTCTTGTTCAGCTTCGGTCCGCAATCTCCCTGCACCTTCGAACGTTCGAGGCGATCAAGCACCGAATCCTGTGCTGCGGCCAGCGAGTCCATCGCCGCCTGCGGCGTCTTCGCACCGGACGACGCATCGCCGATGTTCTGCCACCACAACTGTGCCAGCTTCGGATAGTCAGGGATGTTGTTGCCGGTCGGCGACCACTGCACGCGGGCGGGCGATCGGTAGAACTCGATCAAGCCGCCGAGCTTCGGCGCGCGCTCGGTCATCGACTTATCCCAGATATCCGACTCGCGGATGAAGGTCAGACCGACATGGCTTTTCTTCAGGCTCACCGTCTTCGAGGTGATGAACTGCAGATAAAGCCAAGCCGCCTTGCGACGATCCGCGGGTGTCGATTTCAGCAACGTGCCCGAACCGACGTCCTGGTAGCCGAGCTTCATGCCCTCTTTCCAGTAAGCGCCATGCGGTGACGGTGCCATACGCCATTTCGGCGTGCCGTCCGCATTCATCACAGAAAGACCCGGCTTCACCATGTCGGCGGTGAAGGCGGTGTACCAGAACATCTGCTGGGCGATGTTCCCCTGTGCCGGCACTGGACCCGATTCGGAGAAGGTCATGCCTTGCGCCTGCGGCGGGGCATACTTTTTCATCCAGTCGAGATATTTGACGATCGAATAGACCGCTGCTGGACCGTTGGTATCGCCGCCGCGCTCGACGGACGAACCAACCGGACGGCAACCTTCCATGCGGATGCCCCATTCATCGACCGGCAAACCGTTTGGCAGGCCTTTGTCGCCGTTACCGGCCATTGACAGCCAGGCATCGGTGAAGCGCCAGCCGAGCGACGGATCTTTCTTGCCGTAGTCCATATGACCATAGACTTTGACGCCGCCGATTTCCTTGATGTCGTTGGTGAAGAACTCTGCGATGTCTTCATAGGCCGACCAGTTCACGGGCACGCCGAGGTCATAGCCATACTTGGCCTTGAACTTGGATTTGTATTCGGCATTGGTGAACCAGTCATAGCGGAACCAATATAGGTTCGCGAACTGCTGGTCGGGGAGTTGATACATCTTCTTGTCAGGGGCCGTCGTGAACGACGTGCCGATGAAGTCCGGCACATCGAGCATCGGATCGGTGACGTCCTTGCCCTCGCCGGTCATGTAGTCCGACAGCGCGATGGTCTGGCCATAACGAAAGTGCGTGCCGATCAGATCGGAATCGTTGATCCAGCCGTCATAGACGTTCTTGCCGGACTGCATCTGCGTCTGCAGCTTCTCGACGACGTCGCCTTCCTGAATGAGATCATGCTTCAACTTGATGCCGGTGATCTCGGTAAACGCTTTGGCGAGCGTCTGCGATTCGTATTCGTGCGTCGTCAGCGTTTCGGAGACGACGTTGATCTCCATGCCTTTGAAGGGCTCGGCCGCTTTTGCGTACCACTGCAGTTCTTTCATCTGCTCTTCCTTCGACAAAGTCGAAGGCTGGAATTCGCTGTCGATCCATTTCTGGTTGACGGCGTCGTCGGCGAAGGCCGGGACAGACATCGTCGCCGATGCCACGATCAGGGCGGCGGCGCTGGCCATCCCCATCAGCCGGGCCCGGTTGGGACCGCCAAATCGTTTCGTAGATCCTCTAGTCACGTTTCTCATGGTCGTTCCTCCGTTGCAGCGATCATTTTTGCGGCACCGGGTTGATCCCGCCGCCGCTCCCCTTCGCCCTGTCAGACCGTGCGAAAAATCACGGTAGCCGACGCGAGCGAAATCAGTGTTGCGAGCCATAGGCTCGAAATCTCCAAACCCCCGCCGATCGACACGGTCGTCAGCGGATCCGTGCCAACAAAGCCGATCCAGGCGAGATGAATCACCGCGGCAACGATGACCGAGATGAACAGCCGGTCGCCGCGTGTCGTCGGAATCCGCAGCACGCCGACGCGTTCGGTTTCTGGATAGGCCGCAGCGAGCCACGTCATCGTGCCGAGCGTTGTCGCCAGCAGCACGAAGAAGATCGCGGTCGGCAACGTCCAGGCCATCCATGCGATATTTTCCATGGCTCAATCCTGACGCTCGCGCATGCTCGTATCCAAAAATCGGTTTCCATTTTTCGAGAACATGCGCGTTACACCCGACCCAGCGCGAAACCGCGCGCGATGTAGTTGCGAACGAACCAGATCACCAACGCCCCCGGAATGATGGTGAGGACGCCAGCGGCGGCGAGCAAGCCCCAGTCGATACCCGACGCCGACACCGTGCGTGTCATCACCGCCGAAATTGGCTTCGCGTTCACCGACGTCAGCGTGCGCGCCAGTAGTAATTCGACCCATGAAAACATGAAACAGAAGAATGCCGCGACACCGATGCCGCTGGCGATCAGCGGAATCAAGATCTTCACGAAGAACTTCGGAAACGAATAGCCATCGAGAAACGCAGTCTCATCAATTTCACGCGGCACGCCAGACACGAAGCCTTCGAGGATCCAAACCGCCAGCGGCACGTTAAAGAGGCAATGCGCCAGCGCCACGGCCCAAGGCGTATCGAACAGGCCTATCGCCGAATAGAGATTGAAAAACGGCAATGCGAACACGGCCGGCGGGGCCATCCGGTTCGACAGCAGCCAAAAGAAAAGATGCTTGTCGCCGAGAAAACGATAACGCGAAAACGCATAGGCGGCCGGCAGAGCGAAAGAGATCGACAGCACCGTGTTGATGACAACGTATTTCAGCGAATTGATGTAGCCGGAATACCAGCTCTCATCCGTAAAAATACGTTTGTAATTGGCGAGGGTCGGTATATTCGGCCACAGCGTCATCGTCGAAACGATCTCGCCGTTGGTCTTGAAACTCATATTGACGAGCCAATAGATCGGCAACATCAGAAAAATCAAAAACAGCGACAGGATAATACGACGTCCGGGTATCGAATACATCACGCAACTCCCTTATTAGCGGGACGGTCGTTTCCGACATTGTTCATCACTGTGTAGAAGATCCAGCACACAATCAGGATGATAAGATTATAGACCAGCGACAGCGCCGCTGCCTTGCCGAGATCGAACTGGCCGAGCGCGATCTTCACCAATTCGATCGAGATGAATGTCGTCGAATTGCCGGGACCGCCGCCGGTGACAACGAAAGGCTCGGTATAGATCATGAACGAGTCCATGAAGCGCAGCAGCACGGCGATCAGCAGAACGCGGTTCATTTTCGGCAATTGAATCGTGCGGA
Organism: Tardiphaga sp.; assembly: GCA_043739005.1. Taxonomy (GTDB): domain Bacteria; phylum Pseudomonadota; class Alphaproteobacteria; order Rhizobiales; family Xanthobacteraceae; genus Tardiphaga. The sequence goes on from JAYUEY010000042.1 coordinate 37,830, forward strand.
ATACAGCCCAGCGCGATGCGCCGTCGATCTGCGCCGCCTGATAATAGGCATCCGGGATCGACTTCAATCCGGCATAGCACAACAGCGCGACAAGGCTGGTCCAGTGCCAGACATCCATGACGATGACGGTCGCCCAGGCGTCGAACTCGTTGGAAACGTAATTGTAGTTGATACCGATCTTGTTCAGCGTGTAGCCGAGCAGGCCGATGTCGGGGCGGCCGAAAATCTGCCAGATCGTGCCGACCACATTCCATGGAATCAGCAATGGCAGTGCCATCAACACGAGTGTCGCTGCAACGCGCCAGCCATCGCGCGGCATCGACATCGCGATCACGATACCGAGCGGCACTTCGATGGCAAGAATGATCGCCGAGAAGGCAAGATTGCGGCCGAGCGAGGCAAAGAAGCGCCCGCCGAGATCGCTCGACGGATCAAGCAATTCCTTGAACCAGCCGACACCGTTCCAGAAGAACTGGTTGTTGCCGAACGTGTCCTGCATCGAATAATTGACGACAGTCATCAGCGGCAGAATGGCCGAGAACGCCACGATGGCGAACACCGGCAACACCAGAAACCACGCCTTATTGTTGATGGTCTTGTCCATCACACCGGGTCCTTAGAGGGTTGTCCTTCGACAAGGCGACTGTCGCTGTAGACATGCATACGGGTGGGATCAAACACGAGGCCTGCTTCGTTGCCGGGGATCGAGAAGCCCGCGGGCACGCGCGCCGCGAATTTCACGTCACCAACCCGCACGCGAGCAAACCTGATGCGGCCGAGGTCGTCGATGCGCTCAATAGTCGCTGACAGCAATCCCGGCGCGGGCGGCGCGACGGTCACGAATTCCGGACGTACACCGATCTCGATATGGCCCGTGAGGGCGTCGTAGCTGCGATCGAGCGCGACTGCATGACCACTGATCCGCGCTTCGCGGCCTTGCACCTCTGCGGGCACAATGTTCATGCCGGGCGAGCCGATGAAGTAACCGACGAACGTATGTTCAGGCTTGTCGAACAATTCCTGCGGCGTGCCGCTTTGCACGACGCGGCCATCATGCATCACGACCACCGTGTCAGCGAACGTCAGCGCCTCGGTCTGGTCATGCGTGACATAGATCATCGTCAGATCGAGTGCGCGATGCAGCGCCTTGAGCTTCGAGCGCAATTCCCATTTCAGTTCGGGATCGATGACGGTCAGCGGCTCGTCGAACAACACGGCCGCGACGTCGGAGCGCACGAGACCACGACCGAGCGAAATCTTCTGTTTGGCGTCGGCGGTGAGGCGCGTGGCTTTGCGGTCGAGCCATGGCGTGAGGTCGAGCAGTGCCGCGATTTCCTTGACGCGGGCATCGATCTGCGCGCGCGGCACGCCGCGATTTTTCAGCGGAAATGCCAGATTCTCGCCGACGGTCATGGTGTCGTAGATCACCGGGAACTGAAAAACCTGCGCGATATTGCGCGCCTGCGTCGTGGCCTTGGTAATGTCGACGCCATCGAACAAAATCTGCCCGCGCGAAGGTGTGACGATTCCGGAGATGAGATTCAAGAGCGTGGTCTTGCCGCAACCCGACGGACCAAGCAACGCATAAGCCCCGCCTTGTCGCCATGTCATCGACATGGGCTTGAGTGCATAAGACTCAAGCGGCGCGTCATTGCCGGCGTAGGATTGGGCGAGATCGACGAGATCAATGCGGGCCATGATGCGTCCTCACATCGCCGCAGGTGCGGCGACCAGACGGTCGGCCGCATCGAACACGAAGAGATTGTCGGGATCGAGTACGGCGTCTAGCGTATCGCCGGGCTGAAATTCATGAACGCCCGGCAACACTGCGACCCAGTTGGTGTCATCACGTTCCAGATGCACAAAACTCTCCGAGCCGGTAATTTCCGTGACTTTCACGATCGCCGTAAATGCATGGCGGCCCGCGATGCCATTCGCGAGTTCGAGCTGATGCGCGCGAAAGCCGACGCGATACGGGCCGTCCTGCAAATCCGCATAGAGCCCGCTGGCGGGAGCTTCCGTGCCACCGGAATAGCGGATTGCGTTGTTCTTTTTTTCGATTCCAACGATGTTGAGCGGCGGATCGGAAAACACTTGTGCGACGCGCATCGTGTCCGGCTGCCGATAAACGCTCGCCGTATCGCCGATCTGTAAGGCGCGACCTTCCCACAGGCAGACGGTGCGACCGCCGAGCAAGAGCGCTTCGGACGGTTCTGTCGTGGCATAGACGAAGATCGCGCCAGATGCCGCGAAGATGCGCGGCAGTTCGGTGCGCAGTTCTTCGCGCAGCTTGTAATCGAGGTTGGCCAGCGGCTCGTCGAGCAAAACAAGGTCCGCGCCCTTCACCAGCGCACGCGCGATCGCGGTGCGCTGTTGCTGACCACCGGAGAGTTGCAGCGGCGTGCGCTTGAGAAACGGCTCCAGACGCAACAGCGACGCAGCTTCCTGCACGCGACGCTCGATTTCGTCGCGCGGCTTGCCCTGCACACGCAACGGCGAGGCGATGTTCTCATACACCGTCAGCGACGGGTAATTGATGAATTGCTGATAGACCATAGCAACGGATCGCTTGCGGACATCGAAGCCCGTCACGTCCTTGCCATCGACCGTCACCCGGCCTTGGGTCGGTTTGTCGAGGCCGGCCAACAGCCGCATGATCGAGGTCTTGCCGGACAATGTCGGTCCGAGCAGCACGTTGAGCGTGCCGCGCTCAAATGTCAGCGACACATCGCTAATCGTCGGAATGCCATCGACGCTCCGGCTGACGTGATCAAGCGAGACGCTCATGCGGCACCTGTCGCGCGTCGCTGCGCGGGTTGTGGCTGGGCGCGATGCGACACCAGCCAGTCGTCCAGCGCGGCCACTTGATCATGGCTCAGGCGCAGTCCGAGCTTGGAGCGCCGCCAGACGATGTCTTCAGCACTGACGGCCCATTCATGCGCGATCAGATACTTCACTTCGCTCTCGGTCAGCGTCGCACCGAAATCAAAGCCGAGATCGGCCATGGATTTGGCATTGCCGAGCAGTATCGTCGCGCGGGTGCCATAGGCATGCGCCAGACGCTGCGCATGTGCACTGCTGAGAAACGGATAATTGCGCTGCAGTTTTTCGGCGAGCGCCGCGAAGCCCTGCACGTCGAAATCGCCGCCGGGCAACGACGCCTGCGCGGTCCAACCCTCTTTGGCGCGATCACCCTTCAGCCATGGCGCGAGACGCTCGATCGCTTCTTCGGCGAGGCGACGGAATGTCGTGATTTTGCCGCCATAGATCGACAGCAGCGGCGCGCCGTTTTGTTTGTCGAGTTCGAATACATAATCGCGCGTCGCCGCCTTGGCTTCGCTAGCGCCGTCATCGTAAAGCGGCCGAACGCCGGAATAGGTCCACACCACATCGGACGGTTTGACGGTTTTGGCGAGATAGCCGCCGACGGCCTCGCAGAGATAGGCGATCTCCTCGTCGGTGGCTTTGACATCGGCCGGATCGCCGCTGTAGTCGCGATCGGTGGTGCCGATCAGCGTGAAATCGCCTTGATAAGGAATCGCGAAGACAATGCGCCCATCTGCGTTCTGAAAAATGTAGGCGCGGTCGTGATCGTAAAGTTTCGGCACGACGATATGCGAGCCCTGCACGAGCCGCACTTTGGCCTTGGTGTTTTTGCCCGCACTTGAGGACAGCACATTTTCGACCCACGGACCTGCGGCGTTCACCAGTGCGCGGGCGCGAATGATGCTGGTCTTGCCATCGATCATGTTCTGCACTGTGACCTGCCAGATGCCGTCCGTCTGGCGAATATCGACAACGCGGCTGCGCGTGCGGATGTCCGCGCCGCGATCCGCGGCATCTCGTGCCGTCAGCGCGACGAGGCGCGCGTCATCGACGAAGCAGTCGGAATACTCAAAGCCGCGCGTGAAGCGCCCGGGAATCAACGGCTTGCCGACCTCGTCATGCGCGAGATCGAGCGAGCGCGTCGCCGGCAGCAGCTTACGGCCGCCGATATGGTCGTAAAGGAAGAGCCCGAGCCGCAGCAGCCAGGATGGACGCAGGCCGGCGTGATGCGGCAGCACGAAGCGCAGCGGACGGATGATATGCGGCGCGATTTTCCAGAGGATTTCGCGCTCGATCAGCGCCTCGCGCACCAGGCGAAACTCGTAATATTCTAGATAGCGCAGGCCGCCATGAATGAGCTTGGTCGACCAGGACGAGGTGCCGCTGGCAAGATCTTTCATCTCGCACAACACAACGGAATTGCCGCGCCCGACCGCGTCGCGCGCGATGCCGCAGCCATTGATGCCGCCACCTATAATTGCAAGGTCGAAAATCTGATCCAACGACGTTCCCTCGCATCATTCCAGCTTTAATGCCCGAATTTGATGCATCGCAACATAAGCCAATTGCGCGTTGAGCGTTTTGGCTTTCGGGTCGGACTAAATCACAACGCCAAACGAAAGCAATCCGAAAGATTGCTGAATTATTTGGCAATCCCCAGCCGGACGATGGGCGTGTCGATATCGTCCGCCGCCCGCGCGCTCCCCGCCATCGCCTCGATCACGACGATATTCCGCGCGTCGCAAATGTCCTGCAACGACTTGGGCAATGCGACATCGGTGACGAAGGTTTGGATCTGGCCGAGATGCGCAATGCGCACCGGCGCACTGCGGCTGAGCTTGGTCTGGTCCGCAACCAGCATCACGCTGCGGGCATTGGCGATGATCGCCTGCGCCGCCTGCACCTCGCGGTAGTCGAAATCTAAAAGTGCACCCTCTTCATCGATCGCTGATGCACCGATGATCGCGTAATCGACTTTGAACTCCGCGATGAGATTGTTCGCAGACGAGCCGATCACCGCGCCGTCTGCGCGCCGCACGGTACCGCCGGCGACGATGACCTCGATGCGCGGATGCCGATAAAGAAGCATCGCGACGTTCAGATTGTTGGTGATGACCAGCAGGTCTTCATGCGAGGTCAGCGCGCTGGCGACCTCCTCCGTCGTCGTGCCGATATTGATGAACAGCGACGAGCCATTAGGGATTTGGGCAGCAGCGGCGATGCCGATCGCCTTCTTTTCTTCAGCGGCCACGAAGCGCCGCGCCTCGTAAGCGAGATTTTCGACACCCGATGCCACGATCGCGCCACCATGGATTCTGGTGAGAGCGCGCTGGTCGCAAAGGTCGTTGAGATCCTTGCGAATCGTCTGCGCGGAGACCTCGAAGCGCCGCACAAGGTCTTCGACCATCACGCGGCCGAAGGCGCGGGCCATGCCGAGAATTTCAGACTGGCGATGGGTCAATCCGGTCATGAGTCACCTTGCAACAATTTTTCTGCATGGTGATGACATCGGCGGCTGCGGTCTAGCGAAAATTCTCCCACCCTGCATCGGGCCGGAACCGCTCGCCATGCGCATCAGCCAGCAGATGCATCGTTCCGACGACGCTTTGGATGCCGCGTTGCCGTGCGTAGTTCAGCGGCCCACCACGGAACGGCGCATAGCCCGTGCCGAAAATCATCGCCCCATCGACCACGTCGGCATTGTCAACGATACCTTCGCGCAAACAGGCAACACAGACATTCGACATCGGCAGGATCAGCCGGTCGATCATCTCTTGCGAAGGCTCCGGCGTGCTAGACGAGGGCTCGGATTTTTGTGCCTTGCCGTCGATCCAGGTGTAGAAGCCGCGGCCTGTTTTCTTGCCGAGTTCGCCGCGATTGACCATGTCGCGCAGCCACGCCGGAGTCGGCGGCAGCAGGTCGCCGTAATGCGTGCGCAGCATGTCACCGACAGCGACACAAATATCGAGCCCGACCTGATCGGCGAGTTCAATCGGCCCCATCGGCATGCCGAACTTCTCGGCCGCAGCATCGATGGTGGCCTTGTCGAGCTTCTCTTCGATCATCATGATCGCTTCGAGCATGTAAGGCGTCAGCGCGCGGTTGACGAGGAATCCGGGTGATGACTTCACCGGTAGCGGCAAGCGATCGATCGCGCCGACAAATGCCAGCGAGCGTGTCTTTATGTCCGGATCGGTGCCGTCATGATCGACGACCTCGACCAATTGCAGCCGCGACACTGGATTGAAGAAATGCAGCCCCAGAAGTCGATCAGGCTTTCTCAGCGCGCCACGCAAATCCTGCAACGGAATGCTCGACGTGTTCGTCGCAAGGATCGCGCTCTCCTTCATGCGCGACTCAAGCCCGGCGAAAATTTTCTGTTTCAACTCGCGATTTTCAGACACCGCTTCGATGATGAGATCGGCATTGCGCACGCCGTCTCCGTCGAGATCGGGGATCAAACGATCTAGCGCGTCTCGCTGGTCGGTGCGCTTGCGGATGATCTTGGAATATAGCTGCGCCGCGCGTTTGATTGCGCCAGCGATCGGTTCCGGCTTCATGTCTGCGAGCGTGACCCGCATACCCTGATGTGCGCACCACGCCGCGATATCTCCGCCCATGGCACCGGCACCGATGACATGAACGTGGCTGATGTCATTGCCCTTGCCAGCAATGGTCTTCATCTGCTCGCGCAGGAAGAACACGCGGATCAGGTTCTGCGCCGTCGGCGTAACCATCAGCCGCGCGAAGGACGTCTTCTCCGCCGATAGCATCGCGTTACGGTCGCCACCGTGATGTTCCCATAAATCAATCAGCGCATAGGGCGCGGGATAATGCTGGCGCGGCGCGGATTTCTCAGCTTCCGCACGCATCCGCGACGCCAGAAGGCGGCGCACCGGGCCAAAGTTCATCACCGACACCATGGGTGATTTTTTCGCCCGTAGAACGCGGCCGAACACGGCGTCTTTGATCGCGCCTAGCACATGCCGTTCTTGTGTCACGGCATCAATGAGGCCGAGCGCCTTGGCCTTGCGCGCATCGATGGTCTTGCCCGTCAACATCAGCATCATCGCTTGCATCGGGCTGACCAGTTGCGTGAACCGCACGGTGCCGCCGAGGCCGGGATGCAGGCCGAGCATCACTTCGGGGAAACCGAACTTGGCATCTTCGATCGCGATCCGCGTTTTGCAGGCGAGTGCCACTTCAAGGCCGCCGCCGAGACAGAAACCGTGGACCACGGCAACGCTCGGAATAGCGATCGCCTCAAAGCGATCAATGACGGCGTGGGCGCGTGCAATCTCCGCCTCGACTGCCACAGGATCGCTGGCGCCGCGAAACGCATTGACGTCCGCGCCGGCGATAAAGCCTGACGCCTTCGCCGAGCGGATCACGATTCCGACAGGTCGTCGCGCCAAAAGCACGGTGAGGATGGCGTCAAATTCCTCCAGCACATCTGCCGAGAGCGTATTGGCGCTGGCATCAGCACGATCAAACAGAATCCACGCGATGCCGTCGCTATCGCGCGTGAGTTTGAAGTTGCGGTAGCTGCCTTCGCTTTCTTTTTTGGGCCCGAGTTCGAGCACGCGGTCGCTCAGCGCGTCCATAATCTTTGAATGCATGATGTCTACACCGTCTCGATCAGCATCGCACCGCCGAGCCCGCCGCCGATACATTCGGTGGCGATGCCCCGCTTAGTGCCGAGGCGCTTCATCGCGTTGACGAGATGCAGCACGATGCGATTTCCGGACGTGCCGACGGGATGACCGAGGCTGATCGCGCCGCCATCGACATTGAGTTTGGCGCGATCGAGTTCGCCCGCCGCGCCGTCGAGACCGAGTACCTTGCGGCAGAACGTCTCGTCATTCCATGCTTCAAGGCAGCCGAGCACCTGCGTCGCGAACGCCTCGTTCAATTCCCAGGTCTCGATGTCATGCAGCGAAAGGTGGTTGCGCGTCATCAATTCAGTCGCGGAAATAACAGGCCCAAGCCCCATCACGCTCGGATCAAGCGCTGACCACTGGCTGTCCACGATGACAGCTTTCGGCGTGAGTTTATGTTTTTCGACGGCTTCTTCAGAGGCGAGGATAGTCCATGACGCGCCATCAGTGATTTGCGACGAATTGCCGGGCGTCACCTGCCCCCATGGCCGCTCGAAAACCGGCTTCAGCGCGCCGAGTTTTTCGACCGACGAATCTCGTCTTACGCCGTCATCATGATCGTAGAATTTTCCGCTGCGGTCGAACGCGGTCTCAACTTCATTCTTGAGCCAGCCTTCGGCCTGCGCACAAGCGAGCCGCTTGTGGCTCTCGACGGCATAGGCGTCGGATTGCGCGCGGGTGATGTTGAACAGATGTCCGACGACCTCTGCCGTTTGGCCCATATTCAGATCGGTGATCGGATCGGTGAGGCCGCGTTCGAGACCGATAATCGGCTTCAGATATGACGGGCGCAATCTGAAGGCCGCCGCCGCTTTGGCCGCGACCCCTTTTGCGGTCGCGAGGCCACCAAACCAACGCACGCCCTGCTGCGGCCAGACTAGAGGCGCATGACTCAGCGCTTCGGTGCCGCCGGCGAGGATCATGTTGGCGCTGCCCTCGCGGATGGTGCGGTAGGCCGTATCGATCGACTGCATGCCGGAGCCGCAATTAATCTGTACCGTGAACGCGACCATCGCCTCGCCCATACCCAGACGAAGAGCCGCGACGCGCGCCGGATTCATCTCGTCGGCGATGACGTTGACGCAGCCCAGGATCACGGAGTCGAATGCGCTCGACTTGAACGGCTGACGCGCCAGCAGCGGGCGGCCGCACTGCACGGCGAGATCGACCGGCGTGAAGGGACCGGGACCACTGCTCGCTTTCAGAAATGGCGTGCGAGCGCCGTCGACGATATAAACAGGCCGTGTCACGAAAGTTTTGCCATCAGCTTGCGGCCCGCGTCTCGCCGAGGTTCTGGAAGAATTGATGGACTTCAGCCGGCTTGCGGCGCGGCGGCGATAATTCCTCCGGCGCGAAATCATCAACTTCGATGACGGCCATCGCGGCGGCCTGCGCCGTCTCGATTTGCTCGCCTTCGGCTTGGGTGATGATGCCCTTCGCCACGGCCTGCTTCCAGTCCTTCACCTTCGCGGATTTCATGCGCTTGGCGATTGGATCAGCCGCCGTGATAAGACGGAACGCTTTTTCCAGCCGCGCGACGCCGCGATCGTCATCGACAAATGCAAGGTCGGGCGTCAGCCGATCGCGCGTCGCCGATGGCGCGAGGATCATCTGCGCGCAAAGATGCGTCGTTACGTCCGAAGCACCCAGGACGCGCGCGCCGAACGGTTGCACGACGGTCTTGAGGATGAACGCCACGAAGCGGTTCGGAAAATTCGCAAGAATTTCGGCGAAGCGATTCTCGATGGTCCGGAAGCCGGTCTGCATGCACCAATTGAGCGCCGGCAGATCTGCCTCCAAACGGCCTTCATCCTCCCAACGCTTTAACGCGGCGGAAAGCAGATATAATTCGGAAAGAATATCGCCATAGCGGGCCGACAACATCTCTTTGCGCTTGAGCGCGCCGCCCATCGTCAACAGCGCCATGTCGGCGCAGAGCGCGAAGCCGGCCGAATAACGCGAGAGCTGCCTGTAATATTTGGTCGCGTCACCTGCGTCCGGTGCCGGCGCGAAGATGCCGCCCGTCCAGTTGCGCGCGAAAGCGCGGCCAAGCGTCACGACGCTATGGCCGACATGCTGCCAGAATGTTCTATCGAAGGCATCGAGGCCGCGCGCCTTGTCAGTGTCCGCTAGCGCAGTCATTTCCTGCAACAAAAACGGATGCGCGCGGATCGCGCCTTGTCCGAACACGATCAGGTTTCGCGTCAAAATATTCGCGCCTTCCACCGTGATGCCGACTGGTACGGACCGATACAGACTGCCCATGTAATTCTGCGGACCGTCGATCACCGCCTTGCCGGCATGGATGTCCATCGCATCGTCGATTACGATGCGCATCCGCTCGGTGGCGTGCAGCTTCATGATGCCGGAGATCACCGCCGGATGGTGGCCCTCGTTCAACGCAGCGCAGGTCATGCGGCGCGCAGCGTCGAGCAGATAGGCCGTGCCGGCGATGCGCGCGAGCGGCTCCTCGATGCCTTCGAATTTGCCGATCGGCACGTTAAATTGCTCACGTACCCGCGCATAGGCACCTGTCGTGCGGGCCGCATAGGCCGCACCGGCGGCAGAGAGCGACGGCAACGAGATGCCGCGACCGGCAGCGAGCGCCGTCATCAGCATCTTCCAACCCTGTCCGAGGCGTTGCTGACCGCCGATCAGATAATCCATCGGAATGAAGACATCATGGCCCTTGTTCGGCCCGTTCTGAAACACCTGCATCGATGGCAGATGGCGGCGGCCGATCTCGACGCCAGGCAGATCGGTCGGGATGAGTGCCACTGTGATGCCGAGTTCATCCTGATCACCAACAAGATGATCCGGATCATAGGCTTTGAAGGCCAAGCCCAGCAGCGTCGCGACCGGGCCGAGCGTGATGTAGCGCTTGTGCCAATTCAACCTGAGGCCCAGAACCTCTTCACCTTGGAACGTACCCTTGCAGATGATGCCGGTATCGATCATCGCGGCGGCGTCTGAGCCGGCCTCCGGGCTGGTGAGGCCAAAGCACGGAATGTCACGGCCGTCGGCCAGGCGGGGCAGCCAGCGTTTGCGCTGGTCATCGGTGCCGAAATGCATCAGCAATTCACCGGGCCCGAGCGAGTTGGGCACCATCACGGTGACAGCGGCGACCAGCGAGCGCGACGAGATTTTACGCACCACTTCGGAGTGGCTATAGGGCGAGAAGCCGAGCCCGCCAAACTCTTTGGGGATAATCATGCCGAAGAATTTTTCGCGCTTGATATAGTCCCAGACGTCGGGCGGCAGGTCGCGCAATTCCCAATTGATCTTCCAGTCGTCGAGCATGGCGCAGAGCGTATTCACCGGGCCGTCCATAAAGGCCTGCTCTTCGGCGCTCAGTTTGGCAGGTTTATTGGCCAGCAGCTTCGCCCAATCCGGATTGCCGGTGAAAAGGTCGGCATCCCACCACACGTCACCAGCTTCCAGAGCCTCGCGCTCGGTGTCCGACATCGTCGGCATTACTTTCTTGGCCCAGCCAAAAATCGGTTTGGTGAGGAGATCGCGGCGAAGGTTGAATGTGGACATGAGGCTCCCTTTCAGCGGGGCGTCTAACTGCGCTGATCATAACGGAACCGGAGAGGTACGGTTCCCGTTTTGGCCCGTCTGGCCCGTGACCGGTCGTCACGCTGCAAAGACGTGCGGTTCAATCCGGCCGGATCATCTCGAACATCGCCTCAGGGGCGACTTCGAAATAATCGCCCATCCGGCCGGCGCGGAGGATCGGATGCGCCAGCGCAGTCTGGTAAACGCCATCGACAATCAATGTCTTGTCGATATGGACCGCGACCACCTCGCCCATCGTCAGGATGCTTTGCGCGTCGCTGCCGTCGGCAGCCTTCAACTGGATGATCTGCGTCACCTTGCATTCAAACGACACGCGGCTTTCGCCGACACGCGGCACCTTCACAAGTCGGCTCGGCACTTTCGTGAGGCCGCCAAGCTCGAACTCATCGGTATCATGCGGGACATGCGCCGCCGTTGCGTTCATCTTGGTGTCGAGATCCTTCGTCACCAAATTCCATGTAAATTCACCGGTCTCCTTGATATTGGAGACGCTGTCTTTCCACGTCGTCGAGGCAAAGCCGATCAACGGCGGCTTGTAGCAAAAAGCGTTGAAGAAACTGTAGGGCGCGAGATTGACATGGCCCTTGGCGTCTTGCGATGCGATCCAGCCGATCGGGCGTGGCCCGACGATGGCGTTGAAAGGATCGTGCTTGAGGCCGTGGCCGTTTACCGGCTCGTAGGAATGCAGATCAATCACGCGAGTATCCTTCATGTGCAGCGAGACGCGCACATTACGACGCGATCCCGGCGGCGGCAAACGATGCCACCAGTTGTCACGGCATCATTTGCCCGCCGCCGCCTTCTCCAGCGCCGCGACATCCAGTTTGATGGCTTCGTAGAACGCCACCGACCGTAGCAAATCAGTTACAGGCAGATTGACGAAAATCATTTTTGCGATGGCTGACTTCCTTGGGATGCTCCACAGGACGAATAGCGGATGATGACGGCTCTGTGTGTCGCGGTTCTAAGGATTATTTTTTCTCAGACGTGTCTGGATGTACCGGATCGACCCACAGCACCGTCTCCGGCTTTTCGACCGGCGCGATGTCGAGATTGATCGCGACCGCCTCGCCGTCGCTGCGCACCAGCACACATTCCAGAATTTCATTCGGGCTGGCGTTGATTTCCTGGTGCGGCACATAAGGCGGAATGAAAATGAAATCGCCCGGCCCGGCCTCGGCGGTGAATTGCAATGCCTCCCCCCAACGCATCCGCGCTCTGCCGCGCACCACAAAAATGATACTCTCAAGATGCCCGTGATGATGCGCGCCGGTTTTCGCATCCGGCTTGATCGTTACGGTGCCCGCCCATAATTTTTGCGCGCCGACGCGCGCAAAATTGATTGCGGCCTTGCGGTCCATTCCGGCGGTGGATGGCACGTTTGAATCAAGATTGTCGCCGGGAATGACGCGCACGCCGTCATGTTTCCAGCGGTCTGTGTCATGAGAATGCGCGTGCGCATCTGAATGATCGTGGCCATGCGTGTGATCGTGTGAACCGCTCATGCTGTTGCCTTGTGTGTTGACCAAAAGCCGCGCTGCTCTGTCGCATCACGTCGTGTTTTTAGCTGGAACATAAAAGCACCTTGGCAATTGACTCCGCGAAGATCAACCAGCGCAAAGGAGAACGTCATGAGCAGCACCAGTGACAAGATCAAGGGTACCGCGAACGAGTACGTTGGCAAGGCCAAGCAGGGTATCGGCGAAGCCGTCGGCTCCGAGAAATTGCAGGGCGAAGGCGCGATCCAGGAAGGCAAGGGCCATGCCCAGCAGGCCGTAGGCGACGCGAAAGCCGCAGCCGAGAAGGCCGCAGCCAAAGCCAAGGATGCTCTGAAGTAATTTAGTCTCGGTTTTCAATGATCGACGTGTGAGAGCCGGCCCGCAAGGGTCGGCTTTCTGCATTTTGTTTCGTTCGTTAATAATGCGGCGGCGGCTCGTTGGTGGGGTTTGTTGCGACGCGAGATTCGGCTTCCTGTAAACGCTCACGCAAATTTGCGAATTGCCGCGTCAGCACATCGATCTGAGCCCATTGCGCAGTGATGGTTGCGTTCAAAGCCTCGATGGTTTCATGCTGATAGGCCAGCCGCATTTCCAGCGCATCGACGCGCGTTTCCAAATCATTCATTCGACATCACTCATCGGGCGCGCCTTCCAAAAATAATTCGCGGCGACGTGTTTCCTGCAAGCCGTGCGTCAAGGCAATGCGGTCGTCGAATACGAAACAATCGCCACGCCATCGGCTGTCGGCTTCAGGGATACGTTCGAGATAATTCAAGATGCCGCCCTTGAGGTGAAACACATTCGTGAAGCCGTGCGCGAGCAAATAAGAGCTTGCCTTCTCGCAGCGGATGCCGCCGGTGCAGAACATCGCGACCTTGGTATGTTTTGCCTGATCGAGCCCCGCCGCGAAATCCTTAAACTCGCCGAAGCTCGCGAGCTTCGGATCAATCGCGCCCTCGAATGTGCCGAGCGCGACCTCGAAGGCGTTGCGGGTGTCGATCACCAGCACGTCGGGCTGGTCAATCAGCGCATTCCAATCGGCGGCATCGACGTAAGTTCCGACCGCGCGCAATGGGTCGACCTGCGGATCGCCAAGCGTCACGATCTCGCGCTTGAGCCGGACTTTCATCCGCACGAAGGGCATCTCGGTCGCTATTGAGAATTTCAGTTCGAGATTATCGAGTCGGCCGCCAAACAATGCTCCGTGGCGCAATTCGGCGATCAGCGCATCGATCGCGCTATCGTCACCTGCGACGGTGCCGTTGATGCCCTCACCTGCGAGCAGGATGGTGCCTTTGATGCCGTGCTCCGTACAGAAGGCGCGCAGCGGCTCGCGCAAGGCGGAGTTATCCGGCAGCGCAGCGAATTGATAAAAAGCGGCAACCTTGTAGGGCATCGCGGCGGTTTAGCAGGCGCAACCGTCATGGGAAAGCCGACCGTCACTCTGTAGCGCCAGCCGATTGCCCCGTCGCGATCGAGTGAGTCTCGGAGTGCGATGGTTGCGTGTAGCCATCTTTTGAGGCTCGCCTGAAGTAGGACTTGCACCTCATGCCAAAAGGACTTTGTTTGGCCAGGATCGCGCCGGACCACGAGTCCCATTTGCTCGCCTCAACCCGCTATGGCATGAGTTTCACTAGTATACTGCGTGCCACGAACTCGTATTGAAAGACTTCCCGATGAGGAATTTCCACTTCGCCGGACGCTCCAGCGTCCATTCTTTGAACGGGATGGTGGCGACATCGCACCCACACGCCTCTCTGGTTGCACTCGATGTGTTGCGCGCGGGCGGCACGGCGGCCGACGCAGCGGTCGCGGCCTGCGCGCTGCTCGGCGTCATCGAGCCGCAATCGACCGGCATCGGCGGAGACTGCTTCGCGCTGTATCAGCCGAAGGGCACTGGCAAGATCCATTCCTACAACGGCTCCGGCCGCGCCCCAAAAGCGGCCGAGGTGCAGTGGTATCTCGATCAGGGCATGACCGCGATCGCGCTGACGTCACCGCATTCCGTAACGATCCCCGGCGCGATCGATGCCTGGCAGACGATTCTCGACGACCATGGCAAGTTCGGATTCGACCGGCTGTTTCAACCCGCGATCGAAGCCGCAGAGAACGGTTATGTCGTAGCCCCGCGCATCGCCTTCGACTGGAAGAACGGCTTCGAGAAGCTGAAGAAGGGCGTCAACACCGCGCGCTATCTGTTGCCGCACGGCAAGGCCGCCGTCGCCGGCGCCGTCATCCACCAGAAAGAACTCGGCGCGACGCTGCGCGCCATCGCCGAGCGTGGTCGTGATGCCTTCTATACCGGCGCGATCGCGCAGGACATGGTCAACACGCTGCGCGGTATCGGTGGGTTGCACACGGTCGAGGATTTCGCGGCCCATACGACCGAGCGCACGACGCCGATTAGCATCGCTTACAAGGGCTATGAGGCCTGGCAGTGCCCACCGAACAATCCCGGCGTGACCATGCTTGTGATGCTCAACATCCTCAAGCATTTCGATCTGACGAAATATCCGGCGATGAGCATCGAGCGTTTTCATCTCGAAGCCGAGGCCGCGCGCGTTGCTTACATGATGCGCGAGCAGATCGTCGGCGATCCTCAGTTTGTCGAGGTCGATACGGCACGCGTTCTGTCGGAAGACTACGCAAAGGGCTATGCCGACAAAATCCGCATGGACGGCTTGCTCGATCTG
Source organism: Tardiphaga sp. (assembly GCA_043739005.1). Taxonomy (GTDB): domain Bacteria; phylum Pseudomonadota; class Alphaproteobacteria; order Rhizobiales; family Xanthobacteraceae; genus Tardiphaga. Next base: position 53,085 of record JAYUEY010000042.1, read on the forward strand.
CCGAAGGTCTCACCGCCGATGAATCCATCGACAGTCTATATCTCGATCGTCGACAAGGACCGCAACGTTTGCTCGTTCATCAATTCGGTGGCGCATTCCTTTGGCTCGGCGATCGTGTCGGAGAACACCGGAGTGCTGTTGCAGAATCGCGGCGCCGGCTTCCGCCTCGAACCGGACCATCCGAATTGCATCGCGCCTCGAAAGCGGCCGCTGCACACAATCATCCCAAGCCTACTCACCAAGGACGGTCGCGGCGTGATGCCGTTCGGCGTCATGGGTGGGCAGTACCAGCCGGTCGGACAGGTCCGCATCCTCACCAATATGCTCGATTACGGCATGGACATTCAGGAAGCGATCGATCAGCCCCGCGGCCTACACTATGAGGGTGTCTACCAGCTTGAAGACAGCGTCCCGACGGACATCGCCGACGGCCTGCGCAAAATCGGCCACCAGATCGGCACGACAGTCGCACCTTGGGGTGGCGCTCAGGCGATCTGGATCGATTGGGAAAAAGGCACGCTCACGGGCGGCTCGGAGCCACGCAAGGACGGCTGCGCACTGGGGTATTGAGACGCGAAACAACGACGTGCGCGTCCCGGAAACAAAAAAGCCCCTCGGGGCTTTAGTCCACATCCATGAGCCGGCGAATTTCACCATGCGACGCCGGCTGCGACATCGATGGTTAATCGCGTCTTAACCCTGCCGTATCTATGCTGGCCCGATCCCGTCTCGGTTGCCTGAGCGGTAGCCGTTGCAGAGTTTTGGCGTCATCCATGTCCAGCAATATGTCATCCGGCCAGACAGTCTCGCGCGCGACAGCCGAGAGCGAACGCTCGCCCTTCGCGCGGCTGACCGAACTGCTGGCGCCGCATAAGCCTGCCAAGCCGTTGATCACCATGTCGCTGGGCGAACCGCAGCATCCCCTGCCCGCTTTCGTGGGCCCGGTGCTGGCGCAGCATCTGCCTGATTTCGGCCGATACCCGATGGCCAAAGGCATCGAACCGTTTCGCCGCGCGGCATCGAACTGGCTGGCCAAGCGCTTCAGCCTGCCCCGCGCCGCTGATCCCGAGAGCGAAATTCTGGTGCTGAACGGCAGCCGCGAAGGGTTATTTTTCGCGGCAATCGCCGCCGCGCGTTATGTCAAAGATCGTAATGGACCGCCGGCAATCCTGATGCCGAATCCGTTTTATCCGGCCTATGGCGCTGGCGCGAAAGCCGCCGGTTGCGAACCGATCTTTTTGCCGACAACACTCGCCAATGGCTTCTTGCCTGACCTCGATGCGCTGGATGAGGCGACATTGGCGCGCACGGTGGCGATGTTCATCGCCTCGCCAGCTAATCCGCAGGGCGCGGTCGCCTCGAAAGAGTATTTCAGCAAGCTGCATAGGCTCGCCGAACGCTTCGGCTTCATCATTCTCGCCGACGAATGCTATTCGGAAATCTACACGCGCGACGCGCCCGGCTCGATGCTCGAACACGCCGGGCCGAACTTCAAAAACGTCGTGGCTTTCCAGTCGCTGTCGAAGCGCTCGAATCTCGCCGGCATGCGTGTCGGCTTCGCTGCGGGTGACGCCAGGTTTCTTGAAGCCTATCACGAGCTGCGCAATGTCGCCGCGCCGCAGGTGCCGGTGCCGCTGCAGCATGTGGCCATCGCCGCCTATAGCGACGAGACCCACGTCGAGGAAAATCGGCGGCTCTATCGCATCAAGTTCGATCTCGCGGACCAAATTCTTGGTGGCCGCTTCGGCTATATCAGACCGGCTGGCGGCTTCTGCCTGTGGCTGGATGTCTCGGCGCATGGCGGCGACGAAGCGGCGACGCTGACACTTTACAAGGATGCCGGCGTGCGCGTGGTGCCCGGCAGCTATCTCGCACGGGCGCAGGCCGACAACAGCAATCCCGGCGCGGGTTATATCCGCCTCGCAATGGTGCAAGACGCAGACACGACAGCGGAGGCGCTGCATCGCCTCGTGCAAATTCTGGATTGACCGCCCGCATGAGCATGACCTCGATCGAACGTGTGATCCCGATCGTCGGCCAGTTGCCGGCCTCGATCCGCGAGATGCTGGCGCGCCGCTTGCGCGAACTTATGGGCCTCGTGATGCTGGCGTCGTCCGGCGTCGCCTCGGCGGGCCTGATGACATGGTCGGTGCAAGATCCCTCGCTCAGCCACGCCACTGCCCGCGCAATCCGCAACGTGCTCGGCTATCCCGGCGCGATCGGGGCTGATCTAGCGATGCAGATCATAGGCCTCGGCACCATCATGTTCTTGCTGCCGATTGCGGTGTGGGGCTGGCGGATGCTGACGCACCGGCCGTTTGACCGATACGGGCTGCGGATCGGCTGCTGGATCGTCTGCACGATCATGGCGGCAGCCTTTGCAAGCTGCTGGCCGCATGGCGGCTCCTGGCCGCTGCCGACTGGCGTCGGCGGGGTCGTCGGCGATGCGCTGGTGCGCGCTCCGGCCATCGTGTTTGGCCCGGCCGGCCTGATCTATCGGCTCGTGCTCGGCACCGTCTATGGCAGCATCATGGTTGCCGCACTGCTGATGACCTGTGGTCTCGGCGCCAAGCACCCCGAGGCCGTAGTGGCGATCGAGGATGATGACACCCCGTTCGAGGAAGAGAGCGAGCGCGGTTCGATCTCGCTCGGCTTCGTCGTTCATGCGTTGATGAGCACGAAGGCGCGCTTGTCACGCCTCGCCGTAAGAGCCTATCGCGCGCTGGTCGCCAGCGCGCCTGCGAAAACCACGACGGCCTACGAGCGTCAGGAGCCCAATCTCGGCGGTGGCGCACGCCGCGCCAGTCCGTCGATCGCGCCCGATGGTTACGACAACGAGGATGATGAGGCCGGAACGCACGCCCAACACGACGAGGATGATAGCGAGGAGATTGAGCACGAGAACGACGCGCCGATCGCGCCCGCGCGCAAGACAACAGCACCTGCCGCAAAGCTGCCCGCGAAGAAATCATCGAGCAAATTCGAACTGCCTTCGGTCAATGTGCTGTCCGCACCGAAGGCGTCGGATCGCAAGCCGCTGAACAAGGCCGAACTCGATACAAATTCGCGCGCGCTGGAAGGCGTGCTTGGAGATTTCGGCGTTCGTGGTGAGATCGTCAAAGCCAATCCCGGCCCGGTCGTCACGTTGTACGAACTCGAACCCGCGCCTGGTATTAAATCGTCGCGCGTCATCGGCCTCGCCGACGATATTGCCCGCTCGATGAGTGCGTTATCCGCGCGTGTCGCCGTCGTCGCAGGCCGCAATGCAATCGGCATCGAATTGCCGAACCAGCACCGCGAAAAGGTCTATCTGCGTGAACTGCTGACCGAGAAAGACGACGGCGCCTGCAAATTACCGCTCTGCCTCGGCAAGACCATCGGCGGCGATCCCGTCATCATCGATCTCGCCCGCACGCCGCATATGCTGATCGCCGGCACCACCGGCTCCGGCAAATCGGTCGCGATCAACACCATGATCCTGTCGCTGGTCTATCGGCTGCGACCGGACCAGTGCCGCCTCATCATGGTCGATCCGAAGATGCTCGAACTGTCCGTCTATGACGGCATCCCGCATCTGCTGACGCCCGTCGTCACCGATCCGAAGAAGGCTGTTGTCGCGCTCAAATGGGCCGTGCGCGAGATGGAAGAGCGTTACAAGAAGATGTCAAAGCTCGGTGTGCGCAACATCGATGGCTACAACACGCGCTTGCTCGAAGCCAAGACCAAGGGCGAGGAACTGACCAGGACTGTCCATACCGGCTTCGACAAGGAGTCGGGCAAAGCGATCTATGAGGACGAAAAGCTCGATCTCGAGCCTTTGCCCTATATCGTCATCATTGTCGACGAAATGGCCGACCTGATGATGGTCGCCGGCAAGGACATCGAAGGCGCGGTGCAGCGTCTCGCGCAGATGGCGCGCGCTGCTGGCTTGCACGTCATTCTCGCCACGCAACGACCGTCGGTGGACGTCATCACCGGCACGATCAAGGCGAATTTCCCGACCCGCATCTCTTTCCAGGTGACATCCAAAATCGATAGTCGGACGATTCTCGGCGAGATGGGCGCTGAGCAGCTACTCGGTCAGGGCGACATGCTCTATATGGCCGGTGGCGGCCGCATCAGCCGCGTCCACGGCCCCTTCGTCTCTGACGAGGAGGTCGAGAAGGTGGTCCGCCACCTCAAGACCCAAGGGCAGCCGGAGTATCTCGAAGCGGTCACGGCGGAAGAGCCGACTGAAGGCGAAGACGGCGCGGTATTCGACGGCACAAGCATGGGCGCGGATGGCGGCGGCGCCGGCGATCTCTTCTCTCAGGCCGTCGCGATCGTCAAACGCGATCGCAAGGCGTCGACCAGCTACATCCAGCGCCGCCTTCAGATCGGCTACAACAAAGCTGCGTCGTTGATGGAGCGGATGGAGCACGAGGGCATCGTCGGCCAGCCGAACCATTCCGGCAAGCGGGAGATCCTCATCGAGGAAGAGGAAAGCGGATTTTGACCTGCTTTCTCCGAGTTCCTGTTCGGGCCGCGAAAACGCCACAGCGACCCGTTAGCGCCTAGATCGAGATGATGAGTATGTTGGACGACAGCATTACAGCGGCCGATGACGGCGGGCAGGACCAGATAGTGACCCCATCTTCGACGTTCTCTGTTGCGATGTCGTCCTTGCTGACGGCCAGCCTTGCTATGACTTTACTGGCGACCTCGGCGCTGGCGCAGAGCGTTCCGCTACCGAAATCCGCACCAAAAGCGCGCGACATGGTGCAACTCGCCGCCGCTGAACCCGTGCAGGCAAAGCCGCGCATCAACTCAGCCGCTAGTCCCGCGCCCGAACCAGTCATTCCCGATCCGCGTCGCAACAAGCCGGCCAGCATCTTCACGACCTTCGACGCCGACCAGAAAGCGCAAGCCGCCAAGGTCTCGACCTATCTGTCTTCACTGTCCACGCTGACCGGGAATTTCGTGCAGGTCGGGCCGGACGGCAGCAAGACCAAAGGTGATTTCTTCATCCAGAAGCCCGGCAAGGTGCGGTTCGAATATGACCAGCCGTCGCCGATCGCGATGATTTCCGACGGCAATTCGCTCGCAGTGCGCGACCGCAGGTTGGCAACGCAGGACATCTATCCGCTGTCGCAGACGCCATTGCGCTATTTGCTCGCCGAAAAGATCGACCTGATGCGCGATACCAACGTCGTCGCCGTCTCGGCCGACGATCTTTACATCAGCGTGACAATCGAGGAACGCAACGCGCTGGTCGGCACCTCTCGCCTGATGCTGATGCTCGGCGTCAAAGATAACCAGCTCAAGCAGTGGACTGTCACCGATCCGCAGGGCTACGACACAACGGTCGCGGTTTATAACCTCGACACTGTGAAGAAGCCCGATCCCGGCCTGTTCCGGATCGATTTCACGAATTACTCGACGCCTCCGG
>JAYUEY010000043.1:0-21515 GCA_043739005.1 Tardiphaga sp.
GCGTTCGATCGATTGATCGCCTCGACGAGTTTCGCCGGCGGTTCGATCACGATTCCGCCGATGATGATCCAGACGCTCATGCCGATTCCGAACGCCAGCATGAGATATTGCACGAGAATCGCGAGCGGTGTTTTGACGGCCACGACCGAGCAGGCGAAGCCGATCATGCGCATCGCAAAGACAGCCGCGATCGCGGCACCCATCGAGAAATTGCGGCTCTGGCGCGTCGTGCGCGGCGATCCTAAAAACGCAAAAGTCACTGCGGCAAAGGCGAAAGGATAGAGTGGCGACATGATGCGGTCATGCATCTCGGCCCGAAATTGTGCAGGCATTTGGATGTAGACCGGATCGTCGGACGCTGGCGTCATCAACTCCCACAGATAGCGTTCGCGAATGCCGTAGGTGACGTCGCCGCCCTGTTTAGAGAACTTCGACATGTCGAAGCCATAGCGGCTGAACGCGACCAGTGCCGGATCGGTCTTGCCGGTCTCGAAGCGTTGCAGGTTGCCGTCTTCGAGAATCAGGAACGAGCCCGAATCGTTTTTCAAAACGGTGCCGTGGTCGGCGATGATGCTGACACGCTCTTTCGGATCGCGGCGGTCATCCACGAAGATGCCGACGAGCAGCCCGCCGGGCCGGCGCTCGCGCACGCGAATCGTCAGGTTTGCATCGAGCTGTGCGAAGCGGCCCGGTTGCAGAATATTTGCGAGGACGTCGGCGGTGATTTCGGCATCCCAGCGCTTCAGCCGGCGCATGCCGTCCGGCGCGAGATAAGCACCGATGAAAGCGACGATCAGCGCCACGACCACGGTCGCATAGACGAATGGCAGAAACAGCCGGATCGGCGACAGGCCCGCCGCGTTCATGACGATGATTTCGGAATCGGTGGCGAGCTTGTTCAGCGTATGCGCCACCGCGATCATCAGCGCGATCGGCGCGATGATGAGAACGAGCACCGGAATCGCAAGTCCGGTAATGCCGAGGAAGGTGACAATCGTCTGGCCCTGACTGGTCATCAAATCGATGCCGCGCAACGCCTGCGTGATCCAGATCACGCCCGTGAGGCTGACTAGCACCAGCGCAAACGACGCAAGCGTCGTGCGGAAGATGTACCTGTCGATTGACCCCATTATGTCAGTGCAATCCCACCCGGTCCGGCCTTGGTCGCGCGCCCCATTCCGTCATCGAATGTCCCCCGGGGTTCGCTGCCTCATGCTGAATTCAATATCCACCATACCAGGTGCTTGATTGGTCAACAAAATGGCTGGGCCAAGGCGCGCAGGCCTTCGCGGCTGTGCTGTGGTTAATAATTCGTGAACTGTGTCCCTGCAGTGACGTCGGCGCTTGGCATCGGGCGTGCGCTCGGGCCATAATGTGCAACATCGTGGCCGCCGCGTCCCCTCGGGACAGCCGCCGCGCCCCCGCCGGTTTTGCGCCCCCGCACGACGACCGACTTATTTTTGCGACTCGTTTTTGCGAGTTGTTTTTGGAGGACTAGCCCATGCCCGACGCCGTCAAGGTCGGCTTTGTTCCGTTTTCCGCATCCGCCAGCGGAACTCTCGTGGTGTTCTGCGACGACGCGCTGAAGATGGGGGCTGCGACGACCAAAGCGCTCGGCAGCGCCGCATCGATTATCAAACGCGCCGCCGCGACCGGCCGCTACAAGGGCAAAACGGCCGCTGTGCTCGACATCCTCGCGCCGGAGGGCCTCAAGGCTGCGCGGCTGATCGTGATCGGTACGGGCAAGGCGTCGGACCTCAAGGAATATGACGTCCTGAAATGCGGTGGCGTGATCGCAGGTAAGGTCGCCTCTAGCGGCGAGGCCGTGACGATCATGGCCGAACTGCCGGCCGGGCCGATGACGTCAGCGCAGTCGGCTGCGATCGCGTCCGGCCTGCGGCTGCGTGCTTATTCATTCGACCGTTACAAGACCAAGAAGAAGGATGACGACGAGAAGCCGCGCACCGTGAACGTGTCGGTCGCGGTAAATGATGTTGCCGCCGCCAAAAAGGCGTTCACGCCGGACAGTGCCATCGTCGATGGCGTGATTCTCGCGCGCGAACTCGTCAACGAGCCGCCGAACGTGCTGTACCCCGTCGAATTTGCGCGTCGCGCCAGTGAATTGCGCAAGCTCGGCGTTGAGATCGAGGTGCTCGACGTCAAGGCGATGACCAAGCTGAAGATGGGCGCGCTGCTTGGCGTGGGGCAGGGTTCGGTACAGCCGAGCCGTGTTGTCATCATGCGCTGGAACGGCGGCAAGAAAGGCGAGCAACCCGTGTCGTTCATCGGCAAGGGCGTCACCTTCGACACCGGCGGCATCTCGATCAAGGGCTCCAGTGGCATGGAAGACATGAAGGGCGACATGGGCGGTGCTGCATGCGTCGTCGGCCTGATGCACGCGCTCGCCGCGCGTAAAGCCAAGGTGAATGTCGTCAGTGCGATCGGCATCGTCGAAAACATGCCGGACGGCAATGCGCAACGCCCCGGCGATATCGTCACCTCGATGTCCGGCCAGACCATCGAGATCATCAATACCGACGCCGAAGGCCGCCTCGTGCTGGCCGACGTGCTCTGGTACGTCGCAAAAAACTACAAGCCGAAATTCATGATCGATCTGGCCACGCTCACCGGCGCGATCATGGTCGCGCTCGGCACCGAATATGCCGGGCTGTTCTCGAACAATGACGAACTGGCACAGCGGCTTCACGCCGTTGGCGAGACCACCGGCGAGCGCGTCTGGCGGATGCCGCTCGGTCCCGAATACGACAAGCAGATCGATTCGCAATTCGCCGACATGAAAAATACCGGCGGCCGCCATGGTGGCTCGATCACCGCCGCGCAGTTCCTGCAACGATTCGTCGATGGCACGCCGTGGGCACATCTCGACATCGCCGGCACCGCGATGGGCGCGCCGAAGAATGACATCAACCATAGCTGGGGTTCGGGCTATGGCGTGCGACTGCTCGATCGCCTTGTCGCGGAACATTACGAGGGGAAGACTTAGTTTTGCGTGCCAGGCGCGTTGCGTCGCGAGCAAAGCGACGTGACGCGATGCAGACCTGGCACCGTAACGGATACAGTCGTCGTCACGATCTGGGTTCCGCGACCGGGACAAGGACACCCGCATGACCGAAGTACTGTTCTATCATCTGCAGAATATGGCGCTAGAAAAGGTTCTGCCGCCTCTGCTTGAAAAGTCTCTGGAGCGTGGTTGGCGCGTTGTCGTGCAGGCCACGTCCGAGGAGCGTGTCGAGGCGCTCGACGGCCATCTGTGGACCTATCGCGACGATTCGTTTCTGCCGCATGCGACCTGGCGCGCCACTGATGCGGCCGATCAGCCGGTTTTGCTGACGATCGACGCCGCCAATCCAAATGACGCGCATGTCCGGTTTCTGGTCGACAACGCCCCGCTGCCCGAGGATGCCGCGCAATATCAGCGCATGGTGCTGGTGTTCGACGGCGACGATGACGACGCGCTGGCGCAGGCGCGTGCGGCCTGGAGCGTTAGCAAGGCTAGCGGCCATGACGTCACCTATTGGCAGGCCGATGAAAACGGCCGCTGGCAGCGGCGGGGCGTGGCAAATTCCGCTGGCGCGTGATAATCGTCTATCCGAACCTTTTGGACGGGGCGCAGTCATGGTCATGCCGCAAAGGGATGGTGGGACAGGCGTCAGCGGCCGGCGTAAGGAAAGTTACATCGTGCGACATCGTCATTCTTTTGGTCGGCCCTTGTTGGGGCTCATGATCCTCGCCCCGCTTATTGCGGGCTGCGCCGGTAGTGTATCGGACATGTTTTCGTCGGATCTGCTGTCGAAGGATGCGGACTGGTTCTCGCGACCCAGCCGGGTGTTTATCCGCAACGTGTCGATCGAAACCCCGCCATTGACGCCGGACAAGGCCGTCGGCCAGGAAGATCTGATTTCCGCACAGGGCGCGTGCCCTGGCCTCGGTCCGCAAGATGCCAATGCTCTGGCGAACGGCGCGGGCGCTGCGCCAGTTCAGTCTGGCGTGGTGGCGCTTGGTCACACCGAATGCGATGTGGCACGGGGGGCCGGTGCGCCCGATAATGTCGCGCTGTCCAATAATGAGCGGGGCGACCGCGTCGCGGTGCTGACCTATTCGCGCGGTCCGCGCGCCGGCATCTACACCTTCACCGGCGGCCGGTTGTCGATGGTCGAGCGTGGCCCCGAAGCCGCGCCAGCGCCAAAGCCCGTGCGCCAGAAGCGCCGCGTCAACGGGTAAGCAAACTTTGACGCTTTCCGTCTCGCGTCATCCCGTTGCGCGGTCGTATTCCGAACTTGCCGACAGCCAGTCATCCTCGGCCTTTTGCAACGCGGCTTCCGCGCCTGAACGCGCTTTTCCGAGTTGAGCTGCCTGCTTCGGGTCTTTCTTAAACAGGCCCGGTGTCGCCAGTCCCGCATCAATCTTTGCGATGATGCCGGTGATGCGTGCGATCTCGGCCTCGGCGTCTGCGACGCGCTGCTTTAGCGGCACGCGCTTTTCTTTCGGCTTTTGAATCTTCTCGCGCGACGTGACGCTACCACCCGACGCATGACGATCGCGCGATGTCACCCGCATGCCGCGCGACGACAACACCGTGCGGCGATAATCGTCGAGGTCGCCGTCATACGGCGTGACCTTGCGGTCGGCGACGACCCATAATTGATCGGCACAGGCTTCGATCAGATAGCGGTCATGGCTGACCATGATGATGGCACCGGGAAACTCGTTGATCGCTTCGGCCAGCGCCGCACGGCTGTCGATATCGAGATGGTTTGTCGGCTCGTCGAGGATAATCATGTTCGGGCCGTAAAAGGTCGCCAAACCCAGCAATAGCCGGGCTTTTTCGCCGCCTGACAGGCTTCGCACCGTGGTGTCACCGGCTTTTCCGGAGAAGCCGATCGCGCCGACGCGACCGCGAACTTTTGTTTCCGTCGCATCGACCATCAGGCGGCGCACATGATCGTAGGGCGAGCCGTCGAGATCGAGTTCGTCGGTTTGGTGCTGCGCGAAATAGCCGACGGATAAATTCGCCGCGCGCGTAACATGACCCGACACCGGCGCAAGTTTGCCCGCGAGCAATTTTACCAGCGTTGATTTGCCGTTGCCGTTGGAGCCGAGCAACGCGATGCGATCGTCATTGTCGATGCGCAGCGTGACATTGTTGAGCACGTTCTTGCCGGGCTCGTAACCGACCGACACGTTGTCGGCAGCAATGATCGGCGGTGACAAAATCTTTTCCGGTGTCGGAAAGACGATCTCGCGCACGTCATTGGTGACGAGCGCCGCGATCGGCTTCATCTTCTCCAGCATCTTGACACGGGACTGTGCCTGCTTGGCTTTCGTCGCCTTGGCCTTGAACCGTTCGACGAAGGCTTCCAGACGCTTGCGTTCGGATTCCTGTTTCTTGACGTGCCGCGCGTCGATCATCTCCTTCGTCGCACGCTGCTCTTCGTAGGACGAGTAAGTGCCCTTGTAGAGCGTCAGCTTGCCGCGATCGAGATGCAGGATCTGATCAACGGACGTGTCGAGCAGATCGCGGTCATGGCTGATGACGATGACCGTGCGCGGATAATTCGCCAGATGGTCTTCGAGCCACAGCGTGCCTTCGAGATCGAGATAGTTGGTCGGCTCATCGAGCAACAACAGATCGGGCGCAGAGAACAACGTTGCCGCCAGCGCTACGCGCATCCGCCAGCCGCCGGAAAATTCCTGACAGGCGCGGGCCTGATCGGCTGTCGAGAAGCCGAGGCCGCTGAGGATCGCGGCGGCGCGGGCAGGGGCCGAATGGGCCTCGATATCGACGAGGCGGGTCTGGATTTCGGCGATGCGCTCGGGATCGTCAGCGGTGTCGGCTTCGGCGAGCAGATCGTGGCGCTCGACATCAGCCTTCAAGACGACGGAAATCAGACTTTCCGGGCCGTCAGGAGCTTCCTGCGCGAGGCTGCCGACACGCCAGCGCGGCGGAATGCTGATCGCGCCGCCCTCAAGCGGCAACTCGCCGCGGATCGCACCGAACAAAGTGGATTTGCCGACGCCATTGCGGCCGACGAAACCAACGCGCGAGCCAGGCACGATCTGAGCGGTGCCGTGATCGATCAACAGGCGGCCGGCGATCCGGAGCGATATTTCGGAAATTGAGAGCATGCGCGCGTTTTCACCGCAACGCAGCACAAACGCAACCCTGATTGTGATCGGACAGGGTGCTTAGAGGGCGGAAAGGCTTATTTGTAGGACTTGCCGAGGGTTTCCTGACGATGCAATTCATCAATCAAGCGCTGCAGGCTGGAGGGCATCGGCGCTTCCGGACCGAGATTTTGATGAAGCCGCTCGCCGATCGCGCTGCAAAGCGACGCGCTGGTGGCGCGGTCCATCTGCCTGCTGTCGTTATCTCGGTCTCGCATCTCGTTATCCTCGTCGGTGTCACGTCGATTTTGTGACATCGGGTCAAGTCAATCGCGCCGGAATTGTTTCCGGACCCGTAGATCTCACGCCAATTGCGTAAAGTTTGCGTAAAATTCGAAACGAATGAGCAACGGTATTATGTTGTGGAAATTGCACAGCAAAAAACCCCGGTTGCCAAAGCAACCGAGGTCTTGTGTCGAAAAAACTGATTCAAATCAATAGCAACGGTTGATCAGCCGGATCCGTGGCCCATACGGGGTGTATATCACGCGCCGGACGATGCAACCGCCATATCCGCCACCGACATAGAAGCGCGGTCCGCCTCCATAGAAACGCGGTCCGCCGCGATAGAATCGCGGTCCGCCGCCATAAAAGCGCGGACCTCCATGGAAACCGCCGCCATGGAAACCGCCGCCATGAAAGCCACCACCGCCGTGGAAACCACCACCGCCATGGAAGCCGCCGCCATGACCACCACCACCGTGTCCGCCTCTGGCTGAGGCCGTCGTCGGCGCCAGGGCCGCAGCACCGATGGCCGCCGCTGCAACGATCGTCAGCGCAAGTTTGCGTAACATTGTCGTCTCCTCATGGGTTGTGCGGGGATCCGCTAAGATGTCAGGCCATAGATTGTGCCGTCCAAGCTGAACACAGGCCGGACAGTTCAGTCAGACTGGGTTCATCTACATTACATCTTCGCGCCGATCGCGCCGGCCGCTTCGCTTGCGGTGCGGCAATCGCGCCGATATAAGCCCGCAACTCCAACAGACCCTCTCAAGGACAGATCATGGCGATTGAACGCACCTTTTCGATTATCAAGCCCGACGCGACCGAGCGTAACCTGACCGGCGCGATCAATGCCGTGATCGAAAAGGCCGGTCTGCGCATCATCGCGCAGAAGCGCATCCACATGACCCGTGGTCAGGCCGAAACCTTCTATGGGGTACACAAGGCACGGCCGTTTTTCGGCGAGCTGGTCGACTTCATGATCTCGGCGCCGGTCGTCGTGCAGGTGCTCGAAGGCGAAGGTGCCGTGCTCAAGCATCGCGACGTGATGGGCGCGACCGATCCGTCCAAGGCCGCAGAAGGCACCATCCGCAAGCTGTTCGCCAAGTCGATCGGCGAGAACTCGGTGCATGGTTCGGACGCCGCTGACACTGCCGCGATCGAGATCGCGCAGTTCTTCGCCGGTAACGAGATCGTCGGTTAAACCAACACGGCCGCCCGGCGGCGACGCCGGGCGGTTTACCTATAAAAACACGCTGCGCTGGGGACGGGACGATGGACTGGATACTGCACGTTTTCGATCCCGCGACGTTGAAGTCTCTCATCACCCAGTTTCAAGTCGAGATGCAGCAGCCGACCTTCTGGGTCGCGGTCAGCAAGATTATCTGGATCAACGTGCTGTTGTCCGGCGACAACGCGCTGGTTATTGCGATGGCCTGCCGGGGCCTCGCGCCGAAACAGCGTCTCTGGGGCATGATCTTTGGCGCGGCCGCAGCCGTGATCCTGCGCATCATCTTTACCGGCATCGTCGCAACGCTGCTTGAACTGCCTTATCTCAAATTGATCGGTGGGCTTGCGTTGATCGTGATCGCAGCCAAGCTGCTCGTTCCCGAAAAGGAAAACGAGGACGGCGTCGCTGCTGCATCGCATCTGTGGGCGGCCGTGCAGATCGTCGTCGTCGCCGACATTGTGATGAGCCTCGACAATGTCATCGCCGTAGCCGCCGCCGCCAATGGCAGCGTGCCTTTAGCGATCCTCGGCCTTCTTGTGAGCGTACCGCTGATCGTCGCCGGTGCCGCCCTCATCATGGCCGTGCTGGAAAAGCTGCCGATCTTGATCTGGCTTGGTGCGGCGCTGCTCGGTTGGATCGCAGGTGATGTCATTGCGACCGATCCGGCGGTGGCCCCCTTCGTCGCGCGCGTCTTCGCAACTGGGCTTGGTGCGGGGCTGGATCGGATCGTCACATCGATTGGCTTCAACCCGCAGTTTGGCACTGGCGGACATGGTCCTGAGATGGTGTGCCAGATTCTCGGCGTGATCATCGTGCTGGCGGTCGGCTCATTGTGGCGACGCAAGCGGCTTGCCGAAATCGGCGACGCTCACGCGGCCTAATGCAAACCCGGCGATATCAGCGTGTCATCGGCACTCGTGCTCGTCGTCATTCTGCAAACATCGCCGTCGAGCCTGACGCTTTTCGACGCCACCAGGCGCAAAGCCTGCGGATAGATGCGATGCTCGATGCCGAGCACGCGTGCAGCCAGTGTGTCGGTGGTGTCGTCGTCGCAAACGCAGACCGCACCCTGCATGACGATCGGTCCGGCATCGGTTTCCGCGATCACGAAATGCACCGTCGCGCCTGAGATTTTCACACCGGCGCGCAGCGCCTGGCCATGCGGATCGAGGCCGGGAAACGACGGCAGCAGCGATGGGTGGATGTTCAGCATCCGACCATGCCAATGTTGCACGAAGTCCGCCGTGAACAATCGCATGAAACCGCCAAGACAGATCAATTCGATCTGTGCGTCGTCGAGCGCGGCTTGCAATTTCGCCTCGAAGCCGGCGCGGTCCTTGCCAAATGGCTTGCTTGGGATCGTCAGCGTCATGATGCCGGCCTGCTGCGCGATGACCAGCCCGGGCGCGTCGGCACTATTGGAAACGACAAGGGCGATCTCGGCTGGAAAAGCAGCGTCGGATTTCACGGCGTCGATCAGCGCGGCCATGTTCGAGCCGCGACCGGATATCAAAATCGCGACGCGGGTTTTCGGCATCACAACGCCAGATCGAGATGGCCGTCATAGACGACGCGCGGCTCGGCTTCAGTGGCGATGACGTTGCCGAGCAACGTCACGGTCTCGCCGGCATCGCGCAGCACGTCCATCACTTGCTGCACGGCGTCGGGCTTCACGATCGCGATCATGCCGATGCCGCAGTTGAAGGTGCGCAGCAGTTCCAGCTCGGCGATATTGCCTTCGGCCGCGAGCCATTTGAAGACCGGCAATACATTGACGGCGGCAAGGTCAATGCGGACGCCGAGATGCTTCGGCAGTACGCGCGGGATGTTGTCGGTAAAACCGCCGCCGGTGATGTGGGCAAGGCCTTTCACGGCACCCGTTTCGCGGATCGCGCGCAGGCAGGATTTCACATAGAGTTTCGTCGGCGTCAGCAGTGCGCCGCCAAGCGTCATCAACGGCTGGAACGGTGCCTGTGCATCGAAGGCCAAACCCGTGCGTTCGACGATTTTGCGAACGAGCGAAAAGCCGTTGGAGTGCAAGCCTGAAGAGGCAAGGCCGATCACCGCGTCGCCCTCGGCAATATCCGGCGTTGGCAGCAGCGTGCCGCGTTCGGCCGCACCAACGGCGAAGCCCGCGAGATCATAATCGCCGTCCTTGTACAAACCGGGCATCTCGGCGGTCTCGCCGCCGATCAGTGCGCAACCGCTCTCGCGGCAGCCTTCGGCGACGCCTGCAACGATCACCGCAGCGGCTTCCGGGTCGAGTTTGCTGCAGGCGAAATAGTCGAGAAAGAACAGCGGCTCCGCACCCTGCACGACGAGGTCGTTGACCGACATCGCCACAAGGTCGATGCCGATGCCGTCATGGATGTTGGCTTCGATGGCAATCTTGAACTTGGTGCCGACGCCGTCGGTCGCGGCCACCAACACCGGATCTGCAAAGCCTGCCGCCTTCAGATCGAACAAGCCGCCGAAGCCGCCGATCTCGGCACCTGCACCGGGGCGGGCGGTGGCGCGAACCAGAGGTTTAATCATATCGACGAGGCGGTTGCCGGCGTCGATATCGACGCCGGCATCGGCGTAGGTCAGGCCCTTTTTCGAATCGGTCATGGTTCACGGTCTTTCCGGTCGATGGGCTGAATTTGCCGGCTGGTTACGTCGAATTCCGTGCCCGTGCAAGGATCGCGGAAGGCGCGCCGTCCCGGCTCGCTGGCGCTGGCCGCCGAGAGACGGTAGATCACGGGCGGGATGGGCGATCTGCCCGAATTGCTAAGCCGGGACGCGCCTTTGAGCATACCGAACATCATTACGCTTGGCCGTATCCTGCTGGTGCCCGTGATCGTCTGGGCGATCGCATCCAGGCAGATGGAGATCGCCTTTGCGGTCTTTGTCGTGGCGGGCGTCAGCGACGCTGTCGATGGCTATCTCGCCAAGCGCTTCAATATGGCCAGCGAACTCGGCGCGCTGCTCGATCCTTTAGCTGACAAAGCGCTCTTGGTGTCGATCTTCGTGTCGCTGGGGATCTGGGGCGCGGTGCCACGCTGGCTGGTGATCCTCGTGGTGTCGCGCGATATCATGATCGTTGCCGCCGTGATTGTGTCATGGTTGTTCGGCAAGCCGATCCCGATGAAGCCGTTGATGGTTTCCAAGCTCAACACCGTGGCGCAGGTCGCGTTCGCGGCTCTGGTGCTGGCGGCGCTCGGCTTCGGCTTCAAGTCATGGCCCTATGACGCGATCATGATGGGGTTCGTTACGGTGTTCACGCTGGTCTCGATCGCAATGTATCTGGTCGAATGGGTGCGCCACATGGGCACGATCGAGCCGGGTCAATCGCCGTCATAAGTCGTTTGCCGAATGTCGGCAGGAGTTCATTGCGTGGCGATCCGCGTCCCACCTCGTCAACTGGCGTTTACGCTGCCGCATGCCGAGAGCCTGTCGCGCGACAACTTTCTTGAAGGCCCGGCCAATGCCGCGGCGCTGCATCTGATCGAACGCTGGCCGGACTGGCCAAACCGCGTGATGATGTTGTGCGGGCCGGAAGGCTCCGGCAAGAGCCATCTTGCCGCGATTTGGGCCGAGGCCTCCGGCGCGCGTTCGACGATGGCGCATACGCTGACCGTACCTGACGTGCCGGGCGCGCTAGCGACAGCCGCCGTCGTTATCGAAGATCTCAAAGCCGGGGCGTTCGACGAGCGCGCTTTGTTTCATCTGTTGAACATGGCGCGTGAGGACAATTGCTTCGTGCTGCTGACTTCGCGCGTTTTGCCTGCCGCGATGGATATCGAGTTGCGCGATCTGCGCTCGCGGTTGCGGGCCATTCCGGTGATCACGTTGACGCCGCCGGATGACGCGCTGTTTCGCGCGCTGATCGTCAAGTTCTGTGCCGACCGGCAGATGTCGATCGATGACAGCGTCGTCAATTATCTCGCCACGCGGATCGAGCGTTCATTTGTCGCAGCGCGGCAAACCGTGGACATGCTGGATACCGAGGCGTTGCGGCTCGGCCGTCCGGTGACGCGCGCGCTCGCCGTGGAACTGCTGCGCGGCGGTTGAATTAGCGAAGATGTGCAAGGTTGCGCTGCGGGGATGCGATATGACGCAATTGCCTTGCGTCATGGCCGTGTCATGGTTCTGTCAGATAAGTTCCGCCGCTGATCGCCGTCGGGCGGTTGCCGCCAATTGAATTGGATTGAAGGCCGATGGATTCCGAGCAAGTCATTGCGATCGAAGAGAAAATGGGCGAACTTGAGCCTGCTTCGAAGATCGCCGTCAGCCCCGAGCGCTTTATCAACCGCGAACTGTCCTGGTTGCATTTCAATCGGCGCGTGCTGGAAGAATCCGTGAATGCAAAGCACCCCGCTTTGGAGCGCGTGCGGTTTCTGTCGATCTCGGCCAACAATCTCGATGAGTTCTTCATGGTTCGCGTCGCCGGCTTAAAGGCGCAGGTCCGCGAGGGCATTGCCGAGCGTAGTCCCGACGGCATGTCGCCGACCGAACAGCTCACACTAATCAACGAGGCAGTTTCGAGGCTGGCAAACGATCAGCAGGCGATCTGGCGCGATCTGCGCGGCCTGCTCAATGGGGTCGGCATTGCACTGATCGACGGCAAGGACGCCAGTAAAACCGAGCGGACCTGGATCGAGGAGCATTTTCTCCACAACATTTTCCCGCTTCTGACGCCGCTGGCGATCGATCCGGCGCATCCGTTTCCGTTTATCCCGTCGCTCGGTTTCACGATCGCGCTGCATCTGTCGCGCGTCTCCGATGGCCGGCCGATGAACGCGCTCATCCGCATGCCCGGCAAGATCGATCGCTTCATCAAGCTACCTGCCAACGCCAAGGACGGCAGCGTGCGGCTGATGACGCTGGAGCAGGCAACCGGCCTGTTCATTGGGCGGCTGTTTCCAGGCTACACAGTCAAGGGGCAGGGTGCGTTTCGTGTGATCCGCGATTCAGAACTCGAAATCGAGGAAGAAGCCGAAGATCTGGTGCGGCTGTTCGAGACCGCTTTGAAGCGACGGCGACGCGGCTCAGTGATCCGCCTCGAAGTCGAAGCCACGATGCCGGAAGAATTACGCAAGTTCGTGCAACGCGCATTGTCCACGACAGACGACGATCTGCTGATCGTCGATGGTGTGCTGGCGATGAACGAACTGTCGCAACTGACGCGGCTTGAGCGCCCCGATCTCGAATTCGTGCCCTATGTGCCGCGCCATCCTGAGCGCGTGCGCGATCATGGCGGCGACATCTTCGCCGCGATCCGGCAGAAGGATCTTGTCGTCCACCATCCTTACGAGTCCTTCGACGTCGTCGTGCAATTCCTGCAGCAGGCGGCGCGCGATCCCGATGTCGTCGCGATCAAGCAGACGCTCTATCGCACGTCGAACAATTCGCCGATCGTGCGAGCGTTGGTCGAGGCCGCCGATCAGGGCAAATCCGTCACGGCGCTGGTCGAACTCAAAGCGCGTTTCGACGAAGAAGCCAACATCCGCTGGGCCCGCGATCTCGAACGCGCTGGCGTGCAGGTGGTCTATGGCTTCCTCGAATTGAAGACCCACGCCAAACTCTCGCTCGTCGTGCGCCGCGAGGGCGGCAGCCTCACCACTTACGTGCATACCGGCACCGGCAACTATCATCCGGTGACGGCGCGCATCTATACCGACCTGTCCTATTTCACGTCGGACCCGATCATCGGCCGCGATGCGGCGCGGGTGTTCAACTACATCACCGGCTATGCGGAGCCGAGCGACATCGAGAAGATGGCAGTGTCGCCTTTGACGTTGCGCAATCGCATCCTCGCCCATATCGCGGGCGAGACCAGCTACGCCAAGCACGGCAAGCCAGCCGCGATCTGGATGAAGATGAACTCGCTGGTCGACCCCGATATCATCGACGCGCTCTACGAGGCCTCGAAGGCTGGCGTGACAATCGAACTCATCGTGCGCGGTATCTGTTGCCTGCGGCCCGGCGTGCCGGGGTTGTCGGACAATATCCGCGTCAAATCGATCATCGGACGCTTTCTCGAACATGGCCGCGTCTATTGCTTCGGGATGGGGCAGGGCCTGCCGGGGCCGAAGGCTGCGGTCTATATTTCCTCTGCCGACATGATGCCGCGCAATCTCGATCGCCGCGTCGAGGTGTTATGCCCGTTGCAGAACCCGACGGTGCATCAGCAGGTGCTTGAGCAGATCATGGTTGCCAACCTGAAGGACACCGAGCAAAGCTGGCAATTGTTGCCGGATGGATCGTCAACACGTATGAAGATCGCGAAGGGCGAAGAACCTTTCAACGTGCACAATTATTTCATGACCAATCCGAGTCTGTCTGGACGTGGCAAATCGCTCAAGGAATCCTCGCCGCGCCGGCTCACTCGCCGTGCCGAACGCCAGCAGTCGCAAACCTGATTTGAGCCCGTCGTGAAGCGCCCAGCCGCCAAGCGACGCAGTGTCGCCGTCATCGACATCGGCTCGAATTCGGTGCGACTGGTCGTCTACGAATCGATGGCACGAAGCCTCGTGACGTTGTTCAACGAAAAGAATCTCTGCGGCCTTGGCCGCGAGGTGCAATCCACAGGGCTGCTGGCCGAAGACGCGGTGGCGAAAGCACTGGCGTCGCTCAAGCGTTTCAGCGCGCTGTGCAAATTGATAAAGGTCGGCAAGATCTATGCGGTCGCGACCGCCGCCTGTCGCGACGCCAGCAACGGCCCGGATTTCATCGCCAAGGCCGAACGTATTTGCGGCGTCTCGATCGCGATCATTTCCGGTCCGCGCGAAGCCAGGCTATCAGCTTTGGGCGTCATCTCCGGCATTCACAAACCCGACGGTCTGGTCGGCGATCTCGGCGGCGGCTCGCTCGAACTGATCGACATCAAAGGCCATGCGATCCGTACCGGCGTGACGCTGCCTTTGGGATCGCTGGCACTGCAAGATGCGTCGCACAAATCCGCCAAACGCGCCCAGCGCATCGTCAAGTCCGCGCTCGACGGCGTGCCGCAACTCGCAGCCGGTGCGGGCCGTAATTTCTACGCGGTCGGTGGCACATGGCGCGCGCTGGCGCGCATCCACATTATCCAAAGTCATTATCCGCTGCGCGTGATGCACGGCTATTCGATCCCGGCCGCCGAGGCGCTGGATTTTGTGCGCCGCCTGCGCCGCCTCGCGGCCGGAAACATTCTAGCCGATATCGAAGCCGTGGCCGAAGCGCGACGGCCGCTTCTCATCTATGCGGCGCTGGTGCTGGAAAACATCATCTGCATCGCCAAGCCGAAGACCATCGTGTTCTCGACCTATGGCGTGCGGGAAGGGTTGCTTTACGAAATGCTGCCGCCGGCGGTGCGTGCGCAAGATGGTCTGCTGAGTGCGGCGCGCACCTTGAACGGGTTGCTGTCGCGCTCCGCCAAGCATGGCGAGGAGTTGATCGGCTGGACCGATCGCTTCATGCGGATCGCGAAACTCAAAGAGACGCCGGACGAGAAACGCCTGCGCCATGCGGCGTGTCTGTTATCCGATATCGGTTGGCGCGTGCATCCGGATTATCGCGGAGAGCAAACGCTGAACCTGATCACCAACGGCAATTTTGGTGCGGTCGGTCATCATGATCGCGCGTTTCTCGCGCTGTCGGTGTTCTATCGCTATGCGGGATTGGCCGAACAGAACGAACCGCCGGCGCAAATCCGCGCGCTGGTGACGCCGGCCCAAATCGAGCGCGCAAAGATTCTGGGCGCTGCGTTTCGCGTCGCGCATCTGATTTCGGCGGCACAGCCGGGCGTGCTGAGCGCCACCAATTTCAGCGCGCAGGATCGCAAGCTGAATCTTATTTTCGAGCATCGGATGGTTGATCTCGTCGCCGACCGCGTCGCTAGCCGCTTCAAGCAACTGGCACGGCTGGTCGGCAAAACGGGCACGATCGTGAGACGGTAATTGCGTTGATCCTTCTCATCGACGTCATCCTGAGGTGCTTTTTCAAACAGCGCGTCGCGCTATTGAAAAAAACCTCGAAGGATTGCTGCGGAACGGGTAAGAGCCCACGCCCTTCGAGGGCAGCAAGTGCTCGCACCTCACGCTAAACGCCTCTGTTTGGCGGTCGGCACGTCTAACGCTGCCAACTAATCCCGATCGACCCGCACGACGCGGCCTTTTTCGATCGCGAGCGCGAGGCGGCCATGCTTCAAACCGAGCGCGGCTTCGCCGAATAGTTCGCGCCGCCAGCCGCGCATGGCGCCGACATCGGCATTGTCGTTGTTGGCGATCTGTTCGAGATCGTCCACCGTCGCGATGACTTTACTGGCGACCGCATGGCGTTCCGACGTCATGCGCAGCAGCACTTTCAGCAATTCGACGATGGCGGCTCCGTTGGTATTGCCGCGCGGCTTTTCGATCTTTGGAAGCGTGTTGATATCGCGCGCGACGCCGCGCTGCACGGCGGCAACGATGTCCGCGCCCCATTTCGACCGATCGAAGCCTTTCGGCAGCGAGCGCAGATTGGCAAGACGCTCCAGCGATGTCGGTGCATGCGTGGCGATGTCGCCGACGGCGTCATCTTTCAGCACGCGCGAGCGCGGCACGTCGCGGCTCTGCGCTTCCTGTTCGCGCCACGCCGCGACTTCCATCAGCACGGCCAATTCCTTCGGCTTGCGGACGCGGGTTTTCAGCCGCTCCCATGCGCGTTCGGGATGGAAATCATAGGTCTTCGGCGAGGTCAGGACTTCCATCTCCTCGGAGACCCAATCGCTGCGGCCACGCTTCTTCAAGTCGGCATCGAGTGCTGCAAAGACGTCGCGCAGATGCGTCACGTCGGAGACGGCGTAATGCATCTGTTCATCGGTCAGCGGGCGATGCGACCAGTCGGTGAAGCGATGCGTCTTGTCGGGGCGATGCCCGGTGATGCGCTCGACGAGCTGGTCATAGGCGATGCTGTCACCATAGCCGAGCACCATCGCGGCGACCTGGGTGTCGAAGATCGGCTGCGGGACGATGCCGGCGCGGTGCCAGACGATTTCGATATCCTGCCGTGCCGCATGGAAAACCTTCAGCACGTCGGGGTTCGCCATCAGCGCGAAGAACGGCGCGAGGTCGATGCCTTCGGCCAGCGTATCGACAACCACGGCCTCCTCGGCGCTCGCCATCTGAACGACGCAGAGCAGGGGATAATAAGTGGTCTCGCGCAGGAACTCGGTGTCGACCGTAACGATCCAGTGCTTGGATA
The DNA here is from genome assembly GCA_043739005.1 of Tardiphaga sp. Classification (GTDB taxonomy): domain Bacteria; phylum Pseudomonadota; class Alphaproteobacteria; order Rhizobiales; family Xanthobacteraceae; genus Tardiphaga. The sequence goes on from JAYUEY010000043.1 coordinate 16,844, forward strand.
GGCGGTCACAGGCAGCGGCGAGTTGGTCAGTGGTCGTAATCAAATCCATAAACGGTCCATTCGTCGTCTCGAATGGCGTTCGGCTGAAAACGCTGATGTGTCAAGGGTCTTTGGTAAAATTTGGGGCTTGCATCCCGCCAAATGACGCTGCCTCGCAGCGTCATTTTCCAGTTCCGCCAGCCGGCAGATTGGCTGGCCCAGGCCGGTTCAGGCTGCCCGCATGTCGTCGAGGAATGCGCCGACCTGACGTCGCAGATGCTCGCTCTGCATCGACAGCGACTTGGCGGCGTCGAGCACCTGACCCGACGCGGAACTGGTCTCGCCGGAGCCCTCATTGACGACGGCAACGTCGGCGGCGACCTGATTGCTGAGGTCGGTCGATCGTTGCACGTTGCGCGCTATTTCCTGCGTGGCGGCACCCTGTTCCTCGACTGCAGCGGCAATCGCGGTCGAGACCTCGGAGATCAAAGTGATCGTGCTGCTGATGGCTCGAATGGTCGATACGGTTTCCGCGCTCGCCGCCTGCATGCCGGCGATTTCCGCGCTGATGTCGTGTGTCGCCCTGGCGGTCTGTGCTGCGAGCGCCTTGACCTCGGAGGCGACCACGGCAAAGCCTCGACCGGCTTCGCCGGCGCGGGCGGCCTCGATGGTGGCGTTCAGCGCCAGCAGGTTGGTCTGTTCGGCGACTGCCGTAATCAGCTTCACGACATTGTCGATGCGGCCCGTCGCTTCAGACAGTTTTGCGATGCTTTGATCTGACTTCTGCGCCTGGCTGACGGCGGTTGCAGCGATTCGGGTCGACTCGGTGACTTGCCGTCCGATTTCATGAACCGACGACGTGATCTCTTCGGTGGCGGCTGCGACCGACTGGATATTCTCCGACATCGCCTGCGATGCGCTCGCGGCAGATGTCGAGAGCGTCATGGTCGTCTCGGAGGTCTTGGTCAGCGTCGTCGCCGAGGCTTCCAATTCAGTTGAAGAGGCGGCCATCGTATTGACCATCTCGCTCATCATAGTCTCGAAATCGCGCGTGATCGTGCTGATGCGATCCGCCCGCGCAGTCTTGTTTTGTGCTTCGGCACCGATGCAGGCATCGGACGCCTTTTTCGCGATCAGGGCCTGCTTGAAAACTTCCAGCGAACTGGCAATCCGCCCGATCTCGGTGGTGCCTGCGTGTTGCGGGATCTGGACGGATACGTCGCCACCCGCCAGCTCACCCATCGGCTTCAAGATCGACTCGATACCCTTGCGGATGTCTCGGACGAGGGTGATGGCCGCGAATGCACCGAGCAGCAAAGCAACGGCAAAAATCCCAAGCATCATATGTGTGCCCTGGGTATTGACGTCGCTGGCAGTGTGGCCTGCGGCCTCAGCTCCTGCGTCATTGAGAACGACAAGCTTCGCGAGCACCGCATCCATGGCGCGGCCTGTTTTCACCACCTGATTTGCGTTAAGTTCTTTGGCCGTGGCGAGATCGCCTTTGCTGGCGGCGATCTGTACGGTTTCGGCGGCACTGATAAAATCCGCCCACAGCTTTTGAATGTCGTTTGCAAGTTCGCGCTCGGCCGGGGACGAGATCAGCGGCTCGTATTTCTTGGCGGCCTTCTCATAGTCGGCCTTCCGTGCCGCCAGATTTTTGTCGATATCAGGACGTTGAGTCGGGTCGGTCACCAGCAGATGGTCGCGCAGGACGGCCCGGTAGCGTGCAGATTGCACCCGCATTTCGCCGATCCAGCGCACGCTCGGCAACCACTGGGTCTCAATATCCTGCGCCGCAGCGTTGATGGCACGCATCTCGACATAAGCCAGAGCGCCAAGCCCGGCGATCACCGCCAGCAGGAACGTCACCATGACAAGGACTTTGGTGGTGATTGAATATTTGGCGAGCATAATGGTCTCCGGACGTCAATCGCGATGGTGCCGCGACAACCGGTCGGGCATAAAATCTTATCATCGCGCGATTTCGTCAAAATTCGATAAATGAAATGTAAATCCCAATTCGGCAAAGGCGGCGTTTGGTTGCCGCGCCGGATCGGCTCGGCTAAACCGACGCTGGCCGGCCGCCCTGCGGAACCGCCGATTCTGCCCTCAGACGATATTTCAGGATTCCTATGCATCGCTATCGGTCCCACACCTGCGGCGCGCTCCGCGACAGCAACATTGACGAGCCTGTCCGGCTGTCCGGCTGGTGCCATCGCATCCGCGACCATGGTGGCGTGCTGTTCATCGATTTGCGCGACCATTACGGGCTGACGCAATGCGTCGCCGATCCGGATTCGCCGGCCTTCAAGCTGGCCGAGACGCTGCGCGCCGAATGGGTGGTGCGGATCGACGGTAAGGTGCGTCGCAGGCCGCAGGGTACGGAGAATGCCGACCTGCCGACCGGTGCGATCGAATTATACATCACCGAGATCGAGGTGCTAGGCCCCGCGCTGGAATTGCCGCTGCCGGTGTTCGGCGATCTGGAATACCCGGAAGACATCCGGCTGAAATATCGTTTTCTCGATCTGCGTCGCGAAAAGCTGCACCAGAATATCATGACGCGCGGCGCCATCGTCGACTCGATGCGCAAACGGATGAAGGAGCAGGGCTTCTTCGAATTCCAGACGCCGATCCTGACCGCATCGTCGCCGGAAGGCGCACGCGATTTTCTGGTGCCGTCGCGCATTCATGCCGGCAAGTTCTACGCGCTGCCGCAAGCGCCCCAGCAATACAAGCAATTGCTGATGATGTCGGGCTTCGATCGCTATTTCCAGATCGCGCCGTGCTTCCGCGACGAAGATCCGCGCGCCGACCGCCTGCCGGGCGAGTTCTACCAGCTCGATCTGGAGATGAGCTTTGTCGAGCAGGATGACGTGTTCGCCGCCGTGCAGCCGGTCATCACCGGCGTGTTTGAAGAATTCGCCAAGGGCAAGCCGGTGACGAAAGACTGGCCGCGCATCGCTTATGCGGACTCGATGCGAAAATACGGCACCGACAAGCCGGACCTGCGCAATCCGATCGAGATGCAGGATGTCTCCGAGCATTTCCGTGGCTCGAACTTCAAGGTGTTCGCGCGGATGCTGGAGGACGAGCGCAATCAGGTCTGGGCGATTCCTGGCACCGGCGGCGGCAGCCGTGCATTTTGCGACCGCATGAATTCATGGGCGCAGGGCGAAGGCCAGCCGGGGCTCGGCTACATCATGTGGCGCGAGGGTGGTGAGGGCGCAGGCCCGTTGGCCAACAACATCGGACCGGAGCGCACCGAAGCGATCCGTGCGAAATTGGGCCTCAAAGCTGGCGACGCCGCGTTCTTCGTCGCCGGCGATCCGTCGAAATTCTACAAATTCGCCGGGCTCGCGCGCACCAAAGTCGGCGAGGAATTGAACCTGATCGACAAGGATCAGTTCAAGCTCGCCTGGATCGTCGATTTTCCGATGTACGAATATAACGAGGACGACAAGAAGGTCGATTTCTCGCACAATCCGTTCTCGATGCCGCAAGGTGGCCTCGATGCGCTCAACGGGCAAGACCCGCTGACCATCAAGGCGTTTCAATACGACATCACCTGCAATGGGTTCGAGATCGCATCCGGCGGCATTCGCAACCATCGCCCCGAAGCAATGGTCAAGGCGTTCGAGATCGCAGGATACGGCGAGAGCGACGTGATCGAGCGCTTCGGCGGCATGTACCGCGCGTTCCAGTATGGCGCACCGCCGCATGGCGGCATGGCGGCCGGCGTCGATCGTATCGTGATGCTGTTATGTGGCACGAATAACCTGCGCGAGATTTCGTTGTTTCCGATGAACCAGCGCGCCGAAGACCTGCTGATGGGCGCGCCGTCGGAGGTTGCACCCAAGCAGTTGCGCGAATTGCACATCCGGCTCAATCTGCCGGAATAGAAACCTTAAAGCGCCACCGAAACATCGGGGCCAGTTCGGGTCGCGGGAGAACGCATGTCGTCTTATTCTGAAGATCTGTCCTCGGCTGCGCTCGCTTATCATCGCCTGCCACGTCCAGGAAAGCTGGAGATTCAGGCGATCAAGCCGCTGGCCAACCAGCGCGATCTGGCGCTGGCTTATTCCCCCGGCGTTGCCGCCGCGTGTCTGGCGATCGCTGCCGATCCGGCGCAAGCCGCGACGCTGACCATTCGCAGCAATCTCGTGGCCGTCGTCACCAACGGCACGGCCGTGTTGGGATTGGGCAATATCGGCCCGCTAGCGTCGAAGCCTGTGATGGAAGGCAAAGCAGTCCTCTTCAAGAAGTTCGCCGGCATCGATGTTTTCGACATCGAGATCGCCGCCGACACGATCGAGCGCGTTGTCGAGACCGTCGCGGCGCTTGAGCCGACCTTCGGCGGCATCAATCTCGAAGACATTAAGGGGCCGGAGTGTTTCGAGATCGAGGCGCAGCTCAAGGCGCGTATGAAGATCCCGGTGTTTCACGACGATCAGCACGGCACGGCGATCATCGTCGGTGCGGCGATCAAGAATGCGCTGCTGCTCAACGGCAAGAATCTGGCCGAGGTGAAGATCGTCTGTTCGGGTGCAGGTGCGGCCGCGATCGCATGTCTGAATTTGCTCGTGTCGCTGGGCGCGCAACTCAAGAACATCTGGGTCTGCGATATCGACGGCGTCGTCCATGAAGGCCGCAACACGCTGATGGATCGCTGGAAGGCGGTCTATGCGCAAAA
>JAYUEY010000044.1:0-17743 GCA_043739005.1 Tardiphaga sp.
GGCGAACTGGCTGCACCAGGGCGTCATCACCAAAGAGCAGGTGATGGAATCCTTGAAGCGTATGGCTGTGGTGGTCGACGGCCAGAACAAGGACGATTCCCTGTACCGTCCGATGGCGCCCGGTTTCGACGGCGTCGCCTTCAAGGCGGCCTGCGATCTGATTTTCCAGGGACGCGAGCAGCCGAACGGCTATACCGAATACATTCTGACCGAGCGGCGCCGGGAAGCCAAAGCGGCGGGTTGAGTTCGCAGCCGTTATTTTCCTTCGGAACGTTTAAACAGCGCGCTCGTTACGTCTTCATCTCAACCCAAGAGGAGATGACGATGGATTGGAACCGGGTCGAAGGGAACTGGAAGCAGTTCAAGGGCGTCGCGAAGGAGAAGTGGGGCAAGCTCACCGACGACGATCTCAACGTGATCGAGGGCCGCCGCGACCAGCTCGAAGGCAAGCTGCAGCAACGCTACGGCTTCGCCAAGGACCAGATCCACAGGGATGTGGACGACTGGTTCAAGACGCTGAAATAATCAGGCCACTTCAGCCGACGAAAAGCCCCGGCTTCTCCGGGGCTTTTTGTTGCGGGCAAGCCCGCCTAGAACACGGCGATATATTTCAACAGCGAAATCACGCCGAGGATGATCACGACCACGCGCGCAATCTGCTTGGCGCGGCCGTCGAGCGGCAACAGGTTGATGAGATAAAGAATGAGGATGACCACGAGAAACGTGATCAAAGCGCCGACGAGCATGTGAAGTCCCCTGCCACAATGAACGAGGCTGCGACGGCAGCCTTCTCCTCAATCAACGCCACGGGGAACTCGATGTTCCATATCCTCATCATTGACGATAGGCAGTTATCTCATCGCAACCGCAAAGAACTTTTATCACGAGAACTGCTTATTCCTGCGCGAGCACCGGCAACCGCTCATACTTCACACGGATCGATTCCGACACCGGCGACATGTTGAGCGACGCGCCGCGACGATCTGCACCGCGATTGACCATCAGCCCATCTGCACCAGCGACAATATCGCCCCGTTTTAGCGTCGAATCGTTCTCGATCTTAACCGGCGCCAGGCCTATCTGGTCCTTGCCGTTGCAGGTGCAGCCGGCGACCAATTCGTTGCGGTATTTGAACGCGTTCGGCAGCGCCGTATAGTGCTTCCCATTGTCGGTCGATGCGTTGTCGATCGTCGATCCGTAATAGACCTTGGTTTCGCTGGCGGGGCAGAAGGCGTTACACGAGGCCGCCTTGCTCTGGCTGTCCGATGCGGAAATCGGGAAATAGCGGCCATCGCAGGTTCGCACGCAAAACGCCTGCCCTCCGCCACTGCTGACATGCGGCGTGTAGCTGCGCTGGACGCGCGGCTGGTCTTGTTCGCTGGCGAACGGCATCGGGATCATACGCTGGGCCGGACGGTTAAAGCCGCCGAACAGAGCCGAGAAAAAATCCTGTGCCTGCGCTGCCGGTGCAGATGCAAACAGCGTAAGCGCCGCGATGGCAGAGAAAACGAGTCGCTTGCCTGATGTGATGCTCATGGCTGCACTCTCCCGTAACAACGGATTGCGAAGGCCTCGCGGCCTCCGCTTTTCCTTAGTAGATGGACTGGGTGGTCAGGTTCATCGCCTGGCGCAATGGCTTCGCGGCGAAAGTCTTGCTCGCGCGGGCCTCGTTGCGAATGCCTGCTTTCGGCAGCACGACAACCTTGGTGCCGACGGTGACGCGACTGAACAGGTCGGAGACGTCATCGTTCGTCAAGCGGATACAGCCTGACGACACGAACTTGCCGATCGTCGACGGATCATTGGTACCGTGGATGCGATAGATCGACGAGCCGAGATACATCGCACGTGCGCCGAGCGGGTTGCCCGGGCCACCGGCCATGAAACGCGGCAAATAGGGCTGGCGGGCGATCATTTCCGACGGAGGCGTCCAATCCGGCCATTCGGCCTTGCGCGTCACTGTCTGCGTGCCCGACCATGTAAAACCTTCGCGACCGACGCCGACGCCGTATCGCATCGCACGGCCGTTGCCGAGAACGTAATAGAGCTGGGTATTGGCCGTATCGATCACGACGGTGCCCGGCGCTTCGCGGCTGTCATAGGCGACAATCGCGCGGCGGAAACGCTCCGGCACCACATCGACCGTGTCGCTGTCTTCACCGGGCTGGCTAACCTGCGGCGGCAGGGCATCATCCGACGGATAGCTCTGCGAAGACGGCGCGTAGCTCATCATCTGAGCCGACGCCTGACCTGCAGTCAGAACCGGGGCGAGCAGCAAAGCGCCTGCGACAATTGCCTGCTTCAGGATGTGATGTGCCATGAGAGACCCCATTGAAATAAGCGGTGATGCAGTTGCAATGCATCGGTGATGACTGAAAATGCAACGTCGCCACTGCCATCCAGTTCCGCGCACGAAGTCGTAAAAGCCGTCTGTCAACCATTGCGTCCATCACGTTGTTGCGATGGAACCAATTGCGCGAGACGCCGTTTCGCGTGTCACAGGCACCCGTACGGCCTGCTGAGTGTCTCGTGCGAGGAGTTGGCGATGTCGCGCGAAACCGAACGTAGTTGGTCAATGTCTGCGCTGGCTCTCAGGCGATCCCAATAATGAATAAGCCGAACGCCCAGAATTTTACGCCCGCCACACCGCAGGAATTGAAAACGTCGATCGGTGCCCCGGTCCCAATCGCTAAAAGCGACCAGCCGCCAATGATCCGTCGTGCGGATATCGTCGCGATCTCGCTCGTCATCCTGCTTGTCATCGCACTGACGGCAGTTCTCTACGTCGCCAAGGCCTTCTTCCTTCCCGTCGTGATAGCCTTCATCGTCGGCACCATGCTGTCGCCCGCCGCCGGTTATCTCGAACGCCACAAAATTCCGCGCGCCGTTTCGGCGATTTTGATCGTGGCGTTGGTCAGCCTTGGCGTCGCTTTCATGGTCGGCCTGATCGTGACTCCCGTGATGGCGTGGAGCACCAGACTGCCCGAACTTGCAGGCATTCTGAAAGAAAAGATGCAATTGTTCGATCGGCCGATCGCGCTGTGGCATCAATTGCAGGCCATGCTGGGCGGTCCGGAAAAACCGTCCGGCGGGCCGATTGAATTACCAAAAATCGATTGGATGAAGCCGACGCTCGAATTCCTGTCGCCGACCCTTACCGAATTTCTGTTGTTCGTCGCCACGCTGATTCTGTTCATCGCGACCTGGCGCGACCTGCGCCGCAAGATGGTGATGACGTTCGCGGACCATGACGCGCGGCTGCGAACATTGCGCATCCTCAACGCGATCGAGAGTAGCCTCGGCGGTTATCTCATTATGGTCACAGCCATCAATGCCGGCGTCGGCATCGCCACCGGGCTTATATGCGCTGCGGCCGGCATGCCCAATCCTGCTGGGCTAGGCGCGCTCGCAGCGGTGTTGAATTTCTTCCCGATCATCGGCCCGGTGGTGATGTTCGTCATCCTTACAGCGGTCGGTATCATTTCGTTTCCGACCCTGGGCGGCGGCCTCGTTGCACCAGCCGGATTCGTATTGATGACTTTCATGGAAGGTCACTTCATCACGCCGGCGATCGTCGGCCGACAGCTACAATTGAACGCGCTGGCGGTGTTCATGGCCTTGGCATTCTGGACGTGGTTGTGGGGACCGATGGGCGGCTTTCTCGCCTCGCCGATCCTCATCATCGGGCTGGTTTTGAAGGAGCATTTGCGGCCCGACGACTCGCCTCAATTGCCCGCCGATTGAAGCTGCGTTCCGACGTGGAACTTCCAGATTGAGCGGGCGTTTGTGTGCGACGAGACCAGTGGCGTCGTTGATAAGTCATCATCAGAAAACGGCAGCGAACCAATGGCAGAGACTTTCAACACCGAACGACTTCAGAAGGATTTGACCGCCGTGAAAAACGACATCTCCGCCTTGACCGAGCAACTCACCGACGTGCTGAACAACTATGCCGACACCGCCAGCAAGCAGGCCCGTCAGGGTTATAAGCAGGCCCGCAGCCGCGCCGACTCTCTGGCGTCCGACTGGTCCGGCGTCGCGTCGGATTGGCAGGATCGCGGCATGTCTGCCTACGCGGATGCGCGCGACGCCGCCTATTCGCTCGAAGAATCACTTGAAGACCAGATTCAGGAACGACCGCTGGCGGCCGTGGCAATTGCTGCCGGAATCGGTTTCCTGATCGGTGCCGCGTGGAAAAAATAATGCAGGCGTCGCATGTGTGCGCGTTGCGTTGATCGAAATACTGACGGCGCAAACTCTGCGCCGTCAGTTTTTATATGAGCAACTTTTTTCGGGGGACTGTCATGCTTCAGCGTTTCATTGATGATTTCAAGGATGGCGCAGGGCAAACCGCACGCATGACGGCGCTCGTTGTCGCTGTCGCGGTGTCGTTATTCGTCACCACCTCATTTCTCTGCGCGGCAGCTTTCGTCGCGGTGCTCAATCGCTACGGATTGATCGAAGCCTGCCTGACAGGTGCGGGTATCTTCTTCGTGGTGACGTTGCTGGCGGCGGGCACCTACGCGCTACGCAAGCAGCAAGCGAGGAAGCGGATCGCAGATGTGCCGAAACAGGCAAAATCTAGTATTCAATCGATGATGCCGGACCCGATGGTCATCGCGTCGGCATTGCCGATCATCCGCGCCATCGGCTTGAAGAAGCTGATCCCGATCCTCGCGGTCGGCGCGCTGGCATTCGGCTTTCTGGCGGCACGCAATACAAACGGCGATGAAGACAGCGCTGGCGAAGCCGAGGTCGATGAATAACCACTATCGATCCGAACAATAAAAAGCCGCCTGCGAAGGCGGCTTTTTATTGAAAATACCGATCCATCATTATGTCATACAGCGCCCGGGACCAAGCAGCTTCGCAACGTCCGTCAACGCGCTCACCACCGGCTCACAAGCGAAATTCGAGGCGCGACGAGTTTGAGCCGGAGTCAAAGGACGAATGGCCGAGGCTGACGCCTTGACGGTCGCCGGAATGCGAACCAAAACCGACGTCGCGTCGTCACCAGCGGGTGCAACCAAAATGGTGCGACTTGAAGATGCATGGGTAACAGGCGCCGAGCGATCTGATTTGCCGGAGCGGTTCACGGCGTCAGATTGGGCGTTGGCAGCGATGACCGCCGGCGTGCCGGACAGGCTGCTGCCCGATGCCAGTTGCACCGCACCAAAAGTTGCGGACATCGCCACTGCGCCGAGAATTCCTGCAAAAATGTGAGACATAGGTCGCCTCGTGATGCCGTCGCTGAACTCATCGATGTGATGAAGCGTTTGTGTTGCTCTCAATAGGAATGCGCTGGCCCACTTCCGGTTCATTCCTCATCCAGAAATTTTCATCACTTAACTGTGTGAGTGAAAAATAACTGTCGTTGGAACGCTTTTTTCCGATCAGCGTCATACTGTTGGCTGGCTAATTGTTTGCCCCAACGTTGGTCGGCGATGCGGAGTGTGACTGTGGTGATGCCGGTCATGCTCCGCTTTCTTTTGCGCCGGTCAGGGCGATTTCACGGATAGCACAAGAAAAAGCCACCGCATTTCTGCGGTGGCTTTTTCTTTTCAGGACCCGTCGTCCGATCAGGAGGCTGCGGAGGCCGGGGCACGATTCTTCGAATTCCGCTGAAAGAAGAGCGCCTGACTTGCAACGGCCGAGACCATCGCTGGTTGGAACGGCTTTGAAATCAGGAACGCCGGCTCAGGGCGTTCACCCGTCAGGAAGCGCTCCGGATAGGCGGTAATGAAGACCACCGGCACTTCGAACAGCTTGAGCAACTCGTTGACGGCATCCAAACCCGACGAGCCGTCGGCGAGTTGAATGTCGGCGAGGATCAGGCCGGGCTGCTTGTTCTTGGCCAGCGCGATGGCATCCGAATGGGTGCGAGCGACGCCGATCACATTGTGGCCGAGATTTTTGACAAGGCTTTCAAGGTCCATCGCGATGAACGTCTCATCCTCGATGATGAGAACATCGGTGGCGATTTCGGCAGCCATTTCCCGGCCAGCCGTATCGGCAAGAGTCCGGATTTCTGCCACATCGGCATCCAGGATGAAGGCAACTTCTTCTTCTGAAAAACCTTCGAGCGACAGCAACAGGAAGCACTGGCGAGGCAGCGGCGTGATATTCGACAGCCGACGCTCAGATGGCATCGGCAGCGTTATGACATCATTGTCGTCGTTAACAGCAACTGAATTCCATATCTGTGTGAACAGACGAAACAGAGCCGCACGGGCACCGTGTTTCTCATCGAGCAACGACTGGTCTTGCAGCAATGCTTCCAGCATCGCGCCGACATATGCGTCGCCGGACGACTGATTACCTGTCAACGCACGGGCGTAGCGCCGTAAAAGTGGCAAATGTTCAGCAACGAGCTGCGATCGGGACATCCCCATTCCATCCTTGTCAATGTCAGAAAATCAACCAGATATACGCGCAGCAGCGAGGTTTGAACCCCAAGCCTGCGCTGCGCGTATCTTCGTCATCAAAACCATACGCCTTGCAAACATAAAAGTTCCACACACCCCCGGCTAGTCCTGGAACTATCGAGCAGCCTTTGAATTAGCAACCCAGCAGATGCCTCAAAGGCTTCAAAAATCAAGAATTTTTAGCGGCTCCTGTTGATTTTAACTTCTGGGGAATGTGGAACGGATCATGAAAGATGTGAAGGTCAACAAGGGCGGCTTGAATTCGGAAATCCAGTCCCGAATCGGTCACCAGTTGCGTGCGATGTATGATGATGTGGTGCGGCAAGGTGTCCCGGACCGTTTTGCTGAGTTAATAAAACAGCTCGATAATAAAGATGGGCAGCCTGTCCCCAAGACGGAGGGCAGAGACTGATGCCCCTGACAGATAATCTCCGTGATGATATTCTGGCCTCGGTCCCGAGCTTGCGCGCTTTTGCGATTTCGCTAAGCGGCAACGGTGATCGTGCCGACGATCTGGTCCAGGAAACGTTGCTGCGCGCATTGGCCAATATCGACTCGTTTCAGCCGGGATCGAATTTGCCGGCATGGCTATTCACGATTTTGCGCAACCTCTTCCGCTCTGATTATCGCAAGCGGCGGCGTGAGGTCGAGGATGCAGATGGCAGCTATTCGAAAACGCTCAAGACGCAGCCGGCGCAGAACGCTCATTTAGAGTTCGAAGAGTTTCGCGAGGCGCTGGAAAAGCTGCCGCAGGATCAGCGCGAAGCCCTTATTCTCGTCGGCGCGTCGGGCTTCTCTTACGAAGATGCCGCCGCGATCTGCGGATGCGCGGTCGGCACCATCAAGAGCCGGGTCAATCGTGCTCGTTCGAAGCTCAGCGCGATGCTTTATGTCGACGGCGCAGAGGATTTCGGACCGGACGACACGGTGCGCGCGGTGATCGGCGGCAGCGGGGGTTAAACGTCCCGCGGTTATGCAAATAAAAAAGCGGCCTCACTGGCCGCTTTTTTCTTGTCGTCATGTTGGAGAGCGAAAAGCGTTACTTTTTGCTCTTTTTGAGCGGTACAATCAGCCTATCTGTACGGTCACGTTCGGTGAGATCGACAACTGTCGCCATCGGCGCTGTCAACTCATACACGTAGCTGATCTCGGTGAAATACCGCTTGGCTTTTCCGCCCAGAGCTTCCGGCGCGACACGATCCAGCAGCACCACGCCAAATTCGCTGTCCGGCTTGCGCGTTTTTTCCGACGTATTCGACTCCTCCCATCTGAAATGGAAGACCGCATCGTCGCCGCCGCCCTCAAGGTGCCAATGCGCGACGACATTGGGATGCTTGCCGACCAGCGACAATCCCTCGTCCGAATGCGACGCCAATTCGAAGAACAGTAGCGACAGACTCTGCGCCGCCCGCGCGCTAATCGTGATGTCGGGACCGTCGATGGTAATGCGATTGGCGTGCGGAATCGCGCGCGGCTCGAACAGTCCCTTCAACGGCACGCCCTGCCATTGGCTGTCGCTGAGCAATGAGACGACATTCGACATCGCGTGGATGCGGCCGATCAACAATTCGCGACCGACATCGACATCCGCGCCATGTCGCAGTGTCCGCGTAACGATCGACTGGATTACCGCCAGGATGTTTTTGACGCGATGATTAAGTTCGTCGATCACCGCGGTGAGGCGGTGCTCGAAGCCGATCCGCATCTCGATTTCGCGGCGCATCCGAATGTTGTTATAGGCGACGTAGAAAAACATGCCGCATATAATAACGGTGAGCCCAAGCCCGGCCAGCGCGACGAACAGTCCGAACCGCATCGCACGCTCGTCGACATCGACTTTCGCGTAATAGTTTAGCGACCAGTCATGCGTGCCGAAGGTGACGATGCGCGTCACCGGCGCCATTGTCGTCTCGCCCTCTCCAGCCTTCCGAACAACAGCCGATCGCTGATCGCTGGCGGCGATTTCCACCTGCGGGTCGCGAGGGTCCTTCACGACCACCGAAAACAATGACAGGTCGTCATTGGTGAGCATCAAAGGCGCAATCTCGTAAGAAAACGTCACGAAGCCTGCAGTCCCGTTACCAGCCTCCGGCACCGGTGTGGCCAGTATGACGCCAAGCGCACCGTTGGTCCGCAGCGGCGTCGGATCAGAGACGACAGGCCGGCCTTCCTCCATCGCCTGCCGCAGTACCGGACCGACAATCGGATTCTGATCGTAGGAGCGCCCCAGCAAGCCCGTAGTCTCGCTTGTGCGCGGCTCGACATCCATCAGCACGTCGATCGCCCCGGTCAGGTTCGAGGTATCGCGCGGACTGTTGTCGGGATTGAGGATCTTCGCATTGGGGTAGCCGCCGGCGATGATCGCTGCAATGGCGGCCTCGATCTCGCTGGGCTGCAGTCTGTCGATCCAGCTCGCGACAACAAAATCGGTTTTGAAAGCGTAGATCGAGGTGCGAAGCGGTTCCAGCATGTTCGCCGTCACCTTGGCGGGCGACCGGAACAGGCCGGAAGCGACCCGTGCCAGCAATTCGCGCTCGCTCATGCGCTCCTGGACAAGACTGGCATGAACATCGATCGCGCGTGACAGCGCGATCCGCTCAACGGTCAATTCCTGGTCATAAGTGCGATAGGCGGAGAAACCCGAGAGGGCTGCGCCGACAAGTGCAATCAGAACGATGATGAAACCAAGCCGAACCACGCGCCTACTCAAACTCGACACGTGGACAAGATAGTCCTGCGGTCCGCCGTATCCCGCCGCGATAGGTCACCGCAGTTGTATAACGAATGTGAACGACACATCATCGTAAGGCAACCATGTTCGATAGCTCTTATCCCGGAAGCTGTGCGAAGCGTTCGCAAAGAGCACATTAAGCCAGCGGCATCCCGATTGGTTCCGGCGTCCCGATCATCGGTTCATAACGAGAGATTGAGACCACTCGCGAGGCCTCCCTTGGCCTCGATGAAGGCGACGATGGTGGCAAGACCATCGCTTTTCTTCAGATTGGTCATAACGAAGGGCCGCTCGCCGCGCATGCGCCGGGCGTCGGTGTCCATCTTTTCCAGCGATGCACCGACATAGGGCGCGAGATCGATCTTGTTGATGACCAGCAAATCCGACCGCGTGATGCCCGGTCCACCCTTTGACGGAATCTTGTCACCTGCGGCGACGTCGATCACATAGATCGTAATGTCGGCCAGTTCGGGCGAGAACGTCGCCGCGAGATTGTCGCCGCCGGATTCGATCAGCACCACGTCGAGACCCGGGAATTTCGCGCGCATGTCGGCGACCGCCGCAAGGTTCATCGAGGCATCCTCGCGGATCGCGGTGTGCGGGCAGCCGCCGGTCTCGACGCCGACAATGCGATCCGGCGTCAGCGAGCCCGAGCGGACCAGAAATTCCGCATCCCATTTGGTGTAGATATCGTTGGTGATGGCCGCGATGTCGTAACGCTCGCGCATGCTCTTGCACAGCAGATCCATCAGCGCGGTCTTGCCGGAGCCGACGGGGCCGCCAATACCAACGCGTAAAGGGCCGTTCATACGGGTGCTCATGCGTGCTGTCCTGAGGTCATGATCTGAACAACCTTGTATATTGGGTTTCGTGGCGCATCGAAGCGATATCAGCGCGAAAGGTGGCGCTGCCGAGATCGTCCAGCGTCGCCTGCAAGGCGCGGGCCGCAGTCGCGTTCACCTCGGCTTCGAGGGCGACCAGCACGCGCTGGCAATCGGTCTGGCCAAGGGGAATAAGCCGTGCGCCGGCTGAAATCCAATTTGAGACCACGGCATGCAGAAACGCATGCAGCGTTGCGCCGAGCGGCACGCCATGCGCGGCCCCTGTGATGCCGACTGCAACTGGATAGACGATCGGTCCGTCACAAGCGGCAATCGCATCGATCAGGCGATCGCTGCTCCAGGCCGCGCGGACAATTTCGATAAAGGCGCGGCCTTGCGACGACGTTTCCAGATGCCGCTCGCGCGACGGCGCGAACGCGTTCGCCAGTTCGGCGATCGCTCGCAACGCGGATTGATCGTCCGCTTGAGCGGCGCAAAACGCCTGCGCCAAAAACACCGCATCGCAGAAGCCGGGGCCATCGGTTAGCAACGACGCCAGCCAGTCACGCAACGACGCGGCGTCGGTGATGTCGCCGGCCTCGACGGCCCATTCGATACCGCTGGAATAGGAAAACGCGCCGACCGGAAAGGCCGGCGACAGCCATGTCATCAGCCGATACAGCGACGATGCGTCGGTCGTTAAGAGATCGTCAGTGGCCGTGGTCATGCGAATGTGCGTGGTCATGAGCGTGGCCGCAGTTCTCGTCGTGCACATGGCCATCATCGTGTTTGGCATGGTCATGCTTGTCGTGATCCTGGCCATGATGAGCGTGACCATGATGCGCGTGACTGTGATCATGCGCGGCGGGCGCGGCTTCGGCATAGGCACCGCCTTCGGGATCGAAAGGTGCCTCGATCTCGATCAGGCGCGCGCCGAGACCTTTCAACATCTCTTCGATCACATGATCCCTGCGAATGCGAAGCCCCCGCGCGGTTATCTGCGTTGGCAGATGACGGTTGCCGAGATGCCAGCCAATCTGAACCAGATGCTGCGAATCCGTACCGCGAATTTCGATCAGCGGTTCGGGCGCAGCGACGACCTCGATCAGGCGGCCGTCATCGAGCACCAGCGCGTCGCCGCCGCGCAAGGCAACAGCGTTTTCAAGATCAAGCAGAAAATCGAATCCGCGTGTGCCGGTCATCGCGATGCGTCGGCGATGGCGGTCGTCGAAATCGAGCACGACGGTGTCCGTCGGCTTGTCATGCCAGCGTCCCTGCCCCAGCACCTGCGTCGCGCGGATCATCTCTTTCACAATGTCTCCACTTTGCCGTCGGTGATGATCTCGATCACCGTCGGCGATTCTTTTAACGCCGCGGACAGTGCGCGCCATGTCTTCATGTGCGGCGAACGACCATGCGCGTTGAGATCTTCGCGGGTCTCCCAACGCTCGACGACAACGAAGACGTTTGGATCATTGATGCTGGTGTGACTGTCATAATAGATACAGCCTTTTTCCTGCTGCGTGGCGGCGATGCAGTCCTTTGCGCCAGCAATATAAGCCTCACGTCCGTCCGGCTTCACTTTGCTGGTCGCGACAACGTAGATCATGCGCGGGTCTCCTTTTTCTTGTTATCGCACGTCGACTTTTTCAGGCGTGATGACTTCAATCTTCGGTGGCGCGGCGAGGCAATTTTTGGCGATGCGGCCGAACGCTCTCATATGGTCGCTCTTGCCATGCGGACCGAGCGCCTCGGCATTCTCCCACTGTTCGACGAAAACGAGCTTGGTCGGATCGGTGACGCTCTCATGCAGGTCATAACCGATGCAGCCGTGCTCTTTGACGGTTTCGGCGATGCAGGCTTTTGCGCCCTCGATCAATTCTGCACGCATGTCTGGCTTGATGGTCAGTGTGGCAACGACGTAGATCATGAGATTCTCCCGAGATTTTTTTGTTTTTGATGTTGGCGTGCGGGACCTTAGAGGGTCATTCGCGCTTGTTGAAGTCTTGATTTGCACGAACCTGCCATAATTCCTCCCCATCCCATTGCGGGAGAGGGAAGATAGATCAAAACATGAAATATCGCTGCGCCATCGGCAACACCTCGGCAGGTGCGCAGGTCAGCAACTCGCCGTCGGCGCGAACTTCGTAGGTCTCGGAATCGACCTCGATATTCGGCGTCGCATCATTGTGAATCATGCTCTTCTTTGAAATGCCGCTGCGCGTGTTCTCGACCGCATAAAGCGCCTTTTGCGTGCCGAGGCGTTCGCGCAAGCCGCCGCTGATCGCCGCGTTCGAGGTAAACACCACCGATGTCTGCGTCAGCGCGCGGCCGAACGCGCCGAACATCGGCTGGTAGTGTACCGGCTGCGGCGTCGGAATCGACGCATTGGGATCACCCATCGGGGCTGCGACGATCATGCCGCCCTTCACCACGCAATCCGGCTTGACGCCGAAGAACGCCGGCGACCACAGTACCAGATCAGCGAGCTTGCCCACTTCCACGGAACCTATCAGCTTTGAGACGCCATGCGCGATCGCCGGGTTGATGGTGTATTTGGCGATGTAGCGCTTGACGCGAAAATTATCGTTGTTGCCCTTGTCCTGCGGCAGCGACCCGCGCTGCTTTTTCATCTTGTCGGCGGTCTGCCAGGTGCGGATGATGACTTCGCCGAGCCGGCCCATCGCTTGCGAGTCCGACGACATCATCGAAAGCGCGCCGAGATCATGCAGGATGTCTTCCGCAGCGATGGTCTCCTTGCGAATGCGACTTTCCGCAAACGCCAGATCTTCCGCGATCGACGGATCGAGATGGTGACACACCATCAGCATGTCCAGATGCTCATCGATCGTGTTGCGCGTGAACGGCCGCGTCGGATTGGTCGATGACGGCAACACGTTCGGCAGGCCGGCAACCTTGATGATATCGGGCGCATGGCCGCCGCCCGCACCTTCTGTGTGGAAGGCATGAATCGTGCGGCCCTTGAACGCCTTGATCGTGTCCTCGACGAAACCCGATTCATTCAGCGTGTCGGAATGGAGCATCACTTGAATATCGTGATCGTCAGCGACCGAGAGACAGTTATCGATGGCGGCGGGCGTCGTTCCCCAGTCCTCATGCAGCTTGAGTGCACAGGCACCGCCTTCGATCATCTCGATCAAAGCCGCTGGTTGCGAGGCGTTGCCCTTGCCGGAGATACCGAGATTGACCGGGAACGCATCAAAGGACTGGATCATACGCGCCATGTGCCACGGTCCCGGCGTGCAGGTCGTGGCAAACGTGCCGTGCGATGGGCCGGTGCCGCCACCGAGCATTGAGGTCACGCCGCTCATCAGCGCGTGTTCGATCTGCTGCGGGCAGATGAAATGGATGTGGCTGTCAAACCCGCCTGCAGTGAGAATCTTGCCCTCGCCTGCAATGATATCCGTGCCCGGCCCGATGATGATCGTGACGCCGGGCTGGATGTCGGGATTGCCGGCCTTGCCGATCGCACTGATATATCCGTTCGTGATCGCGACATCGGCTTTCACGATGCCCCAGTGATCGACGATCAGCGCATTGGTGATGACGGTGTCGGCCGCGCCATTCGCATTGGTGACTTGTGACTGGCCCATGCCGTCGCGGATCACCTTGCCGCCGCCGAACTTCACCTCCTCGCCATAAATCGTGAAATCCTTTTCGACCTCGATGATGAGATCGGTATCGGCCAGCCGCACGCGGTCGCCGGCGGTCGGCCCGAACATGTCGGCATAGACGGAGCGCGGAATTTTTACAGGCATTACAGCGTTCCCATCACGTCGCCGCGAAAGCCATAGACCTCGCGTTTGCCGGCGAGTGCCACGAGTTGCACGTTGCGGCTCTGGCCCGGCTCGAAACGCACCGCCGTGCCGGCAGCAATATCGAGCCGCATGCCACGCGCTTTGGCGCGCTCAAAGGCCAGCGCTGGATTGGTCTCGAAGAAATGATAGTGCGAGCCGACCTGGATCGGCCGGTCGCCGGTATTCGCGACCGTCAGCGTCACCGTCTCACGGCCGGCATTCAATTCGATGTCGCCGTCCTGAATAAACATCTCACCGGGGATCATCTGATAACCTCAACGTATCGGTTCATGCACGGTGACGAGTTTCGTCCCGTCGGGAAATGTCGCCTCGACCTGAATATCGTGGATCATCTCGGCAATGCCGTCCATGCATTGCGCGCGGGTAACGACCTGCGCGCCGGCCTGCATCAGGTCGGCGACCGTGCGGCCGTCGCGCGCGCCTTCGACGATGAAATCCGAAATGATCGCGATGGCTTCAGGGTGGTTGAGCTTGACGCCGCGCTCAAGCCGCCGCCGCGCGACGATCGCGGCCATCGAAATCAGCAGCTTGTCCTTTTCGCGCGGAGACAGATTCATGCGGCTCGCATCCTGACGTTCAATTCAACAAGGCCTAACTCAACCATAACCGCGGCAGCGTCGCACCTGCGGCCTGCAGCACCGCAATCATATCGGCGCGCAACTTCGCTGCATCTTGGCTACAGAAACGAGCCAATGCAAATCCGTTCCACGATGACATCCCGACCTCGCCGCCGAACGCTTGGGACGCTTTACGAATACGGTCGATCAGCGCGTCGTCGCCGGGCACGATCAGTATTGTCCCGATCGCAACGCCGCCATGTCCGACTGCGCGTTTGCCGAGCACAGCGCCAATATCGCCACCCAACCGGATGGTCTCGGCGAAGATCAACTTGCCTCCGCGCCGCAGCCGCCAGCGGTCGGTGAACGCGCCCTGTTTCATCGTCTCGCCCATCGCAGCGCGGCCGAAAACGACGATCTCGCACAACAGAAGCGATGCGCTGTCCGCAAGATCGATGTCGATGCGGCGCTCGACCCGCGCCTGATCGAACAGGATGGTTTCCTGCGGCATCCATGCCAGATGCGCGCCATCCTTGGCGGTCAGCGCGATATCGAGTTGCGAGGCCGGACCATGCGACCGATAGATTTTTTCTGCGGCCGCCGTGGTGACAGTCAGCCGCGCATGATCACCGACCGTGATGTCGATGCCGATGGCGTCACCTCCCGCGACGCCGCCGGCCGTGTTGACGAACACTGCCGAAAGACCATGATCCTCAGGCGAGGGAAACCGCACCCGCAGCGATCCGGATTCATGCAACTCGCGGCGACGAGTCTTGCCGTCGATCTTTGCGACGTCAAATATAACCGAGCCGCGCGCGCGATTGGCGGCGAAGTCGGATGCTGCGGTTATCTGGTCATTCTGCATCGGCGTCTAGATAACGGAAACAGCGTTACAACGCCATCTGCCGGCTGATCTCGGCGGGGTCCATCGCAGCACGGTCGCACGCATATTTCACCGCGCCGCGATCCATCACCGCGAAATTGTCGCCGAGTTCGCAAGCGAAGTCGAGATATTGCTCGACCAGCACGATGGCGATGGTGCCGAGGCTGCGGAGGTAAGATATCGCGCGGCCGATGTCCTTGATGATCGAGGGCTGAATGCCTTCGGTCGGCTCGTCGAGCAGCAGCAACCGCGGCCGCATGACCAACGCACGACCGATCGAGAGTTGCTGTTGCTGGCCGCCGCTCAGATCGCCGCCGCGCCGGCCGAGCATCGAATTCAAAACTGGAAACAGCGAGAACACATCGTCAGGGATATTACGGTCGGCGCGCTTCAGTGGCGCGTAGCCCGTTTTGAGATTTTCTTCGACGGTCAGCAGCGGAAATATCTCGCGGCCCTGCGGCACAAAGGAGATGCCGCGCCGCGCCCGCTCATAGGGCCGCAGTTTCGAGATGTCATTGCCATCAAAAGTAATCGTGCCGCCGGAAATTGCCTGCTGGCCGACCAGCGCGCGCATCAGACTGGTCTTGCCGACGCCGTTGCGGCCGAGCACGCAAGTCACCTTGCCGGGTTCGGCCGTGATCGAGACGCCGCGCAGGGCCTGCGCCGCACCGTAAGAAAGGCTGATATTGTCGACGGTGAGCATGTCAATCTCTCTTCGCGATCTTGGCCAAAAACCGAACTCCACTTTTCGGGATCATGCGCTATCGCCCCAAATACACTTCGACGACACGATCATTCGTCGAGACATCGTCGATGGTGCCTTCGGCGAGCACCGTTCCTTCGTGCAAACACGTCACCTTGACGCCGAGTTCGCGCACGAAGGTCATGTCATGCTCGACGACAACCACCGTCTTGTTGTCGCGGTTGATCTCTTTCAACAGTTCAGCCGTCTGATGCGTTTCGACGTCGGTCATGCCGGCGACAGGCTCATCGACGAGCAGCAGTTTCGGATCCTGCGCGAGCAGCATGCCGATTTCGAGCCATTGTTTTTGCCCATGCGAGAGACTGCCGGCGAGCTTGTTGCGCGAATCCGTCAGCCGAATGGTTTCCAGCACGCGCTCGATGCGCGCGGCCTCGTCGCGGCTCTTGCGCCAGAATAAAGTACCGCGCACGCGGTGATCGACATTCAGCGCGAGCAGCAGATTGTCCTCGATGGTCTGGCTTTCGAACACCGTCGGCTTCTGGAATTTACGGCCGATGCCGAGTTCGGCAATTTTCGTCTCGTCCAGCTTAGTGAGATCAACGGTGCCGTCGAACAGCACCTCGCCTTTATCGGGCTTGGTCTTGCCGGTGATGATGTCCATCATCGTCGTCTTGCCGGCACCATTGGGGCCGATGATCGCGCGCATCTCGCCGGGTGCCAGCGTCAGCGACAGATTGTTGATCGCGTGAAAGCCGTCGAACGAGACGTGTACGCCGTCGAGATACAGCAGGGCGGAGGTCGCTTTGGTGTCCATGACATTCATCTGGCGACACTCATTCGGCTGGCTTCGGCACGATCACGCCGTCTTCGGCGGCGGCGCTCTCGACAATCGGGTCGATCTTCTGCTCTTTCCACGGGGCCCACCACGTATTGAAGGTGCCGATGATTCCCTTCGGCAGCAGCAGCGTGACGAGGATGAACAGCGCGCCAAGCATGAATAACCAATAGGGAGCGAGCGCACCCGACGTGAATACCGTCTTGGCATAGTTGACGACGACAGCGCCGAGGGCTGCGCCGATCAACGTGCCGCGCCCGCCAACGGCGACCCAGATCACCGCCTCGATCGAATTGGCCGGTGCGAATTCGCCGGGATTGATAATGCCGACCTGCGGCACGTAGAGCGCGCCGGCGATGCCGGCCATACAGGCCGACAGCACAAAAACGAACAACTTGTAGGATTCGACGCGGTAGCCGAGAAACCGCGACCGCGATTCCGCATCGCGGATCGCAATCAGCACCTTGCCCAGTTTTGACGTCACCACTGCGCGGCACATCAGGAAGCCCACAGCGAGCGCCAGACACGACAACGCGAACAGCATCGCACGCGTGCCGTCGGACTGGATGTTGAAGCCGAGAATATCCTTGAAATCAGTCAGACCGTTATTGCCGCCGAAACCAAAATCATTGCGGAAGAACGCCAGCAGCAGCGCATACGTCATCGCCTGCGTGATGATCGACAGATAGACGCCGCTGACGCGCGAGCGGAAGGTGAGCCAGCCGAACACGTAAGCGAGGATGCCGGGCGCAACGATCACCATGATCGCAGCGAACCAGAACATATCGAAGCCATACCAGTACCACGGCAATTCCTTGTAGTTCAGGAACACCATGAAATCTGGCAGCACAGGATTGCCATAGACGCCGCGCGAGCCGATCTGCCGCATCAAATACATGCCCATCGCATAGCCGCCGAGCGCGAAGAATGCGCCGTGGCCGAGCGAGAG
>JAYUEY010000045.1:0-3725 GCA_043739005.1 Tardiphaga sp.
TGATTTCACGGACGGGTCCGTTCGCCGTCTGCACGCGACCGATCCCCGACATCACATAGAGCGTCTGCCCGAACGGATGGCTGTGCCACGCCGTCCGCGCGCCGGGCTCGAATGTAACCCGAAATACCACGAGACGGGCGGGTGCCGGTGCGGCCACGATTGGATCTTGCCACACTGTCCCGGTGAAATAATTGTCCGGTGCGCGCTTGGTCGTGCGCGATCCTGCAAGCATGATCTCCATCGATTTAACCCTTGGCCTTGAAGGCCGCGTAACGCGCCTTGGTGTCTGCATTCATCGGATAGAGGCCAGGAAGTATGGCCCCATTGTTCACTTCCTCGACGATCCAACCTTCCATGCGCTCCTGCTCCGGACCTTCGGCCAGGATAAGATCGAGCATGGCTTTCGGGATCAGCACTGCGCCGTCCTGATCGGCAACGATGATATCGTCCGGGAAAATGGCAACGCCACCGCAGCCGATCGGCTCGCCCCAGCCAACGAATGTCAGCCCCGCGACCGAGGGCGGTGCCGCCGCGCCGCCGCACCACACCGGCATGCCGGTGCCGAGCACTCCTTCGAGATCGCGCACCGCGCCGTCCGTGACGAGCGCCGTAACCTTGCGCTTCATCATGCGCGCGCAAAGAATGTCACCGAAGATGCCGGCATCAGTGACGCCCATCGCGTCGACGACGGCGATGCAACCATCCGGCATGGCTTCGATCGCTGCACGGGTCGAGATCGGCGACGCCCATGACTCAGGTGTCGCGAGGTCTTCGCGCGCGGGCACGAAGCGCAGCGTGAATGCCGGTCCGACAAGGCGCGCCTGCCCCGGCCGTAGCGGACGAGAGCCGCGCAACCAGACATTGCGCAGGCCCTTCTTCAAAAGGACGGTGGTGATGGTCGCGGTCGAGACCTTCGACAATATCGCGATGGCTTCGGGGGTCAGGGACATCTGGCGCAAGGCTCCGGTTATGTTGTCTGTCGCGCATGTTGCGGCTGCCGCAGCCTGCGTCAAGGCCATCACGATCATCGCGGCTTATCACTGCCATGCCGATTAATTAATTGAACACGCTGACTTATTTGCATGATGCGGATTTCGCCGCGCCGCGACATGCGCTAACCTTCGCCAACACCTGCGAGTGATGTTCAATGACCACGCTTCCTCTGTCGCCGCCCCGTTTGCTGCAAAGTGGCGACAGTGCCATCACGGTCGAATTCAGCCGTGCGATCGACGCCGCCGCCAATGCGCGCGTGCTGGCGCTCGACAGGCTTCTTGCCAGCGATCCGATAAGCGGCGTCATGGAATCCGTGCCGACCTATCGCTCGCTGCTGGTGCATTATGATCCCGTCGCAATCGGCTTTGACGAACTCGGCGCACAACTTCTGGCACTGGCCGAGCGCGCCGAGCCCATCGCAACCACGACACGGCGCTGGCGCGTTCCTGTCCTTTACGGCGGCGAGTCCGGCATCGACCTGGACGACGTTGCCAAGACGCTCAACACCACCCCGGACGCGATCGTCGCGCGGCATGTTGCGGGCGATTACCGCGTCGCGATGATCGGCTTCACGCCCGGCTGGTCTTATCTCAGCGGGCTCGAAACAGGATTGCAGATGCCGCGACGGCAAAATCCGCGTCTCCTGACGCCGGCTGGCACGATCTCGATCGGTGGCGTCCAGACCGGCGTGCAATGCCTCGCCGGCCCGAGCGGCTGGCACCTGCTTGGCCGCACGCCGGTGCGCACCTATCAGCTCGGTCGCGATCCGGTCTTCCTTTTGGAGCCGGGCGACGCCATCAGCTTTGCCGCGATCGACGACGCGACCTTTGGCGAGATGGACCGCGCTGCCGAAGCCGGAGAACCGGTCGCGGAATTGATCTCGTCATGACGCGACCCCTTACAAACCTTATGATCACCGCGATCGGTCCGGCGAGTTCGGTTCAGGACGGCGGCCGCTACGGCGCGCAGCGCTATGGTCTCACGCCGAGCGGCGCGATGGATCCGCTGGCTTTTGCGACGGCCAATGCACTTGCGGGAAACGATATCGTCACCGCCGCGATCGAGATCGGGCCTTTCGCTGCCGAAATCGCCGCGACCGGCGGCCCGGTTCATCTGGCGCTGTCCGGCGCGTCGCGTCCCGCCGCCATCGGCGGACGCACATTGCCGATGCCGCAGTCGTTTAATTTGAAAAACGGCGAGACGCTCAAACTCGGTTTCGCGCGGGGTGGAGCGTTCAGCTATCTCGCGATTGCAGGTGGCGTGCCGGGCGAGCCGATGTTCGGCAGCCTTGCGGTCAATGCCCGCGCCGGTCTGGGCAGCCCCTATCCGCGCCCCTTGCAAGCCGGCGACGCCTTCAACATTTCAGATTCAAGCCCTCGATCGGATCAGACCATCGACCTGCCGCCGCGCGCAGACGGGCCGATCCGTGTCGTACTCGGCCCGCAGGACGATGAGTTTTCCGATGAGATGAAGGCGCTGTTTCTGGACAGCGACTGGGCCGTATCGGCGACGTCGGATCGTATGGGTTTTCGTCTCGAAGGCCCTGCCATCAAGCATTTGCACGGCCACAACATCGTCTCGGACGGCACGGTGCTGGGCAGCATTCAGGTGCCCGGAAATGGCGCACCGATCGTGCTGATGCCGGATCGCGGCACATCGGGCGGCTACCCGAAAATCGCGACGGTGATCTCGGCAGATATCGGCCGCTTTGCACAGACGCCAGCCGGCAAGACATTCCGCTTCAAGGCCGTGTCGATGAATGAAGCGCAGCGCGAGAAGCGCGCGTTCGTAGCGCTTATGATGAGCCTGCCCAGCCTCGTGCATGAATGGCGCGATGGCCTTTTCGATCTCGATCAATTGTTCAAAGCCAATGTCGCCGGCGTCGCGGTCAACGCGATCGACGCGCGCACATGGCAAACTGATATAGACGCAAACCAAATGGACGGCCAACCATGAGCATCGATCTGAATTGCGACCTCGGCGAAGGATTTGGCGACTGGCAGATGGGCAATGACGCCGCAATGATCGAACTCGCGACATCGGTCAATGTCGCATGCGGCTTCCATGCCGGCGATGCCGACATCATGCGCAAGACCGTCGATCTTGCGAAAGCACGCAATGTCAGCGTCGGCGCACATCCCGGTTACCGCGACCTGCACGGCTTCGGCCGCCGGCCTGTCGCTGGTCTGACGGCGTCGGAAATTGAAAATCTCGTCGCCTACCAGATCGGTGCGTTGCAGGCGATTGCGACATCCGCCGGCCACAGGGTCACGCATGTGAAACCGCACGGCGCGCTGTCGCATGTCGCCTGCGCCGACGACATGACAGCGATGGCCATCGCCAATGCGATCAAGGCTGTGGACAAGAGTTTGATGTTCGTCGTGCTGGCGAATTCACGCATGGTGACGGCCGGCGAAAAAGCCGGCCTGCCGCTGGTTCATGAGGTGTTCGCCGATCGCGCTTATGAAGACGATGGACTTTTGGTGTCGCGCAAGAAGCCGGGTTCGGTATTGCACGATCCCAAGATGATTGCCGATCGCGTGGTGCGGATGGTGGGCGACGGCGAGGTCGTCACGGCATCCGGCAAACGCATCGCTATGACAATTAACACCGTCTGCATTCATGGTGACACGCCCGGCGCGGTCGACATCGGCCGCGCGGTGCGTCAGGGCCTCGATGCGGCTCGCATCTCCGTAAAGGCCTTCAAGATTTAGAACGGATGGACGGAGAGC
>JAYUEY010000046.1:0-21012 GCA_043739005.1 Tardiphaga sp.
CTGTCGAAACTCTACGTGCCCGGCACGGCCGGCGCGCAGGTGCCGATCTCGGCCGTCGCGACGCTGACACGGACCACCGCGCCGCTGGCGATTTCGCATCAGGCGCAATTTCCAGCCGTGTCGTTGAGCTATAATCTCGCACCCGGTGCCGCGCTTGGCGATGCGGTGCAAGCTCTGAAAACGATCGAGGCGCAGATTGGAATGCCGATCGGGATCGCCGGTCTGTATTCAGGCGACGCTGCCGAGTTCTCGAAGTCGCTGTCAGGTCAGCCGTGGTTGATCCTCGCCGCACTGGTGACGATCTATATCGTGCTCGGTGTGCTCTATGAGAGCTTCATTCATCCGATCACCATTCTCTCGACGCTGCCCTCGGCCGGTGTCGGCGCAATTCTGGCGCTGATGCTGTGCGGGCAGGACCTGTCGGTGATCGGGCTGATCGGCATCATCCTGTTGATGGGCATCGTCAAGAAGAACGCGATCATGATGATCGACTTCGCGCTCGATGCCGAACGTCACGGCGGCATGGCACCGGAAGAGGCGATCATCCAGGCGTGCCTGCTCCGGTTTCGCCCGATCATGATGACGACGCTGGCGGCCCTGTTCGGCGCTTTGCCGCTAGCGCTCGAAAGCGGCACGGGGTCGGAGTTGCGGTTTCCGCTCGGCGTTTCGATCATCGGCGGTCTTATTTTGAGCCAATTGCTGACGCTCTACACGACGCCCGTGATTTACCTCGCGCTTGATCGCATCAATCGCCGTCTCGAAAAACCGGCACTGGAACATGCTGCCCCTGCGAGAGCGCCCTGATGGCGTCGATTTCCGAACCGTTCATTCGCAGGCCGGTCGGCACGACATTGCTGGCAATCGGACTGTTTCTGATCGGGCTCGTCGCTTATTTCTTTCTGCCCGTCGCATCGATTCCGAATATCGATTTTCCGTCGATCCGCGTCTCGGCGTCGCGTCCTGGTGCCGATCCGTCGATCATGGCGGCAACGGTCGCAGCGCCGCTCGAAAAGCGTCTCGGCGTCATTTCAGGCATTGATCAAATTACCTCGACCAGTTCGCTCGGCACGACCAGCATCCAATTGCAGTTTGCGATCGGCCGCAATATCGACAAGGCCGCGCGTGATGTGCAGGCGGCGATCAATGCATCGCTTGCGGACCTGCCGACCGACCTGCCGACGCTGCCACAATTTCGCAAGGCCAATCCATCGGCCGCACCCGTATTCATTCTGGCGCTGACGTCGAAGACGATGCCGCCAAAGGCGATCTATGACGTCGCCGATACAGTGCTGTTGCAACGCATTTCGCAGGTGCCGGGCGTCGGCGAGGTCAACGTCTCCGGCGCGGATCAGCCGGCGGTGCGGATCGCGCTCAATCCGGTCGCATTGTCTAATGCCGGCATTTCGACGGATGACGTCCGTAACGCCATCATCAATGCCAACCCGCTTGGGCCGGTCGGCATCTTCAATGGCAGCCGGCAGAGCGAGACGTTATCGATCAACCCGCAGATGCGCACGGCGGCGGAGTTCGCCGACATCGTCGTCAAAAGCAGTGCGGGCAATTTCTTGCGGCTGTCCGATATTGCCGATGTCGAGGACGCGACGCGCAGCAGCCGCTCGATCGCCTGGTTCAACAAGCAGCCGGCGGTGCTGATCCAGATCACGAAACAGGGCGACGCCAACGTGATCGACACCGTTGACCGGGTCAGGGCGCTCATCCCGGAAATCAAGAAACTCATTCCGGCGAGCATCGACGTTTCGGTGCTGACTGACCGCACCGGGACGATCCGCGCCAGCGTAAAAGATATGGAGTGGACACTCGGTGCCACGGCGCTGCTGGTGATGATCGTTGTGTTCGTGTTCCTGCGCCGGATCACGCCGACAGTCGCGGCGGGCATCTCGGTGCCGCTGGCGCTGGCCGGCACGTGTGCGGGCATGTGGTTTGCGGGGTTCTCCATCGACAATCTGTCGCTAATGGCGCTGGCGATCTCGGTCGGCTTCGTCGTCGATGATGCGATCGTGATGATCGAGAACATGTACCGCAATCTCGAACACGGCATGAAGCCGTTCGAGGCCGCGTTGGAAGGCGCAAAGCAAATCGGCTTCACGGTGCTGTCGATCAGTCTTTCGCTCATTGCCGCGTTTACGCCGTTGATTTTCATGGACGGCATCGTGGGCCGGTTGCTGCGCGAATTCTCATTGACGCTGACTTTTGCCATTGTCGTCTCGACCGTCGTTTCGCTGACGGTGACGCCGATGATCTGTGCGCATTACATCAAGAGCGCGACGTCGGGGAATGCGACGTGGTTCGATCGGTTTGTCGAAGGCACGTTGTCGCGGATCGTGCGCTTTTACGAACGCACGTTGCGCGTTGTGCTGGGCTTTCCGTTCCTGACGCTGATCGTGTTCTTTGCGACGATCGCGCTGACGGTGTTCCTCTATATCAAGACGCCGAAAGGTTATTTCCCGACCGATGATTCCGGCTTCGTCATCGGTGCGACGCGCGCGTCGGCGGATATTTCATTTCAGTCGATGCTCGGCCTCCAACAGCGGATCGCCGACATCGTAATCGCGGATCAAGCGGTTGCCAGCGTCGGGTCGTCGCTTGGCGGCAGCGGCGGACCCGGCGGCGGCGGGGCCAATCGTGGCATCATGTTTATCAGCCTGAAGTCAACGGCGGATCGCGACGGCAATGTCGCCACGCAGCAGGTGATCGACCGCCTGCGGCGCAATCTTGCAGTGGTGCCCGGCATTCGGCTCTTTATGTTCGCAGCACAGGACATCCGCGCCGGCGGCCGGCAAAGCGATAGCGACTATCAATATACGCTGACCTCGACCGACCTCAGCCTGTTGCAGAAATGGGCGCCGCTTGTCGGCAAGCGCATGGAAAGCATCGCAGGCATCACGGATGTGTCGAGCGATCGCGAGCCGGGCGGCCTGCAACTGAATCTGGTGATCGACCGCAAGACGGCGGCGAGCCTCGGCGTCAGCGTGTCCAATATCGATGCGGCCTTGAACAATGCCTTTTCGCAGCGCCAGATTTCGACGATCTATACGCAGCGCAACCAATACAAAGTCGTGATGGAGATCGATCCAAAATTCCAGAACGATCCCTCCGATTTGCAGCGCATCTTCGTGGCGGGCACGGGTGGCGCGCAGGTGCCGCTCTCGACGGTCGTCAAGGTCGATCGCGGTATCGCGCCGCTCGCCGTCGCTCATTCTCAGGGATTTCCTTCGACGACCGTCTCGTTCAATCTCGCGCCCGGCACGCAATTGCAGGATGCCACGGTTGCGATTCAGCAGGCCGTCAATGAGCTGCACATGCCGGAAGGCATTCGCGGCGGCTTCGACGGCAATGCCGGGGACTTCGCCAAGACCGCCGGGCGGCAGCCGCTGCTGATTCTGGGCGCGCTGATCGCGATGTATATCGTGCTTGGCGTGCTCTATGAGAGCCTCGCCCATCCGCTGACGATCATCTCGACGCTGCCATCGGCCGGGCTCGGCGCGTTGCTGGCGTTGCAGGTGACGAACACGCCGCTGACGGTGATCGCCTTTGTCGGCATCATTCTGCTGATCGGAATCGTCAAGAAAAACGGGATCATGATGGTGGATTTCGCGCTCGACGCAGAGCGTAATCGCGGGCTGTCCTCGGCGGAAGCGATCTTCGAGGCGTGCAGCGCGCGGTTCCGGCCGATCCTGATGACTACGCTGGCGGCTTTGTTCGCCGGTATTCCCCTGGTGATCGCGACCGGGCCCGGCACCGAACTCCGACGTCCGCTCGGCATCACCATCATTGGCGGGCTGTTCGTCTCGCAGATCCTGACACTTTACACGACGCCAGTGATTTATCTGCTGATCGACAGGCTGCGGATGCGCTGGCGACGCGCACCGGCCGGCGTTGCCGCGCCTGCGGAATAGTTGCCGCAAACGGCCGCGCGGCGTATAGCGGCGCATGACACAGATTGCCGCCAATACGCCCGAAGTTGAACCGATCCCGGAATGCCCGCGCTGCCACAAGCCAGAGCCGCTGTGCATCTGTGACAGCATCGTCCCGATCGACAACAAGATTTCCGTACTGTTCCTGCAGCATCCGCAAGAGCAGGATCGCTTGCTGGCGACCGCGCGCGTCACTGCGCTGCATTTCAGGGACGCGCTGGTGAAAGTCGGCCTGTCATGGCCCAGCCTGTCGAAAATCCTCGGCCGTGACGTCGATCCGCAGCGTTGGGGCATCCTCTATCTTGGTTCAGCCAAGGTTGCCGATCTGGAGACCGACCGCGACATCGTCGCGATCGATAAGAAGAGCCAGCTTGAAGAGAACCAGCGCGGTATCCTCAAAGACTTGCAGGGTATTATCGTGCTCGACGGCACCTGGAGCCAGGCCAAGGCGCTGTGGTGGCGCAATGCATGGATGCTGAAATGCCGCCGTATCATTCTGGATCCGGCGCAGCCATCGCGTTACGGCAAATTGCGCCGCGAGCCGCGCCGCGACGGACTCTCCACGCTGGAAGCGGTCGCGATGCTGGTGGCGGGGCTGGAGCGCAAGCCGGAGATTGAGGCGACGCTGACTGCGAGCTTCGAGCGGATGTTGGCGACCTATCGCGACGCGCAGGCCACAATTCCCGAACTGGCCCCGAAGCCGAAGCCGAAACGCGATTACCGGCGCAAGAAGCGCGGCTAGTCTCGTTCGCCTTCAGAGCTGAAGCAGTGCAGGCCCGTGCGTGGCTAAGTGACGTGAACGTCAGGGTGCTGGTGGACGCTGCGTCCAGAATCAGCCCGCGTCGGGGTTCCGGCCTCTTGAAACTGATCTTGCGCCTAGCCGTAAAATATAAAAGCGACGGCAATCGATCCGGTATCATGGAGTTATGTTTCGGGGGCTCTACAAGGTCGAGATGCAGACGGTAGGCGGTTCACGCCGTGGCGTCGTCTATGCCTATGACCAAAAGTTGCTCGGCGGCAATTCGGCATTTTCTTATGTCGGTGCGTTTCAAAACCTGGTCAGCGGCGAGATTTCTGTCGAAATTTTGGTTCAGCGTCATCGCGAGGATCCGAATTTTCGGTCTTTGCTTGATATCGACCGGCTGACGCTGCAACTCAGAGGCTGGCCATCCGGAGAGGCGTTTCGCTTCGAAGGCGGTGCGCAGGAATTGCCCGACACTGCTTTCGTGCTGATCATGACGCCGATCAGCGAGGAATCGGCCATACCGCCGATGACTGTTGGACCGAATCCTTTGGCCAACGGCCTCTATGCGCTCGACGCCGAGATGTTCGATGGCATCGCGGGTGGCGGTAACGCCGGTGTTCTGGTGCTTCTTGACGGCACCATGCGGGGCGGCGATGGCTCCTTTGGTTATATCGGCTCGTACACATCGGGGGATGGGCGATGGAAGGGCGAGGCCGTCGTCCGCGAGCACTCGCCGACCCACGGAAATCGCCTCTTATTCGGTGGCCGCGAGGTCGGAATCGGCTATTCCGGCACTTACAACGGCGAAGGCGGACAATTGCAATGCATGGCGCTGAACGGTAAACGCAGCATTCGGTACGGGGCGGTGATGAAGAAATTGGCAGACGCCTGAAGCGCTATTTTCGACCGCGCCTCACGACCCATTGACCTGCTTGCGACGCCTGACTGCTTATTGCCTGCGGGTTTTGCTTGCGATTTGCCGCAATACACCGCTTTAGTGGTGTTCTTATGTATTAAGGAGAACGACGTGGCTAGTGGTACTGTTAAATGGTTCAACGCGACTAAGGGTTTTGGCTTCATCGAGTCAGATGGCGGCGGCAAGGACGTGTTTGTCCACATTTCTGCCGTTGAAAAGGCAGGCCTGAACGACTTGCGCGAAGGCGATAAGGTTACCTTCGACGTGGTGCCGAACAAAGGCAAAGAATCGGCTGAAAACCTGAAAGTTACCTGACAATCAGGCGATCTGCGGGATCGGCAACTTTGATGCGATGACATCAAACATCGCTTTGTTGATTACAGGTCCATATGACTTCGCGAAAGAAAACCCGTTGGCATCGTCCGACGGGTTTTTTTTGAACCTTGCTGCGCTGGGACTGCACGAAGTTAAAGTTCGGGATCGTATCCAATAGCAAGCGGACGTGAAGAAAATGAACTTGCGAGACCTCTTACGTGCTCGAATTGCGATCGCGTGTTTGATCTCGGTCTTGTGCGTATCTGGTTCTGCGCTGGCCGCGGACTCTAAATTCGATGGATCGTGGGATCTGGCCTTTGTCACCCGATCTGGTCACTGCGATGCCAGCTACAATTTTAGCGTCAACATTTTGCAGGGACATATTTCGCACCCAAATCTGGTCAGATTCACGGGGAACGTCGCGAAATCAGGTGCCACCCGCGCCTCCGTTCGCGTCGGAGAAAAGTTTGCGTTAGGGGCGGGACGACTTTCGCAATCGTCGGGAGGTGGGAGTTGGAGGGGCTATTCAGGTTCGGAGAAATGCTCAGGGACCTGGACCGCGCAGAGAAACTTTTGACGCTTTAGTCGATCAAACAAGATGAGGTCCGTGGACGACGGCCATCATCAAATCCCTGCATCTAACGGGATAAAAAGTTCTTCAAAACATTGATGGAGGCCACGTCCGGAATTGAACCGGAGTACACGGTTTTGCAGACCGTTGCGTAACCACTCCGCCACGTGGCCCCATGAGGCCGATCTCTTATACGGCCTCAATCCGATAGGCAACCGAAGCAGCGTCACGCGTTCGAGTCGGAAATTTAGCAGGAGGCGTGCCAGCCTTCGGGAAACGGCACCAGCGGCCAAGCCAGATCGTTATCGATATCGTTGTCGTTGGCGGCCATCGCCGGCACCAAAGACGGCGACCACAGCGAATCATAAGGTCGCTCGTTAAACGCTTCGCTGACGGCGTCGAGCAGGCGGTTGAATTCGAGTTCGTTCATCGGAGTTGCTCCCTGTTGGAGCCACACTCTCAGAAAGCCTTTGCCGGCTCGTTGCGCGGATTGCTCAAGTTTTAGCGATCCTGCCGGGCGCAGCCGTCTGGTTAATGCATCACAATCTGGATCGCTAGGTGCCGGCAATTGCACGCAGATGCGCGCGAGAACTGACGTGTCGTCACCCACTGTCGAACGAGGTCCGGATCTTGCATGCCCGTTTCGAAGATTAGGTGATCGCCCGACCAACCGGGGCCAGGGCAGGTCCTCAATTGTAAGAAAGGACAAGATGTTGGCTCCCCGGGCCGGATTCGAACCAGCGACCATTCGATTAACAGTCGAATGCTCTACCACTGAGCTACCAGGGAACACTGACAAGCAATCTGCTTCCAGGCCGCAGCCTATAACAAAGCGATCGGCGCTTGGAAAGTGGGAAATGACGACGATCTTATTCCCGCCATTTGAAACGTTTTTCGCGCTAAAGCGTCAAGAGGAGACCATGTCAGCAACCTGAAATCGGCCTATTTCCACTGGACGCTGCCCAGATCGATCATCATCCTTCCACATACGAATCACGATCAGCATGGAGACGACGATGCCGACAATGACTTCCGAGACACAGCATGTGTTTTCGCCCTCGATCGCCTTTGGCGGGCGTTCCCTCGAGGCCATCAGCGACGATGAATGCATGGCTTTGCTGGCGGAAGCAGTGGACGAGCACGATCCGACGCATCTGGACGAGGTCGCCTGCCTGATCGCGCGCCTTGCGGTGCCGATCGAACTTTAACTGCTGCGAACGCTATCCGCATCCGCTGACTTCATCTTGCATCGCGCAACGGGCTGCCTTAGTCCTCCGGCAGCCCCATTGCCGATACAGGGATCCATCCATGTCCGATTTTGCGACCGCCCGCCAGAAAATGGTCGACGGTCAGGTTCGCCCGAGTGACGTCACCGACATCCGCATCATCGATGCCATGCTAGCCGTCCCACGCGAATCATTCGTCCCGCCGGCTTTGCGCAAGATGGCGTATCTCGACATCGACCTTGATCTCAGCCCGGCCGGGTCCGCTAAGCGCTATCTTATCAAGCCCGTCGTGATCGCCCGGATGCTGCAAGCTGCGGGGATTTCACCCACCGACAACGTGCTCGTGGTTGGTTGTGCGACAGGCTACGTTGCCGCCGTCATCTCAAGACTGGCCGGGCAGGTCACTGCGACCGAAAGCGATGCGCAATTGGCGAGCGATGCGGGTGCCAATCTCGCAATGCTGGGATATGGCAATGTCGTTGTCGAGCCGGGCGCGGCGGCAGATGGCTGCATCCATCATGCGCCCTATGATGTCATCCTGATCGACGGTGCGACGGAAATCGAGCCCAAGGCGCTTTATCGGCAATTGGCTCCTGACGGCCGACTGGTCGGCGTGTTCGCAACCACGACACCGCAACGAGCTGTTCTCGTCGCTCGCTCCAACGACGATTTCGGCAACCGGCCTCTGTTCGATGCCACCGCGCCAGTGCTTCCGGGGCTTGAACGGCCCGCGGCCTTCGTATTTTAGTTTTTTCTCGCAACAGCTTATGGGCGCATCAGGCTCGCCGATAAGGTGTGGCGCGGATGTCCCAGCGCGAGAGTTTCCGCTCTGCACCATGCCGCAGGGGTTCCTCGCTGCTTCGTCGCGCCCTAAGATATCCAGTGTTAGTGACTCGTTAATACGAGACGTTATCGGTTTTTGCCGAATCACGCGCAATAATCGGTGTCCGTCATGAATGGAATTGCGGCATGCGTGGCGTGAAAGTCTGGACCGGGGTTGCGGTAACGGCCTTGTTGATCGGGTTCGGCGGGATGCCGGTGAGCGCCGATACGATCGAGGCGGCACTGGTGCGCGCCTATCAAACCAATCCGCAGTTGAATTCGCAGCGTGCGTCAGTGCGGTCCATCGATGAGAATGTGCCGCAGGCCTTATCGGGCTATCGTCCGCGCGTCTCTGTCACTGCAAGCGCTGGCTATCAATACACCGATGTGCAGTCGCGCATTCTGGGCAACAATACAGAACTCACGGGCACGCAGGTGCCGCGCAGTGTCGGCGCAACCGCTTCACAGACACTGTTCAACGGCTTCCAGACGGCAAATCGCGTCAGAGGTGCGGAGAGTCAAGTGTCCTCGGCGCGCGAGGGATTGCGCGTGCTGGAGCAGTCTGTGCTGCTCGCCGCCGCAACAATTTATATGGATTATCTGCGCGATTCTGCGACCGTCGAAGTTCAACGCAGCAACGTGCGCGTGCTCGAACAGACCCTGAAACAAACCCGTGACCGCTTCAGCGTCGGCGAAGTGACGCGCACTGACGTTGCGCAATCCGAAGCCCAATTGGCGGCCGGCCGCACCCAGCAACTGGCGGCCGAATCGACGTTGACGACGACACGCGCGAACTTTCGACGCATCATTGGCAATGAGCCGAATGCGCTGCAGGCAGGGTCTCCGGTTGACCGTTATCTGCCGACCTCGCTGGCCGGCGCGGTTAATCTCGGCCTTGTCGAAAATCCGAATGTGACGGCGGCGATGTTCGGCATCGACATCAGTTTTCTCACGGTCAAAGTCAATGAAGGCGCTTTGTTTCCGACGTTGACGCTGCAGGGCAGCGTGCAGCAGGGCTATGAGCAGAGCATCACGACCCCGAAGCAGTTCATTGCATCCGCCGCCGCGCAGGTGTCCGTGCCGATTTATCAGGGTGGCGGCGAGTATGCGCTGATCCGACAGTCCAAGGAAAATCTCGCGCAACAGCGCCTCGTGCTCGAACAGACCCGCGACCAGACTCGCGCAACCGTCGTTCAGGCTTGGGGACAGTTGCTCGCCGGGCGCGCGCAGGTCTCATCCGCGCAGGCGCAGGTGCAGGCCTCGGAAATCGCGCTGAACGGCGTGCGCGAAGAGGCGCGGGCCGGGCAACGAACCACGCTCGACGTGCTGAACGCGCAGCAGGCGCTGGTCAATGCGCGCGTGGCGCTGGTCAACGCGCAGCACGATCGCGTTGTTGCATCTTATTCCACGCTGAGCGCTGTCGGCCGGCTGTCGCCAGCAACATTGCGGCTTGGCACCACCGTTTACGATGCCAGCGTGCACTATCAACAGGTGCGGGATAGCTGGGCCGGAACTCGCACGCCGGACGGGCGCTGACACGGCGTCACCATCGTTTGTCGGCCAATTTATTGCCAATTATCGCTGCGATGCCTTACCCTTTGCGACAAGGTGCGAGACGATTCGCGTGAGGTCGTCATGTGCGTGCGTGATCTGGGGACAAGTCAGGGCCTAGCGACGAAAGTCAGGGCCTTCGAATCCGAAATCGGTCAATTCTGTCGCTCAAACGATGCGTACTTGATCGCGTTAATGATGTGGGGTCGGACATGACGCAATCTGCGAAGGCACAGGAGCCTTCCATGGAAGAGATTCTGGCCTCGATTCGTCGTATCATCGCCGATGACGAAGCCAAGCCGGTTGACGACAGATCAGGTGCCGAGACTTTAAAATCCGCGCCTGCGCCGGTCATGACACCAACCCAGCCGCGCCCTGGTGTTGCCAAAGAACCCGCTAAAGTCGAGCCACAAAAGCCGCAGGTTGTCGCCGTGAAACAGTCGCCTCCCGCCCCATCGTCATTGCGGCCGACACCTCAGCCGGTCGCGGCGAAACCAGCGTCAGTTGCTGCCGCGTCCAACAACCAGGACGACATCGATGCGATGATGGCCGGGTTTGGAGAAATGACGCCATCATCTGACATCGAACCGTCAGTTCCTGATGGCGACGTCTTCGAGTTGACCGACGAAATGGCGCTGCCCGATCCCGTACCGACCTCGTTTCGCAAGGTCGATCCGCAGGAAGATATTGAATTCGGCGAGGCCTCATCGCGGTTCCGGCAAGCGTCCAGCAGCCCGTCGCCGGAGGCGATGCCCGACCTCGCATCGCAGATCGCGCCGAATATTCTGTCTCGCTCGACTGTCTCTGCGGTTGAATCAGCGTTCAATTCACTCGCCAATACGGTTCTGAGCAACAATGCCCGCACGCTGGAAGACCTCGTGAAGGAGATGCTGCGGCCGATGCTGAAGACTTGGCTCGACGACAACTTGCCGGGCGTGGTCGAGCGTATTGTCAAGACCGAGATCGAGCGCGTCTCGCGCGGCCGCTGAGACCCTCATTGGCCACCTGATGCGCGCGTGCATTGACTTGCCGCGCGCGGGACTGTCTGTAAAACCCTCCAAATTCTCGTTCTCGCCCGAGCGCTTTTTGCGCCGCTGAGTGATTGCCCCGTCATGATCGAAAAGACCTACCAGCCCGCCGATATCGAAGCCCGCATGTCTGCCGCCTGGGAGGCAGAAGGTGCTTTCAAGGCCGGACGGCCCGAGCGCCGCGAGGCCGAGCCCTTCACGATCATGATCCCGCCGCCAAATGTGACGGGCTCGCTCCATATCGGTCACGCACTCAACAACACGCTGCAAGACGTGCTGTGCCGGTTCGAGCGCATGCGCGGCCGCGACGTGCTGTGGCAGCCTGGCATGGATCACGCTGGCATCGCGACGCAGATGGTAGTCGAGCGGCAATTGACGGAGCGCAAGGAGCCCGGACGCCGCGTGATGGGCCGCGAGAAGTTTCTTGAGCGCGTCTGGCAGTGGAAGGCGGAAAGCGGCGGCCTCATCATCAACCAGCTCAAGCGCCTCGGCGCGTCCTGCGACTGGGATCGCGAACGCTTCACGATGGATGAAGGGCTGTCACGCGCGGTCGTGAAAGTGTTCGTCGAACTCCACGCACAGGGACTGATCTACAAGGACAAGCGCCTTGTGAATTGGGATCCGAAATTACTGACCGCGATCTCCGATCTCGAAGTGCAGCAGATCGAGGTGAAGGGCAGCCTGTGGCATCTGCGCTATCCGCTCGAAGGCATGACCTTCGATCCGGAGAATGCAGCGACCTATATCTTGGTGGCGACGACGCGCCCCGAGACGATGCTCGGCGACAGCGCGGTCGCGGTGAACGCTGCGGACGATCGCTATCGTCATCTGGTTGGCAAGAACGTGGTGCTGCCGCTGGTCGGTCGTCTCATTCCGATCGTGACGGATGATTACTCCGATATGGAAAAGGGCTCCGGCGCGGTGAAGATTACGCCGGCGCATGACTTCAACGATTTTGAAGTCGGCCGCCGCCACAACCTGCCCCAGATCAACATTCTCGATATCGAAGGCAAGCTCGCGATTGCCGATAACGAAGACTATCTGCGCGGTTTGCCCGAAGGCGCGCAGCAGCTTGTCGACGAGTTGCACGGCATGGAGCGCTTCGCCGCGCGAAAGCTGATCGTGCAGCGCCTTGAGGATTTCGGATTCCTCGAACGGATCGAACCGAACACCCATGCCGTGCCGCATGGCGATCGCTCCGGCGTCGTGATCGAGCCGTATCTGACGGACCAGTGGTATGTCGACGCGCAGACACTGGCGCAGCCGGCGATTGCTGCCGTGCGCTCCGGCGCAACCAGCTTCGTGCCCAAAAATTGGGAAAAAACCTATTTCGAGTGGATGGAGAATATCCAGCCCTGGTGTATCTCGCGGCAACTCTGGTGGGGTCATCAGATCCCGGCCTGGTATGGCCCGGACGGCAAAGTGTTCGTCGCCGAGACCGAGGACGAGGCCGTCGGCCGCGCGCTCGGCTATTACGTCGAGAAGGAGATCATCACGCAGGAGCAGGGCGCGGACATGGCGCGCGATCCGGCTAAACGCGAAGGTTTCATCACGCGCGACGAAGATGTGCTCGATACGTGGTTTTCGTCGGCGCTGTGGCCGTTCACGACGCTCGGCTGGCCCGACGACGACACCGATGTGTCGCGCTATTATCCGACCAACGTGCTGGTGACCGGCTTCGACATCATCTTTTTCTGGGTCGCCCGGATGATGATGATGGGCATGCACTTCATGAAAGAAGCGCCGTTCCCGACGATCTATATCCACGCCCTCGTCCGCGACGAGAAGGGCGCGAAGATGTCGAAGTCGAAAGGCAACGTCATCGATCCTTTGAACCTGATCGACACTTACGGCGCGGACGCGCTGCGCTTCACGCTGGCGGCGATGGCGGCGCAGGGCCGCGACATCAAGCTCGCGACCAGCCGCGTCGAAGGCTATCGCAATTTCGCGACCAAGCTTTGGAACGCCAGCCGCTTTGCCGAGATGAACGGCTGCGCGCTGCCGCCAAATTTCGATCATACGCAGGCCGAGGAAACGCTGAATCGCTGGATCGCGCATGAGACGGTTGCAGCGACGCGCGAGGTGACGGAAGCGCTGGAGGCCTACCGCTTCAACGATGCGGCCGGTGCGATCTATCGCTTCGTCTGGAATGTCTATTGCGACTGGTATCTCGAGCTGGCCAAGCCGGTGATGATGGGCGAGGAGTCACCCGCCAAAGCCGAGACGCAGGCAATGGTGGCCTGGGCGCGTGACGAAATCTTAAAGCTGCTGCATCCCTTCATGCCCTTCATCACCGAAGAATTGTGGGCCGTGACGGCGCAGCGTTCGGGCCTGCTGACGCTTGAAACTTGGCCGCTCGACCGCAGTATATCTGCCGAGCGGATGCAAATGATGACCATGGCGGCGTCGACCGATCTTCTGGACGCGCCGGTGTCGCTGGCCGTCCCGCAGATCGATCAGGGATTTAGCGATCCCGCCGCCGAAGCCGAAATCGGCTGGGTGATCGATCTCATCACCGCGATCCGCTCGCTGCGCGCGGAGATGAACATCACGCCCGCGACGCTGACGCCGCTGGTGCTGATCGGCGCGTCCGCCGACATCAAGGCCCGCGCGCAGCGCTGGAACGACGTGATGAAGCGGCTCGCTCGGCTCGGCGATATTTCCTTTGCCGATCGCGCACCGGATGGCGCCGTTCAGTTGCTGGTGCGCGGCGAAGTCGCAGCGCTGCCGCTCAAAGGTGTGATCGACATCGCCGCCGAGCGCGCCCGCCTGACCAAGGAAATCGCCAAGGCCGATGCCGACATCAAGCGCGTCGATGCCAAACTTGGAAACGAGAAGTTCGTCGCCAACGCGCCGGATGAAATCGTCGAGGAAGAGAAAGCGAAGCGCGCGGATGCCGTCGCGCGGCGTGCAAAGCTCGATGAGGCCATGGAGCGGCTGAAGGGTGCGGAGTAGGGATGTCCGTCATTCCGGGGCGCGCAATCGCGCTAAAAGACGGCACTGCCGTCGAAAGCGCGATTGCGTGAGCCCGGAATCCATCACCACTGCCGGGGTTATGGATTCCGGGCCCGTGCGACGAGTCGGCTTCGCCGACATCGTGACCCATGCCGGAATGACGAAGCTAAAACCTCCGGCTGACGAACCGCGAGCCTTTCAGCCCGAACCGCCACGGCAAATCGACGCCCTTGGTGATGCCGATGCGGACGCCGACGACGATCTCCGGCTCAACCGTCCGCGCATGGATCGCGAACGGTTGTGCGTCCAGCGCGAGCCCGTCATGCGCGCCCGTGATGCCCAGCGCCGCGCACAGCTTGCCGGGGCCTGAACATAGCGTCCGCTCATTCTGCAATCCGCGCCGTTGCTGCATCAAACCGATACCATGGGTCGGCACTAAGGCCCGGACCAGTATCGCGCTGGCCGAACCCGCCCCCTCGCAGACAAAATTGACGCACCAGTGGATGCCGTAGGAGCGATAGACATAGGCAAAGCCGGCGGGGCCAAACATCACGCCGTTGCGCGGCGTCTGACGACGATAGGAGTGCGAGGCCGGGTCGGTCATGTGGTAGGCCTCGGTTTCCACGATCATGCCGCCGACGCCGTCAAATAGCATCGTCGCACCGATCAGGTCCGGCGCGACATCGTGGACGCTGCGGTCAAAGAAGGTTTTGTCCAGCAAAGGGCCAAGCGCGGCTGTTTTGAATGCGTCCATCGCACTGATCTACAGGGCTCCTGCGGGTTGCGGCAAGACGGTGTTCGGCTTAACTAAACGTCTTAACCAAGGACTCCCGATGGTCGTCGTCCTCGATACCGTTTCAACCACGCAGTTGCGCCCGCGCCACCCCGAAAAGGTGAACCGGCCCGACACGCTGTCGCCGCCGAAACCGGACTGGATCCGGGTCCGTGCGCCGACCTCGCGCGGCTACGGCGAAACCCGCAAGATCGTCAAGGAAAACGGTCTCGTCACGGTCTGCGAGGAGGCCGGCTGCCCCAATATCGGCGAGTGCTGGGACTAGAAGCACGCAACCTTTATGATCATGGGTGACACCTGCACCCGCGCCTGTGCGTTCTGCAACGTCAAGACGGGGATGCCCGGCGCGCTCGATGCCGCCGAGCCGGAGCATGTCGCGCTCGCGGTGTCCAAACTCGGCCTGCATCATGTCGTTATCACTTCGGTCGATCGCGACGATCTCGCGGATGGCGGTGCGGAGCATTTCGCGCAAACCATTCGCGCGATCCGCGCGGCGTGCCCGACGACGACGATCGAGATTCTCACGCCCGATTTTCTGCGCAAGCCCGGTGCGCTGGAGCAGGTGGTGGCGGCGAAGCCCGACGTGTTCAACCATAATCTCGAAACCGTGCCGTCGCACTATCTGACCGTGCGGCCCGGCGCGCGCTACTTCCATTCGATCCGCCTATTGCAGCGGGTCAAGGAGTTGGACCCGACCATCTTCACCAAGTCCGGCATCATGGTCGGGCTCGGCGAGGAGCGCCACGAGGTCTTGCAGGTGATGGACGACCTGCGCTCCGGCGATGTGGATTTTCTGACCATCGGGCAATATCTGCAGCCGACGCGCAAACATCATCAGGTGATGCGCTACATCACGCCGGACGAATTTGCGGGCTATGAGAAGGTCGCATACACCAAGGGTTTCCTGATGGTGTCGGCTAGCCCGCTGACGCGCTCGTCGCATCATGCCGGCGAGGACTTTGCAAAATTGCAGGCGGCGCGAGCCGCTCTGTCGTCGCGCTGATCTGATGCCGCAATTCACCAATAGGCGTCGCGTCCGCCACAGCGCCGATGAGATGTTCGATCTCGTCGCCGATGTCGAGAAATATCCGGCATTCGTGCCGTTGTGCAAAAACATCAAGATTCGTCAGCGCAGCGACAAACCTGACGGGACCGAAGTGATCGTCGCCGACATGACGGTGTCGTTCAAGCTGGTGCGCGAGGCGTTCACCAGCCGCGTCACACTCGATCGCGCCAATCAAAAAATTCTGGTCGAATATCTTCAGGGACCGTTTTCTAAATTAGAGAACCGCTGGACGTTTTTGCCCGTGGGCGACGAATGCGACGTGACGTTCTTCATCAACTACGAATTCAAGAGTCGCATGCTTGCGATTTTGATGGGCGCGATGTTCGACACCGCGTTCCAGCGTTTCGCGTCAGCGTTCGAGAAGCGCGCCGATCAGGTCTACGGGGTGCGCAAGACATCGGTGACGCCGGCATCCTGATAACCCGACGCCGATAACGCATTGCTTATGAAGATAACGCGCTAAGCCGTCGGCTTCTTCTTCACAACGCGCTTTGTAACGCGCCGCTTGGCGGCGCTGCGACGCGGCGTGCGGGCGACGCGAGCTTCGACGGCGCGAACCGCTTTCTTGACGGGAGATTGAGGTCCGCGCGCCAACTCCGTCAACATCTTCAATGCTTCGATCACCGAACGCTGCCGCACCTGCGTCCGGCCGATCGCACCAAACCGGCATTCGCGACTGGTAATGCGGCCGTCTCTTGAAGCAACGGCAAGATGTACGAGGCCGATCGGCTTGCCGGGCGTGGCTCCGCCAGGACCAGCAATGCCAGTGATCGAGACCGCGAGATCGACATCGGCCTTTTCGAGTGCGCCGACCGCCATCGCGATTGCCGTCTCC
This sequence comes from Tardiphaga sp., assembly GCA_043739005.1. Lineage (GTDB taxonomy): Bacteria > Pseudomonadota > Alphaproteobacteria > Rhizobiales > Xanthobacteraceae > Tardiphaga. The sequence continues at coordinate 16,759 of JAYUEY010000046.1, forward strand.
TTGCTGACGGCACCGAAATTTTCCAGCGTGGATGCGTCCACGCCGAGCATCGCGCGCTTGGCCTCGTTGGAATAGGTGACAAAGCCGCGATCGATTACGTCGGACGAGCCGGGGATGTCCGTCAGCGCGGCGGCAACAAGCCCGCCGGTGCAGGATTCGGCAGTGGCGATCATTAGCTTGCGGCTGCGGCAGAGGTCGAGCAGCGCGCGGGCAAAGGGGCGGGCGTCGCTGCTCTTCGTCATATTAGTCGACCCATGGTAAGCGGATTGTGGCACTCGCCAGCGCGGCAATACCTTCCTCGCGGCCGGTGAATCCGAGCCGCTCGCTAGTCGTCGCCTTTACCGCGACACGCGACAGAGACAAGCCGGTGATCTCTGCGACCCGCGCGCGCATCACGTCACGCAACGGGCCTATTTTAGGACGTTCGCAGATCAGTGTGACATCGAGATGGGCGATGCGGCCGCCACGGGCGGTGACGCGCTCCACGGCATAATTCAGAAAAGCATCCGACGCGGCACCCTTCCACTTGTCGTCGCTCGGCGGAAAATGCGAGCCGATATCGCCATCGGCCAGCGCGCCAAGGATCGCATCGACCAGCGCATGCAGGCCGACATCGCCGTCGGAATGCGCGAGAAAGCCTTTCGTATGCGGCACGCGGACGCCGCATATCATCAGATGATCGCCCTCGCCGAAAGCGTGGACATCATAGCCTGTGCCGGTGCGAACATCGCCCAGCATCGCTCCGAGCCGCGCTTCCTCGCGCACGAAATCGTCCGGTGTGGTCAGCTTCATATTCGCAGGATCGCCTTCAAAGGTCGCGACCGTCAATCCCGCCCATTCGGCGAGTGCGGCGTCGTCGGTAAAATCACTGCGGCCATCGCGCGCGGCACGGCGATGCGCATCGAGGATAATGTCAAACTTGAACGCCTGCGGCGTCTGCGCGATTCTCAGATTCGCGCGATCGGGCGTCGCGACGACAGAACCGTTGGCATCGACCTGTTTGATCGTGTCGGTGACGGGTGCAGTTGGAATCGCGGCCCCTGTTATGGAGGCTGCGGCAATCGCGCGATTGATGACGCCGTCTGTGACGAAGGGCCGGGCGGCGTCATGAATGAGGACGATATCCGGCTTCTGGTCCGCGAGCGCCTCAAGCCCGGCATGCACCGAGGCCTGCCGCGTCGCGCCGCCGTTCACAGCAGGATTGCATACAAGTCCATCGACGGCCTGCGCGAACATTGCCGAATCGTCCGGGTTGACCACGGGTTGCACGGCGTGAACCGCTGCGTGTCCACAAAATGGGTCGAGCGCACGGGCAATCACGCTGCGGCCAGCAATCATGCGGTATTGTTTCGGGCCACCCGCGCCGGCGCGGAGCCCGCGCCCGGCGGCAACGATAATGGCGGCAGTTTTCGGGGAAGTCGGCATCGGCATTTCGTCTGATCGAGACAGGAAACCGCAGAAAACCCGGCGGCGGCAAGCGCTTAGCACGGAGCGGGAAAAATCCAGCACGATTTCATCATTTTGGACAAAAGCGGGGCAGAAATGTTGCACTGCACTTGCAATGGCGATGGATTTGTCTATTGTCTAGGCATGGCGCTTGACTGCTCAACAATTGAGCGCGACACTGTTTCTGCGGACGTGTGGACGCACCCGCTGCGAATTTGAGTATACCTGTGACCGGCTTGGTTGAACGACAGACATTAACGTGGAAGATCGGCGACATTGAGGTTGCCAACCGTGTTCTGCTGGCTCCGATGTCGGGCATTACCGACGCACCGTTCCGCAAGATCACGGCTCAGCTCGGCGCTGGCCTTGTGGTCTCGGAAATGACCGCGAGCGACGATTTGGCACGCGGCCGGCCGATGTCCGTGCTGCGTTGCGAAGCGACCGGGATCGGTCCGCATGTCGTCCAGTTGGCCGGTTGCGAGACACACTGGATGGCGGAGGGGGCTCGCATCGCCGAATCCGGCGGTGCCGACATCATCGACATCAATATGGGCTGTCCGGCGCGGCATGTGACCGGCGGACAATCCGGCTCGGCATTGATGCGCAATCTCGATCATGCGCTGACGTTAATCGAAGCGACCGTCAACGCGGTGCGCGTGCCGGTGACGTTGAAGATGCGGCTCGGCTGGGATGACAATTCGCGCAATGCGCCGGACCTCGCCAAGCGCGCGCAGGATGCCGGGATTCGCCTCATCACGGTTCACGGACGCACGCGATGCCAGTTCTACAAGGGCGAGGCCGATTGGGAGGCCGTGCGCGCGGTGCGCGACGCCATCGATATTCCGCTTGTCGTTAACGGCGACATTACCTCCTACGACAAGGCGCTGACGGCGCTGGAGCAATCCGGTGCGGATGCCGTGATGATGGGGAGGGGCGCGCAGGGTCAGCCGTGGTTGCCGGGCCAGATCGCCCGCAGGCTAGACGGCGGGGCCGTCGAAGCCACGCCGGATTTGCCGACTCAATATGAATACGTCGCATCGCTGTATGAAGACGTGTTGTCGCATTACGGCCTGCGCATCGGGATTCGTCACGCGCGAAAACATCTGGGCTGGGCGCTCGATGTCGCGGCCGACACCAGCGGCGCGCCGGTTGAAAGCCTGAAACAATGGCGTCGTGCGGTTCTCACCACAGACAGTGCGGCGCATGTCCGCCGCGACCTGACAAACGCCTATGACGATTTCGCGTCATTTGCTGCCAACCGGATTGCTACCGATAAGATTGCTGCCGACCAGGTTGTTGCCGACACAAAGGCCGCCGCATGACCGCCGCCCACGACCACCGCACGATGCCAAGCAACAGCGAAGCGCTGCTCAACGCGCTGCCGAATCCTGTCTTAATGATCGCGCCGGATGGAAAGATCATCGATGCCAATATGGCGGCGGAATCTTTCTTTGAATTTTCGGTGCCTTTCCTGCGTCGGCAGTTCCTCAAGGAATTGGTGCCGTTCGGCAGTCCACTGCTGGCGCTGATCGATCAGGTCCGGCGCAACAATTCACCGGTCAACGAATACAAGGTCGATCTCGGCACGCCGCGCATCGGTGGCGATCGGCAGGTTGATCTGCACGTCGCGCCCCTGACGGAGCGTCCCGGCCATATCGTCGTGATGCTGCAAGAGCGCACAATCGCCGACAAGATGGACCGCCAGCTCACGCATCGCAGCGCGGCGCGTTCCGTCATCGCATTGGCGGCGATGCTGGCGCATGAGATCAAGAACCCCTTGTCCGGCATTCGCGGCGCGGCGCAATTGCTCGAACAGGCCGCGTCCTCCGAAGACCGCATGCTGACACGGCTGATCTGCGACGAGGCCGATCGCATTGTCACTTTGGTCGATCGCATGGAGGTGTTCGGTGACGAACGTCCAGTCGCGCGCGGCCCGGTCAACATCCATTCGGTGCTCGACCATGTGAAGCGCCTCGCGCAATCCGGTTTTGCGCGCAACGTCCGTTTCACGGAAGAATACGATCCGTCGCTGCCGCCGGTGCTGGCCAATCAAGATCAACTGATTCAGGTGTTTCTGAATCTTGTGAAGAACGCTGCCGAGGCGGTTGCCGACCTCGGCACCGACGGCGAAATTCAATTGACCACCGCATTTCGGCCCGGCGTTCGGCTGTCGCTGCCCGGCAAGAAATCCCGCGTGTCGTTGCCACTGGAATTCTGCGTCAGGGATAATGGCCCCGGCGTGCCGGACGATTTGATGCCGAACCTGTTCGATCCGTTCGTGACGACCAAGCCGACCGGCAGCGGGCTCGGCCTTGCACTGGTTGCCAAAATTATCGGCGATCACGGCGGCATCATCGAATGCGAATCGCAACCGCGCAAAACGACGTTCCGCGTGCTGCTGCCGATGTTCAACCCGACCAAAACATTCGATCACGGCCCCATCGACAACGCGGCGACGGCGTTTGTGGCGCACCCTGAAAAGGCGAGATAGGAAAACCCATGCCCGCAGGTAGCATTCTTGTCGCCGACGACGACACCGCCATCCGCACCGTTCTCAATCAGGCGCTGTCACGCGCGGGATATGAAGTGCGCCTCACTGGCAATGCCGCGACGTTGTGGCGCTGGGTTAGCCAAGGCGAGGGCGATCTTGTTATCACCGACGTCGTGATGCCGGACGAGAACGCCTTCGACATGTTGCCGCGCATCAAGAAGATGCGGCCCAACCTGCCGGTCATCGTGATGAGCGCGCAGAACACCTTCATGACGGCGATCCGCGCGTCGGAGCGGGGCGCCTACGAATATTTGCCG
>JAYUEY010000047.1:0-9211 GCA_043739005.1 Tardiphaga sp.
CGCGCCTTCAGCACGTCGAGCTGCAACGGGCCGACGACGCCGACCAAGGCCGGCGCGCCGTCGCGCGGGCGAAACACCTGCACGACGCCCTCTTCCGACATTTGCTGCAAGGCTTCTTTCAGCTTCTTGGCCTTCATCGCATCGGTCAGCCGCACACGGCGAACGATTTCCGGTGCGAAACTGGGAACGCCGACGAAGGTGATGTCCTCGCCCTCACTGAGCGTATCGCCGATCCGCAAGGTGCCGTGATTGGGAATGCCGACGACATCGCCGGCAAAGGCTTCGTCCGCCAGCGCGCGATCCTGCGCAAAGAAAAATTGCGGCGACGTCAGCGACATATTCTTGCCGGTGCGCACCAGCTTGGCCTTCATGCCGCGCGTCAGCTTGCCGGAGCACAGCCGCGCAAACGCAATCCGGTCCCTGTGATTGGGATCCATATTCGCCTGGATCTTGAACACGAAGGCGCTCATGCGCGGCTCCTCGGCCTCGACCCTGCGCAGATTGCTTTCTTGTGCGCGCGGCGATGGCGCGAAACGGCCCAACCCCTGCAACAGATCGCCGACACCGAAATTGCGCAGCGCCGAGCCGAAATAAACCGGCGTCATATGGCCTTCGCGGAACGATTGCAGGTCGAACGGTTTCGAGGCTTCCTTCACCAGCGCCAGTTCTTCGGTGATCTCGCTGACGTCGAGATTGGCATTGCGCCCGGCCAGTTCGGCGATCTCGATTTTTTCGGCCGCGCCGGTTTTGGCACCACCGCCCTCAAGCAGGCGAATGCCGCCGGTCTCGATATCGTAGGTGCCCATGAAATCGCGGCCGCGGCCGACCGGCCAGTTGATCGGCGTCGTGTCGAGCGCCAGCGTCTTCTCGATCTCGTCGAGCAGATCGAAGACGTCGCGGCTCTCGCGATCCATCTTGTTGATGAAGGTGATGATCGGAATGTCCCGCAGGCGACAGACCTCGATCAGCTTCAGCGTCCGCGCCTCGATGCCCTTGGCGGCATCGATCACCATCACGGCCGAATCGACGGCGGTGAGCGTGCGATAGGTGTCTTCCGAAAAGTCCTCATGGCCCGGCGTGTCGAGCAGGTTGAAGACGAGGTTGTCGAATTCAAAGGTCATCACCGAGGTGACGACCGAGATGCCGCGATCGCGCTCGATCTTCATCCAGTCGGATCGTGTATTGCGGCGCTCGCCCTTGGCCTTCACCTGACCGGCGAGGTTGATCGCGCCGCCGAACAGCAGCAGTTTTTCCGTCAGCGTGGTCTTGCCGGCGTCGGGGTGGGAGATGATCGCAAAGGTGCGGCGGCGCGCGACCTCGGTCGCCAGCTGCGCGCGCGCGGGGGATTCGGATGTGAGCGTAATGTCGGACATGGCCTTGCCGTGACAGGGAAAGCGGGCGCAATCAAGGGATTTTGAACCTCCATGCACTAGCATCTTTCTGTCGCCTTGTGCACAGACAGCACCAGCGAGGACGATCTCGCGATCCATTCATATCATCGCGACAGCCCTGCCGCCGCGCGCACGCCGCACACGTGGACGCCGGTTTGCGATCAGAGTTCGCGCCACCAAAGCGAAGAGGCAATCATGGCGTGGTTGCTCTTGGTCATATGTGGCCAATTCCGGAATGACAGATCAACGAACCGTCGGCGCCAGCGCGACGGCCCAGTAAGACAGCACCGCGACGATGGCCGACGCCGGGATCGTGATGATCCAGGCATAGACGATCGAACTCGCCACATTCCAGCGCACGGCCGACATCCGCCGTGCCGCGCCGACGCCGACGATCGCGCCGGTGATGGTATGCGTGGTCGAGACGGGTACGCCGAGGAAGGTGGCGGCGAACAACGTGGCCGCGCCGCCCGTTTCGGCGCAAAAGCCCTGCATCGGCGTCAGCTTGGTGATCCGAAGCCCCATCGTGCGGACGATGCGCCAGCCGCCCATCAGCGTGCCCAGTGCCATCGCCGACTGGCACGCCATGACAACCCAGAACGGCACGGAAAACTCACCGCCGAGATAGCCCTGCGAATACAAAAGCACGGCGATGATGCCCATCGTCTTCTGCGCGTCATTGCCGCCATGGCCGAGCGAATACAGCGACGCCGAGACGAATTGCAAAATGCGAAATGCACGGTCCACGGCAAAAGGCGTCGAGCGCACCGCCGCCCATGAGACGATCGCCGTCAGCACCAGCGCCAGCAGGAAGCCGACCAGCGGCGACAGCACGATGGCCAGAAGCGCCTTGGTCAGGCCGTTCCATTCGACGGCCGACAATCCTGCTTTCGCGAGCCCTGCTCCGAGCAAACCGCCGATCAGCGCATGCGACGAACTCGACGGAATGCCGAGCGCCCATGTCACGATGTTCCAGACGATCGCGCCCATCAAGGCTGCAAAGATCACGCGCGCATCGATCATGCCGGGATCGATGATGCCGGTGCCGATGGTGTTGGCGACATGTAGGCCGAACACTAAAAACGCAATGAAATTGAAGAAGGCGGCCCACAGCACGGCATATTGCGGGCGCAGCACACGGGTTGAGACGATCGTTGCGATTGAATTGGCCGCGTCATGCAGGCCGTTGAGAAAATCGAACAGCAGCGCGATGCCGATCAGGCCGATCAGAAGCGGGAAAGCAAGCGTGGCATTCACAGGTTATTCCCTATTTTATCGGACCGCGTTCGAATTCATCGCTCGTTGCGAGCTGGCATGTCAGTTCGTCATTGCGAGGAGAGATGCGTCCTCGTCTTCGAGGACGGATCTCGACGAAACAATCCAGCTCGTTCGATTGCTCAAAAGAGCTGGATTGCTTCGTCATTTGAAAAATACTCGTGAACGAGCACTTTCAAACTCCTCGCAATGACGAACTGAAATGCCTCATCGCGATCGAAACACAGCGACATCCCCCAATCGCTCAGACTTGTTCGATGACGATACTGTTGATCTCGTTCGCCACGTCGTCAAAACGATCGGCGACTTTTTCGAGATGCTTATAGATTTCCGCCCCGACGACAAAATCCATCACATTGGCGCTGCGGTGTTTCAGGAATAATTCTTTCAGGCCGATGTCGTGCAGATCATCGACGCGGCCCTCAAGCTTGCCGAGTTCTTCGGTGATCGCGCTCAGCATCGCGACATTGTCGCCGATCGCCTGCATCAAGGGCAAAGCGCGGCCGACGAGATTGGCGCATTCGACCAGCAGCGTGCCGATCTCGCGCATCGGCGGCTCGAACTGCCGAACCTCGAACAGGATCACGGCTTTTGCGGTCTGCTGCATCTGGTCGATGGCGTCGTCCATCGCGGTGATCAGGTTCTTGATGTCGACGCGGTCGAACGGCGTGATGAAGGTGCGGCGCACGGCGGTCAGCACCTCGCGCGTGATGCCGTCGGCGTCGTTCTCGAACTGGTTGACGCGCTGGCAAAACACCGGCGTGTCCTCGCCGCCGCGCAGCATGCCCTGCAAGGCTTCCGCGCCCTGCACCACCGTCTGCGAGTGGCGCGCGAACAGATCGAAGAAACGCTCCTCGCGCGGCAAAAACGAGCGAAACCATTTCAGCAGCATGACACATCTCCGGATGACGGCGCTTGCGGCAGCGATGTCATGAAACTGTCATAAAACAGAACGGCCGCGCGCAGGCAAGCGAGCGACCGTTCTGACGGTGTCATCCACCGGAATCTCAGCGAAAATGACTTACAGCGATCGCTTGAAGAAATGCGCGATCTCGCCGACGACGCCGCGACGAAACGTCAGAACGCAGATCACGAAAATGCCGCCCTGAATCACGGTCACCCACTGGCCGAAGCCGGCGAGATATTGCTGCATAGCGATGATGACAAAGGCACCGACCACCGGGCCGAATACGGTGCCGAGACCGCCGACGAGCGTCATCAACACGATCTCGCCGGACATCGTCCAGTGCACGTCGGTGAGCGAGGCGTTTTGTGCCACGAACACTTTCAGCGATCCGGCAAAGCCGGCCAGCGTGCCGGACAGGATGTAAGCGACAAGCTTGTACTGGTCGGTCTTGTAGCCGAGCGAGATCGCGCGCTGTTCGTTTTCGCGGATCGACTTCAGCACCTCGCCGAACGGCGAGTTGATAGTGCGGTAGATCAACAGGAAGCCCGCAAGGAAGCCGACAAGGATCACGTAATAGAGCGTCGTCGGCACAGCGAGATTGAATAGGCCGAACAGTTTGCCTTGCGGGATGCCCTGAATGCCGTCTTCGCCATGCGTGAACGGCGTTTGCAGGTAGACGAAATACAGCAGCTGCGATAGCGCCAGCGTAATCATCGAGAAATAGATGCCCTGGCGACGGATCGCGATGAGGCCGGTGACGACGGCCAGAACAGCGGCGCCGACGACACCGACGATGATGCCAAGTTCCGGCGACAGGCCCCAGACCTTCAGCGCATGTGCAGTGAAATAGCCGGCGGTGCCGAGGAACATGGCGTGGCCGAATGACAGCAAGCCGCCATAGCCGATCAGCAGGTTAAAGGCGCAGGCGAGCAGCGCGAAGCATAGCGCCTGCATGACGAAGAAGGGATAGACGCCGGTGAACGGCACGATGGACAGCATCGCCGCCATGATGACGAAGGCGATCATCTCGTCCTTGACGCCGCGCTGCTTCGGAACGGGAATGGAATTCTCGGTGATTGTTGTCATGTCAGGCCGCCCGTCCCGTCAGTCCAGAAGGTTTCACCAGCAACACCAGCACCATCAGCACGAAGACGACAGTGTTGGAGGCTTCGGGATAGAAATATTTGGTCATGCCCTCGACGATGCCGAGCGCGAATCCGGTGATGATCGAGCCCATGATCGACCCCATGCCGCCGATCACGACGACCGCGAACACCACGATGATGAGGTCAGCCCCCATCAGCGGCCGCACCTGATTGATTGGCGCGGAGAGGACACCTGCGAGCGCCGCGAGACCGACGCCGAGACCATAAGTCAGCGTAATCATGCGCGGCACATTGATGCCGAAGGCGCGAACCAACGTCGGGTTTTCTGTGGCGGCACGCAAGTTTGAACCGAGCCGCGTGCGCTCGATCACGAACCAGGTCGCAAGGCAAACGATCAGCGAGAAGACCACCACCCAGCCGCGATAGATCGGCAAGAACATGAAGCCGAGATTGACGCCGCCCTTGAGTTCGTCGGGGATCGCATAGGGCAGACCCGAGGAGCCGAAATAATTTTGGAAAACACCCTGAATGATGAGCGCCAATCCGAACGTGAGCAACAATCCGTAGAGATGGTCGAGCCCCGACAGCCGTTGCAGCATCGTGCGCTCAAGGATCATACCGAAGATGCCGACCACGATCGGCGCGAGAATGAGCGCCGGCCAATAGCTGATGCCGGCGACATTGAGCAGGAAATACGCTGCGAACGCGCCCATCATATAGAGCGCGCCATGGGCGAAATTGATGATGTTCAGCATGCCGAAAATAACGGCGAGGCCAAGCGACAACAGCGCGTAAAACGAGCCGTTGATGAGCCCGACCAGGAGCTGCGCGAAAAGGGCCTGATAGTTCATCGGCATTCAGCTTTCGAAAAAGGGACGTCGATCGATACCGGCCGGATGCATATGGCATCCGGCCGGCAGTGTTACTTCTTCAACAAAGCGCAGGTGCTCTTGTCGAGCGGTGTAAACGCCTTGTCGCCCGGCACGGTGCCGGCGAGCTTGTAGAAATCCCACGCCGATTTGGATTCCGAAGGCTTCTTGACCTCGAATAAATAAGCGTCGTGGATCGTGCGACCGTTGGGCTGCACCACGCCCTTGCCGAACAGCGGATCGTCGGTCGGCATCGCCTTCATCGCGTTGACGACTTTAATGCCGTCATGCGAGTTCGCGCCGGCCGCGTCCATCGCCTTGAAGTAATGGATCAGGCCTGCATAGACACCGGCCTGCACCATCGTCGGCGGTGCGCCGTTTTTCATACGCGCGGCAAACTTCTTGGAAAACGCGCGGGTGTCGTCGTTGTTGTCCCAATAGAACGTCTCGGTGAAATTCAGGCCCTGCGCGGTTTCAAGACCGATCGCCTTGACGTCGGTGATGAACAGCAGCAGCGCCGCGAGCTTTTGGCCGCTCTTGGTGATGCCGAATTCCGCCGCCTGCTTGATCGAATTAGTGGTGTCGCCGCCGGCATTGGCGAGGCCGATGACCCTGGCTTTCGAGGCTTGCGCCTGCAGCAGGAACGACGAGAAGTCGGCGGTGTTCAGCGGGTGCTTAACGCCGCCGACGATCTTGCCGCCATTGGCGGTAATGACAGCCGAGGTGTCGCGCTCCAGTGCTGCGCCAAAGGCGTAATCGGCGGTGAGGAAGAACCAGCTATCGCCACCGGACTTGACCAAGGCCTGCCCGGTCGAGTTGGCGAGCATATAAGTGTCATAGGTCCAGTGCACGGTGTTCGGCGAGCACTGCGCATTGGTCAAATCAGACGTCGCCGCACCAGAATTGATGTAGACGCCGTTCTTTTCCTTGACGACGTTGTTGACCGCGAGCGCCACGCCGGAATTCGGAACGTCGACGATGACGTCGACCTTGTCGACATCGAACCATTGCCGCGCGATGTTGGAGCCGATGTCCGGCTTGTTCTGGTGGTCGCCGGAAATGATATCGATCTTCCAGCCCTTTTTCATCAGGCCGGAATCTTCCGCCGCCATCTGCGCCGCGAGCGTTGAGCCGGGGCCGCCCAGATCGGCATAGAGCCCTGACTGGTCGCTCAATGCGCCGATCTTGATGGTCTTGTCCTGTGCGCTGACGGTGCCCGCATAGGTCAATGCCAGCGCGGTGCCGAGCAAAAATGTTGAAATCTGCCGTTTCATAAAATTCCACCCTGCCTTTGGTTGGGATGCGTTCGCTCTTGGAAGTGATCTGGCGTTCTTGTTGGAGACAGGCCTTGTTTGAGACAGGCCCTAGACGCCGAGATAAGTGTGCAGTTTGTCCATGTTGGCAGACAGTTCCGAACTGGCGAAGCCGTCGATGATCTTGCCATGCTCGACCACGTAAAACCGATCGGCGACTTTCGAGGCCCAACGAAAATTCTGCTCGACCAGCAAGATGGTGAAGCCTTCGGATTTCAGCCGCTGGATCGTGTGCCCGATCTGCTCGATGATGACAGGCGCAAGACCTTCGGTCGGCTCGTCCAGCATCAGAAAGCGCGCGCCGGTGCGCAGGATGCGCGCGATCGCCAGCATCTGCTGCTCGCCGCCGGACAGCTTGGTGCCCTGGCTGTTGAGGCGTTCTTTCAGGTTTGGAAACAGCTCGAAGATCTGATCGAGCGTGAGGCCACCTTCGCGCACGATCGGCGGCAACATCAAATTCTCGCGCACGTCGAGGCTGGCGAAGATGCCGCGCTCTTCCGGACAGAAGGCGATGCCCTGGCGGGCGATCTTGTCGGACGAGGTCTTGATGATGTCCTTCCCGTCGAAGCGGATCGATCCCGTGCGCTTACCGATGATGCCCATGATGGACTTCAGCGTTGTTGTCTTGCCCGCACCGTTGCGGCCGAGCAGCGTGACGACTTCGCCGGGCCGGACGTTGAAGTTGATGCCATGAAGGATGTGCGATTCGCCGTACCACGCTTCGAGATTCGCGATGTCGAGAATCGGCTGAGCGGCGGTGTGCGTGGTCGGGGCTTTGGTCATGACGGCTTCAACCATGTCCGGCTCCCAGATAGGCTTCCTTGACGCGCTCATCCTTGGTGAGGTCCGAATAATGACCTTCGGCGAGCACCGATCCGCGCGTCAGCACGGTGATGATGTCGGAGAGATTGGCGACGACGCTGAGGTTATGTTCGACCATCAGGATCGTATACTTCGCCGAGATGCGCTTGATGAGCGCCGCGATCTTGTCGATGTCCTCATGGCCCATGCCGGCCATCGGCTCATCGAGCAGCATCATTTCCGGATCGAGCGCCAGTGTGGTGGCGATCTCCAGCGCGCGCTTGCGGCCATAGGGCATTTCGACGGCGGGCGTATTTTCGAATTCGCTCAAACCGACATCGTCGAGCAGTTCGCGGGCGCGATCATTATACTGATCGAGCACCGACTTGGAGCGCCAGAAATCGAATGACGCGCCGTGCTGCCGCTGCAAGGCGACGCGGACGTTTTCCAGCGCTGTGAGATGCGGAAACACCGCCGAGATCTGGAACGAGCGCACCAGGCCGAGCCGCGCGACATCCGCCGGGGCCATCGCCGTGATGTCCTGCCCTTTGTAAAGGATCTGGCCCGCCGACGGCTTCAGGAACTTGGTCAGCAGATTGAAGCAGGTCGTCTTGCCGGCACCGTTCGGCCCGATCAGCGCGTGGATCGTCCCGCGCCGGACCTTGAGGTTGACGTCCTGAACCGCGAAGAAGCCCGCGAACTCCTTGGTCAGACCATGGGTTTCGAGAATGATATCATCAGCCAAGCCAGTTTCCCCCATCGGTCTTGGCCGCGTGGTGTTCGCGCCTGACCGGATTATTTGAGCCGCCCGCTCGCGATGCTTGGACATCGCAATGGGCCAGCCGTGTCGAGCGGAATATGCCGTCATCGGCAGCCATTGTGCAAGGTGCAATGCAGGGCAGTCCTGCACGCATAGCGGCTTTATGTCTTTGCCTGTGATCGCAGACGTCGGAACGTGGCGAATCGGATCAGTCTGGCCTGACTTCGGCGGCGTAAACCTCCGGCTTGAAGCCGACCAGCGGCGGCTTCGCACCTTGCGTGAGGACGGGGCGCTTGATCATCGACGGTTGCGCCAACATCAAAGCGATCGCCTTCGCCTCGTTGAGGTTGTGCTTGTCGGCCTCTGGCAATCTGCGGAACGTTGTCCCGGCGCGGTTGAGCAACGCCTCCCAGCCGACGGCCTTCGACCACGCCTCAAGATGTTTACGGTCGATTCCTGCAGTTTTGTAGTCGTGAAAATCATAGGCGACGCTTTGCTTGTCGAGCCAGCCACGGGCCTTTTTCATCGTGTCGCAATTCTTGATGCCATACAGAGTGATGGTCACGGATGCTTGCCTCGCAAATGGAAAATCGGCGCAGGTTTACAGCACGCGCTTGACGTCGGTCTGCGGAAAATCCTGTCCGATGAACAGCAATCCACAGTCGCGTTCTTTGGCCAGCGCATAGGAAAAGCAAACACTTGAGCCGCCAGCGCAGCGATGCACTGATCGACGCGGGCTTCTCGCAAAATGACTGCGATCAATGCGGACGTGTCCGCAACGATCACCCC
>JAYUEY010000048.1:0-6516 GCA_043739005.1 Tardiphaga sp.
GAGAACCCGCTACGCTTCCGTCAATAAAAAATTAGGGAAGGGCGGACCATGCGCGTGACGATTTTGAAGTCGATCGGATGGCTTCTGGCGGCCAGCCTCGCTCTGCCCGCCCTCGCTTCCGCGGCGGACTATCCGACGCGGCCGATCAAACTGATCGTGCCCTATGCGGCGGGCGGCCCGACCGACGTGCTCGGTCGCGTGATTGCCGATTATCTCGGCCGCGACCTGAAGCAGACCGCGATCGTCGAGAACAAGCCCGGCGCGCAGGGTGCGATCGCCGCTGACATGGTATCGCGCGCGGAGCCTGACGGCTACACGCTGTTCGTGACGGCGGCCTCGATCATCGTGCTCAACCCGTTGCTCTACAAAAAGCTATCCTACGACCCGGCACGCGACCTGCGACTGCTCACGGTCGTTACCGATCTGCCCGTGGTCATGGAGGTGAATCCCTCGGTGCCCGCCACGACCGTCAAGGAATTCGTCGCCTATGCAAAAGCAAATCCGGGCAAGTTGAATTTCGGCTCGGCCGGCATTGGCGGCACGGTTCATCTGGCGGGCGAGATGTTCAAGCAGATCGCCGGCGTCGATATGGTGCATGTGCCCTATAAGGGCGCAGGGCCGGCGCTGCAGGATCTGATCGCGGGCAATATTCAGGTGATGTTCGATACGCTGAGCACGGCTCTGCCGCCAATTCGTGGCGGATTGTTGCGCCCGCTCGGAGTGAGTTCGACCGAGCGCAGTCCTGATTTGCCGGACGTGCCGACGGTGATCGAAAGCGGCTATCCCGACTATAAGGTCAGCGTCTGGTTCGGCCTTGCAGCATCGGCTAAACTACCGGACGATATCGCAAAGATCATTAAGGCCAGCATGGACCGCGCGTTGAACGACAATGTATTTCGCGCATCGCTGGAGAAGATCGGCTTTCCGGTGCTGCGGCCGAAGACCGATGCGCAGATCAGGACCTTTCTCGACGAGGATCGCGCGCGCTGGAGTGCTGTCATCAAGACGCAAAATATCTCATTGGATTAGGCCGGACCCCAAAAAATGGCGTCCGGTTTTCGGACAAGATCGTGCCTCAAGGAATCATCATGGTTCGTGAAAGTGAAATACGCCCCGGCGAAGTCGCCGTTGCAATCCCGGCCGGCGACGATGCCGGGCTGACATTCATCGGAAAAATTCATACACCGTGGACCTCGCGGCTGGAGACGCCGCGCCAAGGCCGCCGCGACGGGCCGCTCTGCCGGATCGAGATCTTTGCGCCGTGGGATCAGGGGCTTCGCGGGCTCGACCAATATTCCAGCGTCGAGGTAATTTACTGGCTGCATCTGTCGCGGCGCGATCTCGTCTTGCAGAGCCCGAAGAATGATGGCCATGCGCGCGGGACATTTTCATTGCGCTCGCCGGTGCGGCCCAATCCCCTCGGCACGTCGCTGGCAACGCTGGTCGGCATCGAAGGCAATATGGTGATGGTGCGCGGGCTCGATTGCCTCGACGGCACGCCGCTGATCGATATCAAGCCGGATCGGTGTGAGTTCACGCCGCTCGCGCCGCCGCAAAAAGGTGATTACGAGGTAGGGTGACGTCCGAGCCTACAACGCGATTCGATGGTGCTCGCTCAGCTATCCTTTTAACGCCGCGATCAGCTTCCCGGCATTCGCCTTCAGCACATCGCCATCTTCCCTGCGCGCCGCCGCCGGCAGCAGTGCCACGCCGTCGATACGCGGAATGATGTGCATGTGGAGATGATAGACCTCCTGTCCGCTGGCAGGCTCGCTGAATTGCATCAGCGTGATTCCGTCGGCGGCGAATGCGCGTTTGGCTGCCAGTGCGATCGTGTGTCCGGCGCGGGCAACATGGGCAAAATCATCCTGCGTGATGTCGAGAATATTGCGCGCTGCTGACTTCGGGATCACCAGCGTATGGCCCGGCGCGCGCGGCATGATGTCGAGAAACGCTAGCGTGTGATCGTCTTCATAGACCTTATAGCTGGGGAACTCGCCGCGCAGAATTTTCGCAAACGGGTTCTGCGGATCATACGCCGTCATCGTCGTCTCCCTGATGTTTTTGATCTTGATTGCTTTTGCGAAACGGCCCGGCCTCGGTCAATTCGCGTGACGCCTCGGCGACATATTGGCGCTCGCGTACAAGGTAGTCGCGCACGGCTTTGCGCAAACCGGGATCGGCGATGTAATGCGCGGAGTAGGTGGTCTGCGGCAGATATCCGCGCGCGATCTTGTGTTCGCCCTGCGCGCCGGCTTCCACCGTTTTCAGGCCGCGTGAAATCGCAAAATCGATGGCCTGATAGTAGCAGACCTCGAAATGCAGGAATGGATGCTGCTCGATCGCGCCCCAGTGCCGGCCGAACAATGTATCCGAGCCGATGAAGTTGATCGCGCCCGCGATCCAGCGACCATTACGTTTTGCCATGATGAGAGCGACGTGCTCGCTCATGGTTTCGCCGATCCGCGTATAGAAATCGCGTGTCAGATAGGGCCGACCCCATTTCCGCGAGCCGGTGTCCATGTAAAAATCATAAAACGCATCCCAGGCGTCTTCGGTGATTGCGTCGCCGGTCAGCGCGTGGATGGTGATGCCATTGGCCAGTGCATCGCGGCGCTCGCGTTTGATAGCCTTGCGATGGCGTGAATTAAGCGTCGCAAGGAAATCATCGAAGGTGGTGTAGCCGGCATTGTGCCAGTGGAATTGCTGGTCGGTGCGCTGCAGGAAACCCTGCGCGGCCAGATAGGTCCACTCATCCTCGCGGGCGAAAGTGACGTGAACGGACGACGCCTCAGTCGCGCTACACAGGCCCATCAACCCGCGCCCAAGCGCCGTGCGAACGAGATCGTGATCGCCGCCATCGCGGATCAGCAGACGCGGGCCTGAGGCAGGCGTGAATGGCACGGAGGCTTGCAATTTTGGATAGTAATTGCCGCCGGCGCGCTCATAAGCATCGGCCCAGCCGCGATCAAAAACATACTCGCCTTGCGAATGCGATTTCAGATAGCACGGCACGATACCCAAAATCGTATCGCCTTGTCGCGCAACCAGATGGCGCGGGCCCCAGCCGGTGCGGGCGCAGGCGGATTTGGACTCTTCGAGCGCAGCAAAAAAAGCGTGGCTGACGAAAGGATTATAGGACGCACCGGGATTGGCGCAGGCGTCCCATTCCAAAGCTTCGATCTGGCTAACGGCAGCGACGGCTTCGAGCGTGATATCGGCGGATGTCATCAAACCCCTGACGGCAGCGCGGCGTGCGACCGTCGCGCGAGTATCGTATCAGGCAAACATCGTGCTTCCTGTGAAGCAGATCAAGGCCGGAATCCCTCGAAGGTCATCTGGTCGGCATAGCGCTCGGAGATCATGCGCTGGCGCTCGGTGCGAACGGTCCAAGTGATGAGTGCGCAGCCGTTTCGCTTCGCGTCAAGCGCGTCATCGGCCGGCAGGTCGTTGACGTTGTAGCTGACGAAATGCGGCTCGGTCCGCGTGACGTGGCGCAACGCGGTCATGTCGTGGCGCTGGACCTCTGTCAGAGTAGGCCAGTTCGCTTCGCCGTAGTCACTTTCAGCGATGATCCCGCGTGTGACATCCGGCATCCTGATGCGGACGGCCTCCACCATATCCGGATCGAACGACATCAGCGCGATCGGCCCGCGATAGGTGGTCAGCACGGTGGCGATGCGATCGACAATGGACACATTGCCGTCGAAATGGCTTTTGAGTTCGACAACCAGCGGCACACGACCATCGACGAGGTCGACGAGGTCGCCGAGTGTCATCATGCGCTCAGGCGTGTCCTTGAACCTGACCTGTTTCAACTGCGCCGACGTCAAATCTGTCAGTGCGGAGTCGCCCTCGTTGAGGCGGCCGAGGGCATCGTCATGATGCACCATCGCCTCATGATCGGCGGTCAATTGAACGTCGGTCTCGATCGCGTAATGACCCGCGATCGCAGCATGCATCGCGGCCGGCATGTTTTCGACGATGCCGGCCGCGCGATCATGCAGGCCGCGATGCGCGATAGCTCGGGCCGTCAGCCATGCGGGCGCGCGGATCATGGAGATCAACTCACCTCGAAAATACCTTCGACCTCGACCGCCGCATCTGACGGCAGCGAGGCAACGCCAACCGTGGTGCGGGCATGGCGGCCTTTGTCGCCGAATACGGCGACCATCAGGTCCGATGCACCGTTCAGCACCTTCGGCCCGTCAACGAAATCGGGTGTCGAATTGACGAAACCGCCGAGGCGAACGACGCGCACGACCTTGTCGAGATCGCCGAGCGCAGCCTTGATCTGCGCCAGCAGGTTGATCGCGCAACCGCGCGCGGCGGCATTGCCCTGTTCGATCGTGACGCCGGCACCGAGCTTGCCTTTGGCGATCAGCTTGCCGTCGGGATCGACGCAGACTTGGCCAGAAACGAACAGAAGATTGCCGGTGCGCACGAAGCCAACATAATTTGCGACCGGGCTCGCAGGCTCATGCAAGGTAATGCCCAACGTGCTGAGTTTCTGCTCGATCGTTCCTGCCATGGTGTGTCCTCGTCTGATTGAATTTTGCGTTCGTTCAAGTCTGATATGTCGCGCATCGCGGCGACAGTGGCAAGCCGCCGGCGCGCGACCTTACGAGGCTCGTTTTGTAAAAAGACGGTGTCTGCGGATCGTCTGTCATGATGGAGATCACAGCCGATTACGGCCGGGCCCGATCTGCCACAGGTGCAGATCGCTGACACGGTCTCCAACCACTTCAAGGCGTTTGCGAATGGAGTCGGCCTGATGGCCTGATGGCACCGCGTCGATCAGCACGCCGCCCGAGTCGCGCATCAGGCCGGCAGTTCTGATGTTCGGATGCCGGTTCGCCAGTGCCCTAGTTGCGGCGCAATAGGCCGCTCACTATGCTTATCAGACCAAGCGCAGGAGATTTCGATGCATCGTTCGATTCGGATGTCGGTACTGCGCAGCGGCGTCGCCGGGCTGGTAATCGCTGGAACAGCAGGCGCGGCCTTCGCGGCAGCGAGCCAGCCGTTTCTGGCGCATCAGGCGCTGTATGAACTGAGCCTGCAAAAGACCCGTGGCAAGGCCTCGGTCGAGAGTGTGCGCGGCCGCATCCTCTATAATTTCACCGGAAGTGCCTGCGAGGGCTACACGTCCGATTTCCGGCAGGTGTCGGAACTTCAGAGCGGCGAGGACAAGACGACGATCAGCGATCTGCGTTCGACGAGTTGGGAGGAGGGCGACGGCAAATCCTACCGCTTCAAGATCGACACCCGGATGAACGACGCCGATGCGAGCGTGATCGACGGCATGGCTGAGCGCACCGGCGACAAGGTTACGGTGAAGCTGAAAGAGCCGGTCGCCAAGACGTTCACGATCGACGGCGCGACGGTGTTCCCGACCGAGCAGATCCATCGCATCATCGACGCGGCGCGCGAGAACAAATCGGTTCTGGAATTGCAGGTCTATGACGGCTCCGATACCGGCGAAAAGGTCTACAGCACGTTGACGGTGATCGGTGCCGCGATCCCCGGCGACAAGGCTAACGCAAAGCCTGATCCCTCGACGACCAGCGATGCGATGAAATCGCTGACCCGCTGGCCGGTCACGGTGAGCTATTATGATCGCGATGCGAAGAAAACCGACGGCGAGCAGACGCCGGTTTATGCGATGTCGTTCGAGTTGTATGAAAACGGCGTTTCACGCGCGCTGGTGCTCGATTACAACGATTTTATTATCAATGGCTCGCTTGAGAAGTTTGACGTGAAAGAGACGAAGGCGTGTAAGTGAAGCTGGTGTCATTCTGAGGTGCTCGGTGATCGTGAAGCCGAGCCTCGAAGGGCGGAAGGTCTACCCCTCCGTTTTGTCCGGCCCATCATAGGCGATTCCGCGAATCACTGCTGCGTCGCCAAATCGCTTGCGCAGATCGTCCATCGCACGTTCGGCATGGGCGGAGCGCCGGTCCAGCATATCGATCGCGTCCGTGCTTGAGCCTGCGGTCAGTGCGCTGACGCCGGTGCCCATCAATCGAAACGCCGTGCCGTCGATTTCCTTCGCCAGCATTTCGCGCGCGGTCGCAAAAATCTTCGACGCCATCTGCGTCGGCATCTGGATCGATTGCGACCGCGTGCGCTGGCGAAATTCCGCCGTCTTCAATTTCAGCGTGATCGTCGATCCAGCATGCTCGCCGCTTTTCAGCCGCGATGAGACTTTTTCAGACAGCCGCCACAAGATCTTTTCCAGCGTTGCGAAATCGCGGATGTCCTTGTCGAAGGTGGTCTCGTTGGAGATCGTTTTCGCGCCGCGATCCGCCACCACGCGGCGATCGTCGAGGCCGCGCGCCAGCCGCCACAGGCGTTGTCCTTCGCCGCCGAACTGCTTCATCAGTTCGAACTGGTCTGCGCGCTGCAGATCGCCGATGACGCGAAAGCCACGCTGCGACAGCTTCTCTTGTGTTGCCGGGCCGACGCCGAAGATGAAGCCGACCGGCCGGTCGCGCAGCATCGCCACCGCGTCGTCCTGGC
>JAYUEY010000049.1:0-46256 GCA_043739005.1 Tardiphaga sp.
AAGAGCGCGTCCGGCGCTGTCTTTTCGGCGCGGACGATCTCGCACAGCTTCATCACATTGGCGGGCGAGAAGAAGTGCATGCCGAGCACATCCTGCGGACGCTTGGTGACGGCGGCGATCTGGTTGATGTCCAGATAGGACGTGTTCGACGCCAGTACGGCACCCGGCTTGGCATAGGCGTCGAGTGCGGTGAAGACTTCCTTCTTGATCTGCATGGTCTCGAACACTGCCTCGATGATGAGGTCGGCATCCTTGACGTTCTCAAGCCCGACGACGCCGGTGATCAGGCCCATGCGCTTGGCCGGGGCGTCGGCAGGAATGCCGCCGCGCGCCGCGGTGTTCTCGTAATTCTTCTGCATGGTGCCCATGCCGCGCTTGAGCTGTTCCTCGCCGGTCTCGATCAATGTCACGGGAATGCCGGCATTGGCGAAAGACATCGCGATGCCGCCGCCCATCGTGCCCGCGCCGATAATGGCGACGCGCGCGACCGGACGGGCCTTGGTGCCTTCCGGCACGCCTGCGACCTTGGCGGCTTCACGCTCGGCGAAGAACGCATAACGCTGCGCCTTGGACTGATCGCCGGAGACGAGCTTCATAAAGCCTTCGCGCTCCTTTTTCAGGCCTTCGTCGAACGGCAGATCGATCGCATAGCCGACGGCGTCGGCAGCGGCGAAGGGCGCTTCGAGGCCGCGCGCTTTTTTGGTCATCGCCTGCACGGCATTGGTGAAGATCGAGCGGTCGGCCTTGGCGGCTTTGAGCTTGGTATCGTCGTCGCGCAGCTTGCGCAGCGGCAGTTTCTCGGCGAGCACTTTTTTCGCGAAGGCGATGCCACCCTGCACGCGATCCTCGACGATCTCTTCGATCAGGCCGTTTGTCAGCGCCTCAGCTGCGCCGATCGGATCGCCGCCGACGATCATCTTGACGGCGAGTTCGGGACCGACCGCGCGGGGCAGGCGCTGCGTGCCGCCGGCACCGGGCAACAGGCCCAATTTGACTTCCGGCAGGCCGAGCTTGGCGTCCTTCACCGCAACGCGGAAATGGCAGCCGAGCGCGACTTCGAGACCGCCGCCCAAGGCCGTGCCGTGGATCGCGGCGACGACCGGCTTGCCGCAATTCTCGATCGTGGCGATGACTTCGTTAAGGCCTGGCTCCTGCGGCGGTTTGCCGAACTCGGTGATGTCGGCACCGGCGATGAAGGTTCGCCCACCGCAGGTCAGCACGATGCCGTCGACATGAGAATCCGCAGCCGCTGTTTTGATGTTCTCGAAGATGCCGCGACGAACAGCCGCGCTCAGCGCGTTGACCGGCGGGCTGTCGATGGTGATGACGGCAATGTTGCCATGGCGTTCTTGTGTGACCACTTCGCTCACGCGGATTCTCCCTAATCATCTTTTTTCGTCTGTTTCGCACTGCGGAATTCAATTCCACATCTTGACAGCGAGGGTTATTTTGAAGAGCGTCGATTGTCAACGAGATCGGCACAAACCAGATCTGCGCGAACAAGATCGGTACAGCAGTCGGATGAAGCGTAGCAAGGCACCGACCACCAAAACGGTGGCTGGTAAAATAACGGCAAAAAAATCGCCGAAAGCCAGAGGGCTAAAGGACTTGGGGGACACAGCGACGATCGCGAAGGGCGATCGAAGCTTCGTCGTCGCGCTGGCGCGTGGTCTTGAAGTCTTGCGTGCATTTCATCCCAATGACGGGCTTCTCGGCAATCAGGAGATTGCCGCCCGTACGAAATTGCCGAAGCCAACCGTGTCGCGGCTGACGCATACACTCACGAAACTCGGCTACCTTACACCGATCCCGCGTTTCGAAAAGTATCAACTGGCGCCGGCAGCCATGGCCCTGGGGTATGCTGCGCTTGCGAACCTCGGCGTGCGGCATCTGTCCGAGAAATTTCGCGAAGATTTGATGATGGAGACCGGCGGTGCGGTCGCTGTCGGGGCGCGCGACCGGTTAAGCATGATTTATATCGGCCAGAGCCGGTCGCGGCTGACGGTCGGCGTGCAGCTCGATGTCGGTTCGCGCGTGCCGATTGCAACGACGGCAATGGGACGCGCTTATCTTTGGGCTCTGCCGACCGACGAGCGCATCGCGCTGATGCGCGAGATGCGCGAACATTATGGCAGCCGCTGGCCTCGCATTCGCGACGGCATCGAGCGCGCCGGCGACGACGTCTCGGAATATGGCTTCGCGATCTCGGCAGGCGAATGGCAGGACGACGTGCACGCGGTCGGCGTCGCGCTGTCGCTGAACGATGGCACCGGCCCATATGCCTTTAATTGCGGCGCTCCGTCATTCCGGTTCACGGAAGAACGCTTGCGCAACGACATTGGACCTCGTCTGGTGTCGATGATAAGACACATCGAAACGGCCCTCGGTGGGACAACCGGGCAGCCAAAGAAAAAAGTCGACAACAAAAAATCAAAGACGGGAGGGAGACTTGCGCGTGTGGTCGAGGGCATCCGATAATTTTCAACATCATGTGGTTGAATCAAGCGCCGTTCATTTTAGGCGCGCGACCAGAGGCTTGGTCCTTCACGAAAGTACGGTTCTTAACGCAAGCGCGATCGTTAAAATGGGCGCGTACAAGGATGTGTATAAGGATTTGCGCGCATGATGCAGGCTCAGCAACAGACCGCATCATCGGGCGTCGCATCATCCAGCATCACGTCATCGGGTCGCCCGATCCTTGAAGTCAAGGACGTCAGCGTCGTGTTCGGCGGCATCATCGCGCTGAACGGCGTGTCTTTTGACATGAAGCAGGGCCACATCCTCGGATTGATCGGCCCGAACGGTGCCGGCAAGACGACCTTGTTCAATTGCCTGTCCCGGCTTTACCAGCCGAGCAAGGGCGACATCCTGATGGAGGGTGCGAGCATTCTCAAACGCCCGCCACACAAGATCTCGGAAATCGGCATCGGCCGCACATTCCAGAACGTGGCTTTGTTTCCGAACCTGTCGGTGCTCGACAATGTCCGCGTCGGCACCCACGCCAAGACCAACAGCGACATCATCAGTGACAGCCTGAAATTGCCTTGGGTCCGCAAGGGCGAGAAGGAACTGAACGACCGCGTTCATGACATTCTCGATTATCTCGAACTCAACGCTGTCGCGCATACGCCGGTCGCGGGTTTGCCGTTCGGCACGCAGAAGCGCGTCGAGCTGGCGCGGGCTCTTGCAGCCGAACCTAAAATACTGCTGCTCGACGAGCCGGCCGGCGGTCTCAATCACGAAGAAGTGCATGTCCTCGGCGATCTGATCCGCCGGGTGCGCGATGATCGCGGCGTCACGGTTTTGCTGGTCGAGCATCACATGGGTCTGGTGATGTCGATCGCCGACCATGTCGTGGCGCTGAATTTCGGCCGCAAACTGGCTGAAGGCACGCCGTCGCAAGTCCAGAAGGACCCGGAAGTCATCAAGGCCTATCTCGGAGACAAGAACTCATGACCGCGTTGCTGAACGTCAAAGACCTGCGGGCGTATTACGGGCAGGTCCAGGCGCTCCACGGCATGGAGTTCGCATTGAACGAAGGCAGCCTCGTGACGCTGCTCGGTGCCAACGGTGCCGGCAAGACGACGACATTGCGCGCGATCTGCAACATGGTGCGCGCCACCGGCTCGATCGAGTTCGACGGCAAGCCGCTGGCCGGCAAGACCACGGAAAACGTGGTGCGGCTCGGCATCGCCCATGTGCCGCAGGGCCGCGGCACCTTCACGACATTGACCGTCGAGGAAAATCTCCAACTCGGCGCGATCAGTCGCGGCGACACCAAGAAGATCCCCGACGACATCGAGCGGATGTACGACCATTTCCCGGTGCTCAAGCAGCGCCATACCCAGCAGGCCGGCACGCTATCCGGCGGCGAACAGCAGATGCTTGCGGTTGCCCGCGCGCTGATGCTGCGTCCCCGTCTGATGCTGCTGGACGAGCCGTCCTTCGGCCTCGCGCCGCTGATCGTGCGCGATCTGTTCAAGATCCTCGGCAAGATCAACCGTGAGGACAAGGTCAGCATTCTTGTCGTCGAGCAGAACGCGCAACTCGCGCTCGAACTCGCCGAGAAGGCCTATGTCATCGAAACAGGACGCATCGTGATGTCCGGCACCGCCGACGAGATCGCGAACAACGAAGACGTCCGCAAATCGTATCTTGGCTACTGAGCCGGCTTGAGCGAAGGAAATTCATCATGGAGCTGTTTACCAATCAGGTGCTGGCCGGCATCGCAACGGGCGCGATCTACGCCTGCATGGCGCTGGCCGTGGTCATGATCTATCAGGCGATCGATCACCTCAACTTCGCGCAAGGCGAGATGGCGATGTTCTCGACCTTCATCGCCTGGCAATTGATCCAATGGGGCATTCCCTATTGGGGTGCCTTCGTGCTGACGCTGGCTTTGTCGTTTGCCGGCGGCGTCATCATCGAGCGCGCGCTGTTCAAGCCGCTCGCCAATGCGCCGATCCTCACCCATGTGGCGGGCTTCATCGCGCTGTTCGCGATCATCAACTCGGTCGCGGGCCTGACCTGGGACTTCACGATCAAGCAGTTTCCGACACCCTTCGGCTCCTCGCCGTTCATGGGCAGCCAGCTCATCTCGACCCATCAGGCCGGCATGATCGGGGTCACGATCGTGCTGCTGATCCTGCTGTTTTTCTTCTTTCGCTATACCCGCGTCGGACTGGCGATGCGGGCCGCAGCAGCCCAGCCGGAATCGGCGCGCCTCGTCGGCATCAATACCTCATGGATGGTGGCGCTCGGCTGGGGCATGGCAGCGGCGATCGGCGCGATCGCCGGCATGCTGGTCGCGCCGGTGGTCTTTCTGGAACCGAACATGATGGGCGGCGTGCTGATATACGGCTTTGCCGCAGCGGTCGTCGGCGGCCTTACCAGCCCGCTCGGCGCGGTGGTCGGCGGCTTCCTCGTCGGGGTCTTCGAGAACCTCGTCGGCACCTACATTCCGGGCGTCGGCAATGAACTCAAATTGCCAATCGCGCTGGCTCTCATCATCGTCGTCTTGGTTGTCAAACCGGCAGGCCTGTTCGGCCGTCCCATCGTGAAGCGAGTTTAATCATGAGCGCTCTCCAGGAAACCGCTGTCGATGCACCGGCCGTCACCGTCCCTACCAAAAAGGCGATGGCGCTCGGCCCGCTTGCGTCGATTCTCGTGCTTGCGGCGCTGATCGCGATGCCGCTTTTCGTGAAGAACTTCATCATCTTCCAGATGACGATGTGGCTGATCTACGCCATCGCCGTGCTGGCGCTGAACATCCTGACCGGCGGCAGCGGGCAGTTCTCGCTGGGGCAGAGCGCCTTCTATGCGATCGGGGCCTATACCTCCGCGATCCTGATGGAACATGGCAATATCAACTACGCGCTGACCTTGCCGGTGGCGGGCGTGGTCTGTTTTGCGGCGGGCTTCCTGTTCGGACTGCCGGCGCTGCGGCTGTCCGGCGTGTATCTGGCGCTTGCGACCTTTGCGCTCGCCGTCGCGATGCCGCAACTGCTGAAGCTCGGCGTGTTCGAGCATTACACCGGCGGCGTGCAGGGCCTAGTCGTCACCAAGCCGGATGCGCCGTTCGGTCTGCCGATCTCGCAGGACATGTGGCTGTACTACTTCACGCTCGTGATCTCGATCGTCATCTACATCTTCTCCGTCAACCTGCTGCGCTCGCGCTCGGGCCGGGCGATGATGGCAATCCGCGACAACGAGATCGCAGCGTCGGCGATGGGTGTCGATGTCTCGCTCTACAAGACGCTGGCCTTCGGCATCTCGGCCGGCATCACCGGCGTCGCCGGCGGCCTCGGCGCTATTGCCGTGCAGTTCGTGGCACCTGACGGCTACACGATCCAGCTCGCGATCGCGTTGTTTCTGGGTATGGTGGTCGGCGGCGTCGGCTGGCTGCCGGGCTCGCTCGCAGGCGCAGCCTTCATCGTGTTCGTTCCGAACATCGCCGAAAGCGTCTCGAAAGGATTGTCGGGCGCGGTGTTCGGTGTGATCCTCATCATCATCATCTTCCTGCTGCCAAACGGCGCGCGGCAGCTTGCTTACATGGTCCAGCACTGGATCGGAAAGCTGCGGCGCTAGTTCAAATTGTGATCAGGCGCGTGGCCTAACAATCGGCCGCGGGCTTCAATAAAAACACGGGCCAAAGGCCGATCGATATTGTCAGAATATCCAAATTCAGGACGTCCAGTTTCACGACATCCAAGTTCACGAAACCCAAATCAGGAAAGCTAAGGGATATCTCATGTTTTCGATGACCACCACGCGCGTCGCCTTGCTATCGACGGCCCTCGTTTTCGCGGCCTCAGGCTCGGCTTTGGCGCAAAAGAAGTACGACACCGGCGCGACCGACACCGAAATCAAAATCGGCAACATCATGCCGTATAGCGGCCCGGCCTCGGCCTATGGCATCATCGGCAAGATCGAAGATGCCTACTTCAAGATGATCAACGAGCAGGGCGGCATCAACGGCCGCAAGATCAAGTTCATTTCCTATGACGACGGCTACTCGCCGCCGAAGGCCGTCGAACAAGCGCGCAAGCTGGTCGAGAGCGACGAAGTGCTGTTCCTCGCCAGCCCGCTTGGCACGCCGTCGAACTCGGCGATCCAGAAATACATGAACGCCAAGAAGGTCCCGCAAGTTTTCGTTTCGACGGGCGCGACGAAATTCGGCGACTACAAGGACTTCCCCTGGACGATGGGCTGGCAGCCCTCCTATCAGAGCGAAGGCCGCATCTATGCGACCTACATCCTGAAGGAAATGCCGAACGCCAAGATTGCGATCATGTATCAGAACGACGATTTCGGCAAAGATCTGCTGAAAGGATTGAAGGACGGTCTTGGCGCAAAAGCCGCGTCGATGATTGTCGCTGAAGATAGCTATGAAGTCTCCGAGCCGACCATCGACAGCCATATCATCAAGTTGAAAGCGAGTGGCGCCGACGTCTATTTCAGCATGACGACGCCGAAATTTTCCGCGCAGAGCATCAAGAAGGTTTCGGAAATCGGCTGGAAGCCAACCTACTTCCAGAGCAATGTCGGCGCGTCCGTCGGTGCCGTGCTGAAACCGGCCGGTTTCGACAATGCGCAAGGGATCCTCTCCGCCGCTTACGCCAAGGATGGTTCAGACTCGCAGTGGGACAATGACGAGGGCATGAAGAAATTCTACGCCTTCCTCGCCAAATATGCGCCCGACGCCAACAAGGACGATGCCTCGGTCGTATTCGGCTATGGCCACGCCCAGACGGTCGTTCAGATGCTGAAGCAGGCCGGCGATACGCTGACCCGCGAGAACATCATGAAGCAGGCCGCTAGCTTGAAGGATTTCACACCCGATACGCTGCTTCCCGGTGTGAAGATCAACACCTCGGCGACGGATTTCTTTCCGATCGAACAGTTGCAGATGATGCGTTTCAAGGGCGAGAAATGGGACCTGTTCGGCCCGATCATCTCCGGCGAGATCGGCGGCTAAGTTCGACCGCGTCACAGGTATCAAAATAAGAAACGAGACGACTGACTTTCGCCCCTGCAACTCTGTTGCAGGGGCGTTCTCATGTGCCGCATTGACCAAGCGCTCTGCACCCGCGGGGCGCTTTTTCTTTGCGCAGTTTGAAGCCCTGCAATCGCTGGACGCCAACTCGCATGTGCGTTACGAATTGGACGAGCGCGCATGCGCCGCAGCAATCATGGAAACGTCAACAAAAAGAGGCCCTTATGCCTGTCATGTCATCTTGCGGATTTCCGTCTGGCGGATTGTCATCTCGCAGATTTTCGTCTCGCAGATTCTCGGTGCAACTCGCCGCGCTCTCGTCCGCCGTCCTGATGCTCGCGACAACGAGCGCGATGGCCCAGAAGAAATACGACACTGGCGCGACGGACACTGAAATCAAGATCGGCAACATCATGCCGTATTCGGGCCCGGCCTCGTCCTATGGCGCGATCGGCAAGACCGAAGCCGCTTATTTCAAGATGATCAACGACAATGGCGGCATCAACGGCCGCAAGATCAACTTCATCACCTATGACGACGGCTACTCGCCGCCGAAGGCCGTCGAACAGGCGCGCAAGCTCGTCGAGAGCGACGAGGTGCTGCTGATTTTCAATTCGCTCGGCACGCCGTCGAACACGGCGATTCAGAAATACATGAATGCCAAGAAGGTGCCGCAACTCTTCGTCGCCACCGGCGCATCGAAGTGGAATGAGCCGAAGTCGTTCCCGTGGACGATGGGCTGGCAGCCCTCCTATCAGAGCGAAGCGCAGATCTATGCGAAGTATCTGCTGAAGGAGAAGCCCGACGCCAAGATCGCCGTGCTCTATCAGAACGACGATTTCGGCAAGGATTATCTCAAGGGCTTCAAGGACGGTCTCGGTGCCAAGACCTCGATGATCGTGACCGAGGAGAGCTACGAAATTTCCGAGCCGACGGTCGACTCGCACATCGTCAAAATCAAGTCGATGAACCCCGACGTCGTCGTTTCCTTCGTGACTCCTAAATTTGCTGCCCAGACCATCAAGAAGATCGGCGAACTGGGCTGGAAGCCGCTGCATATGCTGACCAACGTCTCGGTCTCGGTCGGTGCCGTGATGCAGCCCGCCGGATTCGAGTTCGCGCAGGGCGTGGTGTCGGCGGACTATCGCAAGGACGGTCTCGATCCGCAGTGGAAGGACGATGCCGGCATGAAGAAGTGGTCGGCTTTCATCGACAAGTACATGCCGGGTGCCGACCGCTCCGACAACAGCCTGATTTACGGCTACGGCGCAGCGCAGACCCTGCAAAAGGTTCTGGAAATGAGCGGCGACGATCTGACCCGCGCCAATGTGATGAAGCAGGCCGCGTCGCTGAAGGACTTCCAGTCCGACGTGCTGCTGCCAGGCGTTATGATCGGTACGTCGGCGACCGATTTCGCACCGATCGCCTCGTTGCGGATGATGCGCTTTCAGGGCGAGAAGTGGGATTACTTCGGCGACGTCATCAGCGCCGACACGGCGTCGCAGTAAGTCGGGAAGTAAACCGTCATCCCCGCCAAGGATCATCGATCGCGCTCGCGCGGTCGATGATCCGCGCGCCGGAATCCAGTGCGCTCTCACGCAGCGATTGAACCCAGACGCTCTGGAATACTGGTTCACCCGCCTTCGCGGGTGACGACGGCATTGCCCTGTTGCTCACTACAAGGCAAAACTGCTGTGATGACCGACACCAAAATCCGCGCGCTGCTCCGTTCCATTTTCGATGCCGCCGTTTCGGCCGCGCATCCCGATGCCATTCTCTCGGCGCATCTGCCGCCGCCGCCCAGCGGTCGCGTGATATGCCTCGCTGCCGGCAAAGGTGCCGCCGCGATGGCCGCCGCCGCTGAACATTATTATCTCGACGATCTGAAATTGCCGCCTGAGCGCCTGACTGGAATCGCGACCACGCGCCACGGCCATGGCGTGCCGACGCGGCGGATCGCGGTCGTCGAGGCCGGGCACCCGGTGCCCGATGCCGCCGGCATGAAGGCGGCCGAGGACAGCCTCGCGCTCGCGGCCACCGCAGACGCCGACGATCTGCTGCTGGTGCTGATTTCCGGCGGCGGCTCGGCGAACTGGACGCTGCCCGTTACAGGCATCAGCTTTGCGCAGAAGCAGGCGCTTAATCGGGCGCTGCTGAAATCCGGCGCGCCGATCGGCGCGATGAATACGGTGCGCAAACATCTGTCGCGCATCAAGGGCGGACGCCTCGCCCGCGCCGGGCATCGCGCGCAGATCCTGACGCTGGCGATCTCAGATGTGCCGCATGACGATCCCGCCGTGATCGCGTCGGGGCCGACAGTACCGGACACGACCACGCTCGCCGACGCGCGGGCGCTGATCGCTAAATATGATTTGAAAGTGGATGAGGCCATCGCGGCGGCGCTGAACGATCCCGCGAATGAAAGCGTCAAGCCAGGCGACGAGGCGTTCGCGCGCGCGACGTTCAAGCTGATTGCGCGACCGCGCGGCTCGCTCGATGCGGCGATCGCGGTGGCGCATGACGCAGGCTATGAGGTGATCGATCTCGGCGCGGATTGCGAGGGCGAAGCGCGTGACGTCGCGGCGGAGCACGCAACATTGGCGTTGCGCGCACGCAGCGAAGGCCGCCGTGTCGCGTTCATCTCCGGCGGCGAATTGACTGTGACGGTGCGCGGCGAGGGGCGTGGCGGTCCCAATCAGGAATACGCGCTGGCGCTGGCCGCCATCTTCAAGGACATGACGGATATCGCCGCGCTGGCCGGTGACACCGATGGTGCCGATGGCGGCGGCGGCAGTGCCTCCGATCCTGCCGGCGCGATCATCGACGTATCGACATTCGCGGCGATGCGCGCGCAGCATCTCGATCCGGCGGCCTATCTGGCGAATAATGATGCCACGGCGTTTTTCGAGGCGACCGGCGATCTGCTGATGACTGGCCCGACGCTGACCAATGTCAACGATATCAGGGTGATTTTGGTGGGGTAGCTCGCTACGCCGCAGCACTCGCGCTTACCGCGAACGCATCCGCCAACAGATCGTAGGAACGCTTGCGGGAGTCGTGGTCGTAGACCGCCGTAATCACCATCACCTCGTCGGGCGCACTGTCGGTGATCAGCGGCTGCAATTGCCGCATCACGCTCGCCTTCGAGCCGACGAACAATTTCGCGCGATTGCGCCTGATCGCCGCGCGCTCGGCGTCGGAATAATCATAGGCCAGCGCTTCCTCGACGCTCGGCAGCGGCGCGAACTGGCCGCGATCCCTGCGCAGCCGGTTAAGATCGGCCGACGATGCGAGGCGCTCGGCTTCTTCGTCGGTGTCGCCGACGATTGCGGCGACGGCGAGAATGCCGTGCGGCGTGCTGCGCCATTGCGAGGCTTTGAAGCGCGCGCGGTAATGCACCAGCGCGTCGGCCGCATCATGCGAGGCGAAGTGATGCGCGAAGGCAAAGCCCATCCCGATCTGGGCGGCCAAGTCCGATGAATAATCACTGGAGCCGAGCAGCCAGATCGGCGGCAGCGGGACATCGTTGGGCATCGCGATGACGTTGTTATACGGATGACCCGGTGGCCAGCCGCCGGTTTCCCACAGCGTCAGTTCATGCAGGCGTTCCAGAAAATCATCGCCCTCGCGGCCATCGAGCCGGCGGCGCAGCGCATGCGCGGTCGCGCCATCGGTGCCAGGTGCGCGACCGAGCCCAAGATCGATGCGGCCCGGAAACAGTGCCTCCAGCATCTTGAAGCGTTCTGCGACCATCAACGGCGCATGGTTCGGCAGCATCACGCCGCCGGAGCCGACGCGGATATTTTGCGTGGCCGCCGCGATCTGGCCGATCAGGATATCCGGGGCAGGGCTCGCCACGGACGTCAAATTGTGATGCTCGGCGACCCAATAGCGGACATAGCCGAGCCGATCGACATGGCGCGCCAGATCGATCGAATTGCGCAGCGCCTTGGCGGGCGGCGCGCCTGTGGTGACGACCGACAGGTCGAGGACGGATAAAGGAAGCATTTGCATCCACACAAGATAAGGCATCGGCGCGGCGGCACAACAGGCGGATCGGACTGTGTGATGCCTGTGGACGGTCTGACAACAAAGTGGGAGTAATCAGTGTCGTTAACACTAAATTTCTGCTATGCCCACTCGTTATAGATCTCATGCAAATCAATAAATTGAGATTTTATTGCGATTATTGCTAGCCCACAATATTTGTGTGCGGCGCACATTTAGCGCCTTAAAATACATTTTGTGGGCCATTTCCCATCTATCGGCCTTGATTATGGGCTACCGGCTGCAGTCGCTTTCCCTTATTTTAGGCCACCGCCGCCGGTTGCGGTCTGTCTTTTGTCCGAGGTCGTTGCGATGAGTGATCCCGCTCCCAGCCAAGTCAACTCGCTGCCGAAGATTTCCTTCGAGTTTTTCCCGCCGAAGACCGAGGAGATGGAGCGCAGTCTGTGGGAGACGATCACGCGGCTCGCGCCGCTCGAACCGAGTTTCGTGTCGGTGACCTATGGCGCGGGCGGCTCGACCCGCGAGCGCACCCATTCCACCATCACGCGCATTCTCGCCGAGACGGCTCTGGTGCCTGCCGCGCATCTGACGTGTGTCGCCGCGCCGAAGGCCGATGTCGATGACGTCGTCGCGCGCTATCACGAGGTCGGCGTCCGCCATATCGTGGCGCTGCGCGGCGATCCGACCTCCGGCATCGGCACCGCCTATGAAGCGCATTCCGACGGCTACAAGACCTCGGCCGATCTGGTCGCCAGCATCAAGACCCGTTATCCGGATATCGACGTCACCGTCTCCGCCTATCCCGAGAAGCATCCCGAGAGCCCGGATTTCGAGGCCGACATCGATACGCTTGCCGCCAAGGTCGATGCCGGCGCGACGCGCGCCATCACGCAGGTGTTCTTCGATAATGATTTGTATTTCCGCTATCTCGATCGCGTCCGCGCGCGCGGCATCCATATTCCGATCGTGCCGGGGATCATGCCGATGCATAACTTCAAGCAGGCGCGAAGCTTCGTGACGCGCACCGGGACGACCGTGCCGTCCTGGCTCGCCGACAAGTTCGACGGCCTCGATGATGATCCCGAGACGCGCAAGCTCGTCGCCGCGACGGTCGCGGCGGGGCAGGTGCAGAAGCTCGCCAAGCGCGGCGTCAGCGATTTCCATTTTTATACGATGAACCGCGCCGATCTGGTGTTCGCGATCAGCCATCTGCTCGGCTACCGCGCGCCCGCGCAGAAGGCCGCGTGAGTCTTCGACAAGTTGACGGCGCGCGTGGCTACGCCCTCGCCCCGAGCGATGCCCTCGCATCGCGTGGTGGGAAAGGGCAGAACAAAGGTTGTTACAAGCACTAACGGGTGAGGGGTCTCGCATATGAGACCCCTCACCCGACTTCGCTGCGCGAAGCCACCCTCTCCCACACGGGGAGAGGGAAGAGGCCTCGCGATAAGCCTCTCGCCCAATGGGGAGAGGGGGTCGCGCTGAGTAATTTGCAAATGTCTTCATCCAAAACATCGTCCACCACCGCCCGCCTCAACGCTCTCGCACGCGAGCGTATCCTCGTGCTCGATGGCGCGATGGGCACGATGATCCAGGCGCTGAACTACGACGAAGCGGCGTTTCGCGGCGAGCGTTTCAAGGATTTCCATCGCGACCTGCGTGGCAATAACGACCTGTTGATCCTGACGCAGCCGCAGGCGATCGAAGACATCCACGCCGCCTATCTTCGCGCAGGCGCGGACATCGTCGCGACCAATACGTTTTCATCGACGTCGATTGCGCAAGCGGATTACGACCTCTCCGATATTGCCTATGAGATGAGCCGCGACGGCGCGCGCCTGGCGAAGAACGCCGCGATCACCGTCGAGGCCGAAGACGGCAAGCCGCGTTTTGTCGCCGGCGCGATCGGCCCGACCAACCGCACCGCCTCGATTTCGCCCGACGTGTCCTCGCCGGGTTATCGCGCGGTGACATTCGACGATCTGCGCATCGCCTATAGCGAACAGATCAACGGCCTGCTCGACGGCGGCGCGGATGTGCTGTTGGTCGAGACCATCTTCGACACGCTGAACGCCAAGGCCGCGCTCTATGCGATTGCGGAGATATGCGATCAACGCAACATCGACGTGCCGGTGATGATCTCCGGCACCATCACCGACAAATCCGGTCGCTTGCTGTCCGGACAATTGCCGGAGGCGTTCTGGAATTCGGTGCGCCATGCGCGGCCGGCCACCATCGGCTTTAACTGCGCGCTCGGCGCAGAAGATCTGCGCGCGCATATCGCCGATATCGGCCGCGTCGCGGACACGCTGGTATGTGCCTATCCGAATGCCGGCCTGCCCAACGAATTCGGCGCCTATGACGAGAGCCCGGAATTCATGGCCGGGCTGATCGGCGAATTCGCACAGGCAGGTCTGGTCAATATCGTCGGCGGTTGCTGCGGCACCACGCCGGATCATATCGCCGCCATCGCCAAGGCTGTTGCACCTCACAAACCGCGCGTGATTCCGACGATCGAACCGCGTCTGCGATTGTCGGGCCTTGAGCCGTTCGAACTGACATCCGCGATTCCCTTTGTGAACGTCGGCGAGCGCACCAACGTGACGGGCTCGGCGAAATTCCGCAAGCTCATCACGGCGGGCGATTATACGGCGGCTCTGGCCGTGGCGCGCGATCAGGTCGAGAACGGCGCGCAGATCATCGACGTCAACATGGACGAAGGGCTTCTGGACTCGGAAGCCGCGATGGTGACGTTCCTCAATCTCGTCGCCGCCGAGCCGGACATCGCCCGCGTGCCTGTGATGGTCGACTCGTCGAAATTCAGCGTCATCGAAGCCGGCCTGAAATGCGTGCAGGGCAAGCCGGTGGTGAACTCGATCTCGATGAAAGAGGGCGAGGAAAAGTTTATCTTCGAGGCGAAGATCGCGCAGCGCCACGGCGCGGCTGTCGTCGTGATGGCGTTCGACGAAATCGGGCAGGCGGATACGTTTGCGCGAAAAACCGAAATCTGCAAACGCGCTTACGACATCCTCGTCGATCAACTGGACTTTCCGCCGGAAGACATCATCTTCGATCCGAACATCTTCGCGATCGCCACGGGCCTCGAAGAGCACAATAATTACGGCGTCGATTTCATCGAGGCGACGCGCTGGATCAGGCAGAACCTGCCGCATGCGCATATTTCCGGCGGCGTCTCGAACCTGTCGTTCTCGTTTCGCGGCAACGAGCCGGTGCGCGAGGCCATGCATTCGGTGTTCCTGTATCACGCCATCAAGGCCGGCATGGATATGGGCATCGTCAATGCCGGGCAGATGATCGTCTATGACGACATCGATCCTGAACTGCGCCAGACCTGCGAGGACGTGATCCTCAATCGCGATCCCGGCGCGTCCGAGCGGTTGCTTGAGCTTGCCGAAAAATTCCGTGGCCAGGGCAAAGAGGTCAAGGAAAAGGATCTGGCCTGGCGCGAATGGTCGGTCGAGAAGCGGCTGTCGCATGCGCTGGTTCACGGCATCACGGAGTATATCGACGACGACACCGAAGCCGCGCGGCAGACGGTGGAGCGGCCACTGCATGTGATCGAAGGCCCGCTGATGGCCGGCATGAACATCGTCGGCGATCTGTTCGGCGACGGCAAAATGTTTCTGCCGCAGGTGGTGAAATCCGCCCGCGTGATGAAGCAGGCGGTCGCCTATCTGATGCCGTTCATGGAAGAGGAAAAGGCGCGCAACAAGGCCGCCGGCATCGAAGGCTCCGGCCGCAATTCAGCCGGCAGGATCGTGCTCGCCACCGTGAAGGGTGACGTCCACGACATCGGCAAGAATATCGTCGGCATTGTTTTGCAATGTAACAATTTCGAGGTCATCGATCTCGGCGTCATGGTGCCGGCATCGAAGATCATCGAGACCGCGAAGACCGAACAGGCCGACATCATCGGTCTGTCGGGTCTGATCACGCCGTCGCTCGACGAGATGTGCTTCCTTGCCGCCGAGATGGAACGACAGGGACTCAACATTCCGTTGCTGATCGGCGGCGCGACGACAAGCCGCGTCCATACCGCCGTGAAGATCGATCCGAATTATCGACGCGGCGCTGTCGTGCATGTCAACGATGCCTCGCGCGCTGTCGGTGTCGCGTCGTCCTTGTTGTCGGCGGAACGTAGCGTCGATTATGCTGCCGACATTCGCGCGGACTACGCCAAGATTTCCGCCGCGCATTTCCGTGCGCAACAGGACAAGAAGCGATTGAAACTCGACACCGCGCGCGCCAATGCGGCGGTGGTCGACTTTACGGCGAACCCGCCGAAGACGCCGAGCTTCTTCGGCATCAAGAGTTTCAGCGCCTATGATCTCGGCGAATTGGCCGAATACATCGACTGGACGCCATTCTTTCAGACATGGGAATTGAGCGGAAGGTATCCAGCGATTCTCGATGACAAAATCGTCGGCGAGACCGCGCGGTCGCTGTATGACGACGCGCGCAAGATGCTCGATCTGATCGTCAAGGAAAAGTGGTTCACGGCCAATGCGACGATCGGCTTCTGGCCGGCCAATCGCAACGGCGACGACATCCGTGTCTTCGCGGATCAGACCCGCACGGACGAGATCGCGACGTTCCATACGCTGCGTCAGCAATTGGAGAAACGCGAAGGTCGCCACAATGCGGCGCTGGCGGATTTCGTCGCGCCGGCGGGCATTAATGACTACATCGGCGCATTCGTCGTCACGGCCGGAATCGGCGAGGACGTGATCGCCGATCGTTTCAAGAACGCGAATGACGATTACTCGTCGATCCTGTGCAAGGCGCTGGCGGATCGTCTCGCCGAGGCGTTTGCCGAGCGGATGCATCAGCGCGTGCGCCAGGAATTCTGGGGCACATCGCCCGACGAGACGCTTGCAGCGGACGATCTCATTCTCGAAAAATATCAGGGTATTCGTCCAGCACCAGGTTATCCCGCGCAGCCCGACCACACCGAAAAGGCGACGTTGTTTCGCTTGCTCGATGCTGAGAGGACAGCCGGCGTGTCGCTGACGGAAAGCTATGCGATGTGGCCGGGTTCGTCGGTGTCCGGGCTCTATTTCGGCCATCCGGACTCGTATTATTTCGGCGTCGGCAAGATCGAGCGCGATCAGGTCGAAGACTATGCGATGCGAAAAGGCTGGAGCGTCGCGGAAGGCGAGCGTTGGCTGGCACCGGTTCTGAATTATATTCCGGGCAGCGATCCGGTCTCAATTCGCAAGGCCGATGCGCCGGTGGCCGAGCCCGCGAATGATGTCGCCTCCCATCCGCCGGGCTGCAATTGCGCGGTGCATTTGCAGTATCGCGCCAAGACTTCGGTCAAGGCGGCGCGCGCGGGGTGATCTCACTGGTCATTCCGGGTTCGCTTGCGCAAAGATGCGCGCACGCCCCGGAATGACATTTCAAACTCCGCTCGCGCTATCATGCTGGAAGCCGAGATAGCTCGCTGCGACGCGCGGATCGCTTGCAATGTCGGATGCGTCGCCGTTCAGGATGAACTCGCCCAATTCCATCACATAAGCGCGGTCGGCAATTTTCAGGGCGGCTTGCGCGTTTTGCTCGACGAGTAAGACCGAGACGCCTGCGGCTTTCAATTCGCTCACCGTGCGGAAAATATCCGCGACGATGATCGGTGCCAAGCCCAATGACGGCTCGTCAAGCATCAAGAGTTTCGGCTCGCCCATCAGCGCACGGCCCATCGCCAGCATCTGCTGCTCGCCTCCGGACATGGTGCCGGCAAGTTGCTTGCGGCGCTCTTTCAATTTCGGAAACAGCGTGAAGACGCGCTCGAAGGCGGTCGCAGCTTTTGTTTTCGAAATCCGGAAAGCCCCGAGTTGCAGATTGTCCTCGACGCTCATCGTCGCGAACAACTCGCGATGCTCCGGCACCAGTGAGAGCCCCGCCGCAACGCGGTCCTCGATGTCGATCCGCGCGATGTCGACACCTGCGAAATTCACGCTGCCTTGCAGCGGCAGGACACCCATCACGGCGTTGAGCAATGTCGTCTTGCCTGCGCCATTTGCGCCGATGATGGTAACGATTTCATCGGCGCGCACGTCGAGCGAAACATGTCGCACGGCTTCGACTTTGCCATACGAGATGTGCGCATCGGTGACGGACAGCAACGAACTCATGCGACCGCTCCGAGATAGGCCTTGATGACGTCGGGATTGGCCTTGATCTGCGCGGGCGTACCCTCCGCGATCTTGGTGCCGAAATCGAGCACGACGATGCGGTCGGCGAGGTCCATCACGAAACCCATGTCGTGCTCGACGAGAAGCACCGACATGCCGCCGTCTTTGAGTTGGCGCAACAGGCCCGCGAGGCGCTGCTTCTCCATGTATCGCAACCCTGCTGCAGGTTCGTCGAGCAACAACAAAGACGGATCGACGCACAGCGCGCGGGCGATCTCGACGATGCGCTGCTGGCCGAGCGATAATGAACCGGCGAGCTGATCGATCTGCTCGCCAAGGCCGACGCGATCGATCTGCCGCGTAGCTTCGGCAAGGAGTTTCGCCTCATCGTCGCGATCGAGCCGCAGCATCGATGCGAGAGCGCCGGAGTGCCCACGCAGATGCGCGCCGATCGCAACGTTTTCAAGAACCGTCATGTCGGGCACCAGCTTCACATGCTGGAAGGTGCGCGCGATGCCGAGCCCGACGATCTGCTGCGGCGGCGCATTGCCGAGATCGCGGCCGCGAATGGCGACATTGCCGCCAGTGGCATGCAGCACGCCGGTGATGAGATTGAAGGTCGTGCTCTTGCCCGCGCCATTGGGGCCGATTAGCGCAACGATCTCGCGCGCCGCGACATCGAACGAGACGTCGTTGACGGCAATGACGCCGCCGAACTGCTTGCGCGCAGCTTTGACCTGCAGCAGCGGTCCATCGCTCGCAGGCGGCGTCGGACGTGCCGGCAGTTGCGGCGTCGTGTCGGGCCGCGCGCGTTTGGCGCGCGGGATCAACGACATCAAAAACGGCCACACGCCGGTCGGCGCGATTTGCAGCAGCACCACGAGCAGCACGCCGAACACGATCAGTTCGAGCTGGCCCTGTCCGCCGAACAGCAGCGGCAGATAGCTTTGCAGCACTTCTTTCAGGATGATGACGATCGCTGCGCCGAGCACGCCGCCCCAGACATATCCCGCGCCGCCGACGACGGCGATGAACAGATATTCGATGCCGGCTTGTGCGCCGAACGGCGTCGGGTTGGCGGCGCGCTGGAAATGCGCGTAGAGCCAGCCGGACAGGCCCGCCAGCACCGCCGCATAGATGAAGACGAGGAGCTTCGCCCGCGCAGTCTGCACGCCGAACGCTTCGGCCGCGATATGGCCGCGCCGCAACGCGCGGATGGCGCGGCCGGTGCGCGAGTCCAGAAGATTCATGGACAGCAGCGCGCTGAGAATGACAAAGAACCAGATCACGAAATAGATCGTGCCGGGATCGAGCATGCGTAACGTGCCGATCGACAGCGGCGGGATTCCAGAGATGCCGTCATTGCGGCCGAGGAATTCAAGCTTTCCGAACAAATAATACAGGCTGATGCCCCAGGCGATGGTGCCAAGCGGCAGATAGTGGCCGGAGAGCCTCACGGTCACGAGGCCCAATAAGACGGCGGCAACGCCTGCGACGATCAGCGACGCCGGCAGCGTCAGCCAAGGCGACAGGCCGTAGGTCGTCGTCAGCACGGCGGTCGTATAAGCACCGAAGCCGCATAACGCAGCCTGCCCGAACGACGTCAGGCCGCCAACGCCGGTCAGCAGCACAAGGCCCATCGCCACCAAAGCGGCGAGGCCGATATTGTCCAAGAGCACGATCCAGAACGGCGGCACGCCCGGTACGAAAGGGATCGCGGCCATGACCAGCGCGAACAGCAGGACAGGGAGGCGCTGCGCCATCGCGCTCAATCCTTTTCTTCTTCGACAGCGGGCGCGGCGAGCGATCGCAGCACCAGCACCGGCAGGATCAGCGTGAAGACGATGACCTCCTTGAAATTGCTTGCATAGAACGACGAGAAGGCTTCGACCGTGCCCACGACCAAGGCCGCGACGGCGGTGAGGGGATAGCTCACGAGGCCGCCGATGATGGCGGCGATGAACCCTTTCAGGCCGATCAGGAATCCGGTGTCGTAATACAGCGTCGTGATCGGCACGATCAGGATGCCTGACACCGCGCCGATCACCGAGGCCAGCAGAAACGCGATCTGGCCGGACAATGAAGTGCGGATACCGACAAGGCGCGCGCCCAATCGATTGACGGCGGTGGCGCGCAGGGCCTTGCCGTAGAGTGTATAGCCGAAGAACAGCCACAGACCGACGATCAGCGCGATGGTGATGGCATAGACTGCAAGGCTCTGGCCTGTGAAACGCAACGGCCCGATGGTGAGGGCTGCGTCGGAAATGGTCGGGCCGCGCAGGCCCTCCGCGCCGAAGAAGACAAGGCCGAAGCCTTGCAGCGCCAGATGCGAACCGACCGAGGCGATCAGCAGCACCAGCACCGAGGTATGGGCCAGCGGCTGAAAGACGATGCGGTAAAGATACAGCCCGATCGCGGCGGTGATGAGCAGCGATAATGCGATGTTGACGGTGACCGGCGTGGTTTTGCCGGTAAGCGCCATCGTTAGCCCAAGGATTGCGGCAGGCAGCGCGATGTTCAGCACCACCGCGCGGATCACGAGGCGTGCATTCAAAGATTTGCGAGCCGTGAAGATGTCGAACAGGAATGCGACGACGCCCATCGCCATTGCGAGCTTCGCGGTGCCCGGCATATTGCCGGCGGAGAGCGTGGCGTAAGTCAGCGCACCGAAGGTGATGAATTCGCCCTGCGGAATCAGGATCACGCGCGTCACCGCGAATACCAGCACCAGCGCCAGCCCGAGCAGCGCATAGACCGCGCCATTGGTGATGCCGTCCTGCA
Source organism: Tardiphaga sp. (assembly GCA_043739005.1). Classification (GTDB taxonomy): domain Bacteria; phylum Pseudomonadota; class Alphaproteobacteria; order Rhizobiales; family Xanthobacteraceae; genus Tardiphaga. The sequence continues at coordinate 20,434 of JAYUEY010000049.1, forward strand.
GCAGGAACAGCAATATCGTCGTGTTCAAGACCGGCGCTCCCCTGACGCATCGCGCCTCTTGCGGCTGACGCGCTGATCCGCGACGATTGAAATCCGCCGGGGCCATTTGATATGGCGTATAACAATTATAAGATATAATCTCAAGCGGCTGCCCGTCTTGTCTTGATAACCGGTCGGGGCTGGTTTTTATAATACGGATTGCGGAGGCTCCGCGATTCCCTTGTTTCTCATGTTGCGGATATCATCTTGGAGAAAGTACCGCGCGCGCCGCGAAAAAAAGACGCCGCCACCCTGCCGCCGCCCGAAACGGCGGTCGTGATTGAGGCTGCCGACACGACGCTCGATCTCGGCGAACTGGATGAATTGCTCGGCTATTCACTGAAGCGCGCGCAGCTGCGAATTTTCGACGACTTCCTGCGTTGCGTTGCACCCGTGAAGCTGACGCCGGCACAGTTTTCGGTGCTGTTGCTGCTCGATCGCAATCCCGGCCGCAATCAGACCGAGATCGCCAACACACTCGGTATTCTGCGGCCGAATTTCGTGGCGATGCTGGATTCTCTGGAAAGCCGAGGGCTGTGCACGCGCGCCCGCTCGCCGAACGACCGACGTTCGCATGTGTTGATGCTGACCGACAAGGGCCGCAGCACTTTGGCGAAGGCGAAGAAGCTCGTCTCCCAGAAGCACGAGGCGCGGCTGATCAAGGTGCTTGGCGTGAGCGAGCATCGTTCGATGCTTGCGATGGTGGCGAAGCTCGCGAAAGAGTTTTGAGAGCCGCTGTTGTCGGGCTATTGCTTCGATGCGGTCCAGCGACCTGTGCAGCCATCGGATTGCCGGAACGTGCCGCCGCCGCCGCGTCCGGAAAGTCGGCCCGTGGTGACGTTGGTCAGTCCGCCGCTTCCGCCCGTCGCATAGACCGCGCCGCTCGAACTGACGGTGCCCGACGTCACATTGTTGCCGATGATGCGCCCACTGCTGACAATGACGGCGTTGCGGCTGTTGCCCGAACAGGTCACGCCCACGGCCATCACGACCCATGCGCCGTCGAAACCGCCGCCGCCACCGCCGCCGCCGCGTTTCGATTCACGGCGTGGTGCCTCCTGACGTTCCGATCGCGCGCGGCGCGCCGGTGCGCTTTGTCGCTGTTCGCTCGCGCCGGACAGTGATTTGTTGTCATTGCCGAGGCTGCCACCGGCGGCACCTTGTGAAACGGCTGGTGCCGGTATGGCCACCAAAGTGCTGAACGCGAACAAGGCCGCGCAGATGAAATGGCTCGACGTCGATCGGGTCATACGGACATCGCTTTCAATTGGAACGGTTTATTGCTTGGAAGAGGTCCAGCGGCCGACGCAGCCGTCCGAGCGCTGGAAGCGCCCGGAGCCTGATGTCGCCGTGCTGCGGCCCTGAGCGGTGACCCGAATGCCGCTGTAATTGCCGACACTGCTGGAGACGCCGTTGGCCGAGATCGTGCCGGTATCGTTCGCGCTGGTCACTCGTCCGTTGGAGATGGTCGCTGTCGTCGTGAGCGTGTCAGAGCATGTTTCCCCGACGCTGGTGACAGACCAAATGCCGTCGAATTTCAAGACGCCACCGCCGCTTCGAGGCGCTGCTTCGCGACGACGCGGTGCAGCCTCTCGCTTGGGTGATGCGCGTTGCTCCTGGCGCTCGCGCCGCGCGGGCGTGGTTGATCGGGATCCTTCGCTTGACCCCGACAGAGATTTATTATCGTTGCCGAGACTGCCACCGGCAGCGCCTTGGGCGCAGGCATTGCCGGCCGAGAGTACGACTGTAGCGAGCCCGATCATCAATCCGACATACAGCGACATCTTCAATGACTTTCTCAAATAATGGCGCATTATAATTTGGCGTCCGGGCCGCCTGTCGAGTTGGCACAGATCGCGCCGACGATCCGACAGGATTTTCCGGTTTTGGTACATTGATCGATTGCGGCGTCACGCGCTTGCGCGATTGTTTCTCGCGCCACTAACGACCATTTGCCATCGAGGGCGGCAAACGCGCCGCAGTTCGTTCCGAAGAATGACAGTTCGAGCGGACAGGCCATGCCGCCGCATGTGGCGCGCGCCTTCGAAACCGCCGTTTTTCGCGATGGCTGGTCCCATGACATGCCCCATTTCCTGCCCTTCACGTCATAGACAAGGGATCCCCATGGCTTGAGGCTTCTGGCCGCGCGCAACTGCTGCAGCAGGCCCTCGGTCGGCTCGCCGGTCGGCGGCAGGCTGCCCTTGATCTGGAAATCGCGAATGGCCGGACGAATGCCGTTTTTGCTCGAAAGCGGTTCCGGATCGAAATTCAATTCATAAAGCCGGTCGCTGATCTCGGCGAGCTTCGTCGGGTCCGTCACCGGCAAGCGATCGAGATCGATGCGCGGCACGTCCGGCAGACGCGCCTCCTGCACCGGCTTATCGAGTACGGTGAGGGGAATGGCAGCAGCAGGCGCTGCGAAATAGAATGTGCCGTCGATCGGCGACGACGACACCCACGGCTGCTGCGAACCTCCGGTGGCGCGCTTCACGGCAAGGCCAACCCGGTTGAAGGTCTGAAAGATATCGATACCGGGTTCGCGGATCGTGGTGGCGAGCGCGCGGGTGTAGGGGCTGTTGCCGTCGCTGCCGTCTTGCGCAACGCTGCCGGGCTGCGTGGCATATGAAATCAACGTGCCTTCCGGCGCGCGCATCTGCGCCAGACCGCCGTCGGCGGCGCGCAAGCCGCGCGTGCCGAACGGATTGTTCCGGCAGGCGTCGAGGATCACCATGTTGAGCTTGGTGCCAGAGCCCTGCATCTGCCGCAGCACCAGATTAACGTCGACCATCTGAAAATCGACATCGGCTTCGCGTGTGGGATTAGCGCCGATCGGCACAAGATAGTTCGCGCCCGCGACCTGCACACCGTGACCGGCATAATAAAATAGCGCGACGTCCGCGCCCTGGACCTGTCGGCCGAAAGCCTGGACGGCACCATCGAGCGCCGATTTATCGAGGTCGAGTTGCGCGCGATCACCGATCAGTTTGAAGCCGAGCGCGGTCAGCGTCTCGGCGATCAACGAGGCGTCGTTACGCGGATTGTCGAGCTTGGCGACGTTTTGATAGGACGAATTGCCGATCACGAGCGCGATGCGTCGCTCGGCTGATGCGGATGTCACGCAGGCCAATAAGAGCGCCACAATAGCCGCAAGTGTCCTGGCTGACGTCAAACCGAAGGTCATTGAAATACGGTCCGGCATATGAATGGCCGGATGGTAGCAGTGGTCCGCGTCATTTGGGAAGGGTGATGCTCTGCGGGGGCTATACGCTCACGACGCTGCTCAACCCAATCCGTCAACATGGCCCGGGCGCAATCATAGCCAAGCGGCACGGCACAAACGCGGTCATCCCAATCTAGGACACTTTGTCGCAGAGCCTCTCAAAGTAGAACCTGCAAAAGTAAGACCTACAAAATTAGATTCTCCTCCAAAGCAAAGCCCCTAAAGACAAAGCCTCGCTATAAACTTTCCTACCAATCTGGCTCCAGATGTTTCGCTAATCCTGCAGAATGACGACATGCTTTGCAGGGATTGCACCGCGTCAGGAGCATGTTTTATGAGCAATCCAGTGTGATCCATTGCTCATATTCAAGGCTTTCTTACTATCTCATGAGAACTTTATAGCCATTACACTTTTCTGTAGGTGTAACTTCTTGTTTGCAACCTTGTAAGCCATAGAGGTCATGTGGAGCCATGTTGAAACTCCCGATTTGTGTATTGAGCGATAAAAGATGACAGGAGTTTACGGCTGCTGAGACTTTCCGCCTGCGAAATTTGTCGATTGCGCAAGAATACCGCTGGAAGCGAAATCGCATCGACTTCTCAAACGCCGCTTTATCCTTCGTGTCGCTGCCCTGAGTGAACGTGTCATGAGCTCCAGCATCCGGAGCGCGTTACCGTCATAGATGCGCGCAGCGACGAAACGGAAAAACCGTTCAAGCGATCGTCCGAATTCGGACCAACTCTGAAGCCCAAATTCGTCTCTCGATGTTGAACACTATTGATCAAGCCAGGCCATGGAATGCCGCAGTTAAAAACTGACAAAAAGCAGGCGTTGCTTCATAAATTCCCCGGCTTCAGGACCACTGATCCGGAGGTCTTGCGTCAAATATTGTTCGATAGCTACCACGTCAAACAGTTCGACTGCGATGTTCGCAATCAAGATTTTTTGGTCACGGCGAATTGGGCCAGTACGAAATACGTCAAGCTGACAAGCGCCTTCTGTAATGTCTCAACGGACGTCAAATTCGAAGGCGCTCCGGTTCTGCGCCAGTTTTTTTTGACCGATCCGAGGTCGTCAGCTGGATTTAAGTTCAACGGAAAGACTTATGACCTGAGTCGGTCGTGCCCTTCGATTATTGTCCCGCCCAACACCTCGTTTCGCACCATTGCTCCTGCTCAACAGGAGTCTTTTCTTGCCCTCGGGGTTCAAACCCAGGAGCTTGCAAGGATTGCGAGATCGTTGCTCGACGAAGACATCCCCGACATGGATGAGAACGCCAACCTTTGGGCCGGCGATGACCCCTTCAACAGCTTGCGTCGGGCGACCATGCAGTTTGCGCGCGACCTCGATGCATTGCCCGCCAATCATTCGTTTGCCGCAGATGCTTTTAGCCAAACGCTTCTGATCCGGGTCGTGATGAACTCGGATTACTTTCGATCCAGATCAGTCAAGCCCACGCGATCACCGTCGCGGTCGCAACTTTCAAAGGTCGAGGAATTTCTGGCAGCGAACTGGCAGAAAGGCCTGAACATCAATGATATTGCCGACGAATTCGGCTTGAGCGTTAGAAGCGTCTTCCGCCATTTCAAGGAGCTGCGTGGAACGACCCCGCATGAATATATCCGGCAGCTCAAGCTCACTCATGCCCGTGACATGCTGGAAGGAGCGGACGAGACCGGGAGCGTGATGGCGAACGCTTTACGTTGTGGTTTTCAGGGGATGGGACATTTTGCGCGGGAGTATCGGAAGCAATTCGGCGAGCTTCCGTCCCAAACGTTGCGAAAAGATAGACGGACATAGGCAACAACAGCCGATACCGGTCTGTTGGATGACGGTGTCGCTCATTGGCGCGGTCAACAGCCCACCCAGACGTTAATCGAACAGCGAGTCGATGTCATTCTGCGACACATGTCCGATGGCGTCCGGCAACTTCGGGCCATTGAGCAGGCGGGACTGTTCGTCCCGGCTATCGACGGGCTCGCCCGCAACCGCGTCGCGGCTACCCCAAATCTCGGTCATGACATTCATATGGGAATCGATGAATTTCATCGTCTTCATGACCTTCGAAATGCGCTGGCCGGCAAGATCCTGAAAATTGCAGGCCTCAAAAATCGATATGACGCGCTCCGCAACGTCGTTGCACAGCGCCTGTCGCTGCTCTGCTGAATCGACTTTGGTGATGGCGCTGAGCGACTGATCGATCGCCTCGGCGGCATCGAGAATCCGCTGGGTCGCCTGTTCGATGCCACCCATCACGGCGTCGAGTTCGCCATTGACATCGGTTGAGCTGCCGAACTGCTGGCCCAGCATGTTGAAAGAGGCGACTTCTTGTTTCGTGCGGTCCATCACGTCACGAATCAAATTGAACTCCGCCTTCAGTGCGTCAAACTTTTCGGTCTCGATCTGATGCACACCATTGGACGGCGCAAGCGGTGCGACGGGTGCGGCGTCAGGTGCCGCGACCCGCATCGTTCGTTTGGAAATGCCCATCCCATTCTGACGTGCATTGGGTTTTGGGGACATTTTCGAACTCTCGGTCCGCGCCAAAGGACGATCGGCCATGTCTGCCTTGGTGGCGGCGGAGGTTGGCTCGATGCGGGATGGCGCGCGTCTCACGGACATGTCGATCTGCTTTCTTAAAAAGAATTTAATTTTTCACCGATTGCCGGACATAAAATCAGGCGACCATCGCTTTGGACTTTCCGGGAGGAACGTGACGGACAAAATGCTTTCGATGTGACGTGCGGGCGTGATGGCGTCTTTCGAAGTCCATCACTCCTGTTCGTTGTCGTGACAATAGATCCGCCGGCAATTCAAAATGCTCACCTGGCACGTGAGCCTGAACATGAAAGTCTAAGGATAAGTCAACGCCGGCAATTTAATCGGCAGCATGCCAGTGGCCAAGTAAGCGGCCTTTGTTTATTGGCCGCGATCCGAGACCTCTGCCAGCAATTGTATTGTAGCGTTTTTGCGCAGTCGGGCGAGGACTGAGCGTCTGCTGCAACACCTGAGCCCGCCGCGCTTTGCGCGTTTCACTTACGAAACGATGAAAGTTCTGTTGCCTTGGCGAGCCGCCGAATGGCGCGCATCCGTGGCGCGCGACCCACTGAGTTGCTGCGATAGGCCGGTTGCCGCGAGAAGCGCGCCGGTGCGTCGCAGCGCTGATCCTATTATCAGGCGATGAGTGAGCCTCCGCCAAACCATCAAATAATTGTCGCTGGTCAGTTCCTGCTCATTCCTGCGTCCTCATAAGACGAGGCATTCGGCTATCAGCACTTTTTGTTCATAAAAATTTTTTTTCAAAGACCGTCGATCGTTAGAGATAATTGAAATTTTACCGATATCCCTCATTCTGCTTTGCGACGGTCTCGAACCCCAACGTCGGCTGCCGCAAAAGGAAGTGATTCAGAATGTCGTTCTTCGGCAATAGCGATCAGGCCAAACAGGCTCTTGCGGCAATCAATGCCATCAAGGGATTTGAGATGGTTGTCGAATTCGGGATGGATGGTGCAATCGCCGATGCCAATGCACCCTTTCTGGCCAAGTTCGGTTATCAGCTTGCTGACTTGAAGGGCAAGCAATGCGATATGCTCAAGTTGGTTGGCGATAAAGATTCGTCCGACCAACGCCAGCTTTGGACGTCGCTTCGCGAAGGCGTCCCTCAATCCCTGGATCAAGCGTGCGTCGACAAGAACGGCGCGGTTGTCTGGCTGAAAGCGACGTATATTCCCGTTCTCGACGAAGCCAATAAGCCGGTGCGCATCATCGCGCTGGCCGTCTGCATCACCGACCCGAAGATGAAATCGCTCGAAGATGCCAGCAAGCTGACCGCCGTCGGTCGTGTTCAGGCGATGATCGAATTCAATCTGGACGGCACCATCATCAGTGCCAATGAGAACTTTTTGAGTGTGGTGGGTTACACCCTCGCAGAAATCAAAGGCAAACATCACAGTATCTTCGTGGAACCGTCACTGAAGAACAGCCAAGACTATCAAGACTTCTGGTCTGATCTGCGTGCAGGTGACTACAAAAGCGGTGAATTCAAAAGGCTTACAAAAGACGGCGCCGATGTCTGGATCGTCGGATCTTACAATCCGATCTTTGATGACAAGGGCAAGCCTTTCAAAATCGTTAAATTCGCAACGGACATCACGACGCAGAAGATTATCGATGCCGAGACGCGCGCGCAGATCACAGCGATCGGCAAATCGCAGGCGGTCATCGAGTTCGCGATGGACGGCACGATCCTCGACGCCAACGAGAATTTTCTCAGAGCGGTCGGTTATTCGCTCGTCGAGATCAAGGGCCGTCATCACAGCATGTTCGTCGATTCCGTCACCCGCAACAGCCACGAGTATGGCGAGTTCTGGGCCACGCTGGGCCGCGGCCAGTATCAGGCGGCGGAATACAAGCGTATCGGCAAGGGCGGCGCCGAGATTTGGATCCAGGCGTCCTATAATCCGATCATCGATCTGGTTGGTAAACCATTCAAGGTTATCAAATACGCGACCGACGTCACGTCGCAAGTGTTGGCCCGCATGGGCAATGAGCGGGTCTGCGGGATGATGGAAACCGTCGCTGCAGGCGCCGAAGAGCTGAACGCTTCCGTGCGCGAAATCTCCGAAGCGATGGTCAAATCCAGAAAAGCTGCCGTTGATGCGGTTCAAAAGGTGGAGAGCGCCGACAGTCAGGCGCAGAGCCTGAATGTTGCCGCGCAATCGATGCGGGGCATCGTTGAATTGATCAGCAGCATCACTGGGCAGATCAATCTGCTTGCGCTGAACGCCACGATCGAATCCGCCCGAGCTGGAGAAGCGGGACGCGGATTTGCCGTGGTGGCTTCCGAGGTCAAGAGCCTTGCCAATCAGGCAAAGCAGGCGACCGACAGGATCGGTCAGGAAATCGGCAATCTGAATAACATCTCCGGAGATGTCGTGGTCGCGCTCGAAAGCATCAAAGGGTCGATTCAGAACGTCAGTGAATATGTGATCGCAACCGCAGCGGCCGTCGAAGAACAAAGCACCGTCACCAGCGAGATGTCGTCGAGCATGCAGCGGGCGGCGAGTGAAGCCGCCGCCATTGCAGCAAGGTAGTCGCAAAACACAGTTTGACGAAAAGTCGGTATCGGACTGCGAGCCAGAGTGAATAGGAATAGACCATGCCGTTAGACGTCTCCATGCCGGTTCTCGTCGTCGACGACTATCAGACGATGATCCGGATCATCCGCAATCTCTTACGGCAGATTGGCTTCGAGAATGTTGATGACGCGACGGATGGGTCTGCGGCGCTTGAGAAGCTCAGCACGCGAAGTTACGGGCTGATTATCTCCGATTGGAATATGCAGCCGGTCACGGGATACGAGCTGTTAAAGAGCGTTCGCGCCGACCCCGGCCACTCGCGCACGCCATTCATCATGATCACCGCCGAGTCAAAAACAGAAAACGTCATCGCTGCAAAGAAAGCTGGCGTCAATAATTACATTGTAAAACCATTTAACGCCGCCGTCCTAAAGTCAAAGATTAACGCCGTGTTTAATATTCAAGAGCCGTAGGGGCCGCCCCCCAACCGTTTAGCCGACCTGTAACCAGTGTGTCCTTTTTAAAAAAGTGAGTTGAAAGTGGATGATCTTCTCAATGAATTCCTGACGGAAACGAGCGAGAGCCTCGACACCGTCGACAATGAACTGATCCGGTTCGAACAGGACCCGAACAACGCAAAAATTCTGGGCAATATCTTTAGACTTGTCCATACGATTAAAGGCACCTGCGGTTTTCTCGGCCTGCCGCGCCTTGAAGCATTGACCCATGCTGCCGAAACCTTGATGGGCAAGTTTCGTGACGGCATGCCTGTAACGGGCCATGCGGTCACTCTGATCCTGCTGACCATCGATCAGGTGAAATGCATTCTCGCTGAACTCGAAGCGAACCAGACCGAGCCCAATGGCGATGATCAGAACCTGATCGACCGCCTCAATCTGGCATCGGAAGGAAGCGTATCCTCCGATCCAGTGACGTCCGAGCAAGCTGCGCCGGTGGTGGTTGCGCCGATCGCGCCGGTTGTCGTCGCTGTCGCTGCCGCGCCCCGACCGGGTGAAGTGTCGCTGGAAGAACTCGAACGCGCCTTTCTCGAAACCGCCGTTGAATGCGACATCCCAACGTCCGTAGAGACGGCCGTCGCGATCGTGGCACAGGCTCAGACCCCCACGCCGAACGCGGCGAATGCGACCGTCGAGCCGCCGGTGGCCGATAATGACCGTATCGCGAGCCAGTCGATCCGGGTGAACGTCGATACGCTCGAACATCTGATGGCGATGGTGTCGGAGCTTGTTCTGACGCGCAATCAGTTGCTTGAACTCAACCGTCGCAGCGAGGATTCCAACCTCAAAGTGTCGTTGCAGCGTCTCTCGAACGTGACCGCCGAGCTTCAGGACGGCGTCATGAAGACGCGGATGCAGCCGATCGGCAACGCCTGGCAGAAAATCCCGCGCATCGTTCGTGATCTCTGCGGTGAACTTGGCAAGAAAATCGAGCTCGAACTGCACGGCGCAGATACCGAACTCGATCGTCAGGTTCTCGACCTGATCAAAGACCCTCTGACCCACATGGTCCGCAATTCGGCCGATCACGGATTGGAAACCCCTGCGGAGAGATTGAAGGCTGGTAAGCCCGAGCAGGGCACGATTCGCGTCTCTGCCTTTCATGAGGGTGGGCATATCGTTGTCTGTATCGCGGATGATGGCCGCGGGCTGAACACACAACGCATCAAGGAAAAAGCGATCGCAAATGGACTTGCGACCGAGGCCGAAATCGAAAAGATGTCGGACTCGCAGATTCATAAGTTCATCTTTGCGCCCGGCTTCTCGACGGCTGCTGCGGTCACCAGCGTCTCCGGCCGTGGCGTCGGTATGGATGTGGTGCGCACAAACATCGATCAGATCGGCGGCACGATCGAGGTGCAGTCCGTCGCTGGCGAAGGCTCCAGCGTCACGATCAAGATCCCGCTGACGCTGGCTATCATATCTGCATTGATTGTTGAGGCGGCGGGTGATCGCTTTGCCATTCCACAACTTGCCATCGTCGAATTGGTGCATGTGGGAGCAAACTCCGAACATCGGATCGAGCGGATCAAGGATACGATGGTCCTTCGTTTGCGCGAACGCTTGCTGCCGCTCGTGCATCTGTCGACATTGCTCAGGATCGATGGCGGGGCTGCCGTTGACCTGAACAAGAGCTTCATCGTTGTAATGCAGATCGGCAATCAGACCTTTGGTCTTGTCGTCGATTGCGTCTTCCAGACCGATGAAATCGTCGTGAAACCGATGTGTACCAAGTTGCGTCACATCTCGATGTTCTCAGGCAATACCATTCTGGGCGACGGATCGGTGATCCTGATCGTCGATCCGAATGGCATCGCAAAGGCGATTGGCCGTTCGGTTTCAGGCCATGCGAGCGTGGTGAAGGATGACGACGCGCGGGCTGACGCTCATGATCCTATGACGTCCTTGCTCCTGTTCCGTGCGGGTTCTCAGCAGGCGAAAGCGGTTCCGCTTGCACTCGTGACCCGCATTGAAGAGGTTCCTGTCGAACGGATCGAAGTGTCCAATGGGCGGTATCTCGTCCAGTATCGTGGCCAGCTGATGCCGCTGGTCTTGATGGACGGCACCGAAATCGCAACATCCGGCGTGCAATCGATTTTGGTCTTCGCCGACGAAAGTCGTTCGATGGGTCTGGCGGTCGATACGATCGTCGATATCGTTGAAGAGCGCCTTCACATCGAAGTCGCCAGCAATCGCGACGGCATTCTTGGATCGGCGGTTGTCAAATCCGTCGCAACGGAAGTCGTCGATGTCGCGCATTATTTGCCGATGGCATTCTCCGATTGGTTCAATCGCTCGGAGATGACCCCATCATTCGCGTCGCAATCGTTGTTGCTCGTGGATGACTCCGCCTTCTTCCGCAACATGCTGGCACCGGTGCTGAAAGCCGCTGGCTATCGCGTTCAGGTCGCTTCGAGTGCACAGGACGGTCTCGTCATTCTGCGCTCAGGGACGTTCAATGCAGTCGTGACGGATGTCGAGATGCCCGACATGAACGGCTATGAGTTTGCCGAAACGATCAGGGCTGAAAAACGGTTCGAAAGCCTGCCGATCATTGGGCTGTCAGCAATGACATCCCAGGCCGCTATCGAGCGCGGCCGGCAAGCAGGTTTCTACGATTACGTCGCCAAATTCGACCGGCCGGGCCTCATTGCGGCTCTGAAGGAACAGACCTCCGTGGGGAAAGCAGCATGATGGCCGCTCAGACGACATCGACCAGCGCCGTGGCGGAATATGTCACAGCAACGGTTGGCCAACAGTTGTTCGGTATCTCGATTTCGCGTGTGCAGGACGTCTTCAAACCTGAGCGCCTGACACGAGTGCCGATGGCCTCCACCAACATCGCCGGCGTTCTGAATTTACGCGGGCGTATCCTGACGGCCATCGACATGCGTGCGCGCCTCGGACTCACGGGTGGCGAGGTTGTCGCCAATCGCATGGCGATCGGTGTCGATCAGCGCGGCGAATCATACGGACTTCTGATCGATGCGGTTGGCGAGGTGCTGCAACTTGATAGCGCGAGCCGGGAAGCCGTGCCCGTCAATCTTGATCCGCAATTGGCGCGCCTGGCCGCCGGTGTGCATCGGCTCGAGGGGGAGTTGCTTGTCATCCTCGATATCGATCGCGTGCTCGAACTTGCGACTGACGAACTTTCGACGTGACGTCGGACCGAGAGAAACCAGAACCGTCGGCTAACGATCGGAATAGTGAGTTCAAGATGAAAACCTGCTTATTGGTTGACGATTCCAAGGTCATTCGAACGATTGCACGCCGGATGATCGAGAGCATAAGTCTCGACAGCGAAAGCTTCGAAATTCTTGAAGCCGAGGATGGCGTGGCGGCTCTTGCGATCTGCGAACAGAACCTTCCCGCCTGTATCCTGCTCGACTGGAACATGCCCGTCATGGACGGCTTTGAATTTCTGAAAAAGCTGCGTGCGATGCCGGGAGGCCTTGCGCCGAAGGTCGTGTTCTGCACCACAGAGAATGATGTCAGTCATATCGCTCGTGCGCTGGAGGCCGGTGCCGATGAATACATCATGAAGCCGTTCGATAAGGACATGATCGTTGATAAGTTTCGCGAGGTTGGATTGGTCTAATCCACGTTCTTATCACATCAGTTTTGTTCGAAGTCGCAGACTCAACGGTTCAGCATCATGGTCGTCCCACGTCTTCAAGGTCTACAACATGATCACGGCAGACTTTTGCGTGTGATGGTTGTCGATGACTCGGTCGTCGTGCGATCTTTGCTCGCGCGCTGGATCAGTGCCGAATCTGACATGGAAGTTGTCGGTTCGCTGCGCAGCGGTCTTCAAGCCATCGAGGACATCGACAAACTCGCGCCCGATATCGCTGTGCTCGATATTCAGATGCCGGACCTGGATGGCATCGCTGCGCTGCCGCTCCTGTTGGCGAAGAAGCCAAACCTGATCGTTATCATGGCGTCGACACTGACGACGCGGAACGCGAAGGCGAGCCTTGATGCGCTTTCGCAAGGGGCGGCCGACTATATTCCAAAACCTGAGAGCACGCGCGATCCGCAGGCTGCCGAGACGTTCCGTCGGGATCTCGTCGAAAAGCTGCGGAGCCTTGGTGCCCGGATAAGGCCTCAGGCCTCGATGACGAAGTCGTCGTCGATGCGAATAGACCAGCCTGGCGCGATCGAGAAGAAACCCATCAGCCTTTGCAAGCCCGGCCTGACGACGCCTAAGGTTTTGCTGATCGGCTCGTCAACCGGAGGGCCGAAAGCCTTGATGGATGTCGTCGCTGGAATAGGTTCTGTGATCGACAAAGTGCCGGTGCTCATCACACAGCATATGCCTGTGCTCTTTACCGCTGTTCTGGCCGAGCAACTCGCACGCGCAAGTGGCCGGCCTGCCCGCGAGGGGGTTCATGGCGAGATCGTCAAGGCCGGTCGCATCTATGTCGCGCCCGGTGGCCGTCATATGCGCGTGACGGGTCAAGGCGGAGCAGCCACCATCGCGCTCGACGACGAGCCGATGATAAATTTCTGCCGACCTGCCGTTGACCCACTGTTTCAGTCGGCAACGACGGTCTGGCAAGCCTCTATTCTCTGCGTGATCCTGACCGGCATGGGCTCGGACGGCATGCGCGGAGGCCGCGACGTCGTAAACGCTGGCGGCAGCGTCATCGCGCAGGACGAAGCCTCCAGCGTCGTCTGGGGAATGCCAGGCGCCGCCGCGCAAGCCGGAATTTGCTCAGCTGTTTTGCCGCTTACTCAAATTGCGCCGCGCATCGTGCGCTGGTTTTCGGGACATCGAACATGACACCGCAAGATTACACCTATCTGCAAAATTTACTTCGCGAGCGCTCGGGCCTCGTCCTCTCGAATAAAGAGTATCTGGTTGAGAGCCGGCTTGCGCCGCTCGCAAAGCAGGAAGGGCTCGTCGGCATCAGTGACCTCGTCCAGAAGCTGAAAAGCGGCGCGAAAAATCTGGAGACGAATGTCATCGAGGCGATGACGACGAACGAGACGTTTTTCTTCCGCGACAAAGTGCCGTTCGATCATTTTCGCGATGAGGTGTTGCCGCAATTGATCAAGGCGCGCGAAAGCCGACGATCTTTGCGGATCTGGTGTGCAGCGGGCTCGACAGGGCAAGAGCCATATTCGCTGGCGATGTGCGTGAAGGAATTGGGGGCAGCGCTCAGCGGTTGGCGGATCGAGATCCTGGCTACCGACTTGTCGCGTGAGGTGCTCGCGAAATCCGAGAAGGCGGTTTATAGCCAGTTCGAAGTTCAGCGCGGCCTGCCGGTCAAGCTGTTGATCAAATACTTTCAACAGACCGGAGACGTGTGGAAACTCAATGCCGATATCAGATCAATGGTGACTCACAAGCAGCTCAACATTCTTTCCGACTTCAACTATCTAGGTAAGTTCGATGTCATATTTTGCCGGAACATCCTGATCTATTTTGATCCGGCAACAAAGACGAGCGTCTATAAGAAATTGGCGCAGAGCCTCGAAAAGCCGGGCATGCTGGCGCTCGGTGCAGCAGAAACGACAGTCGGATTAACCGATCTTTTCAAGCAGGCACCGGGGTTGAGGGGCTTTTACCAGCACGCCTCGTGAAGCGCAGCGGCGGCGCAGCGATGTCGGGTGAGCCGACCGTCGCCGCGTCGCGTTCGGCACAAGTTACATCGTGCCGGGGAAGGCGCCGCCATCGAGCAAAATGTTCTGCCCGGTGATGAAGCCCGATTTGGCGCCGCACAGGAACGCGCAAGCGAGTCCGAATTCTTCCGGATCGCCGAACCGCCCGGCGGGATTTTCCGCCATTCGCTTTTTGAGAATCTCTTCGACCGGCACGCCGGTCGCTTTCGACTGACCGGCCGTGACCGTCTTGATGCGGTCGGTGTCGAATGGACCGGGCAGCAAGCCGTTGATGGTGACGTTGTCGCGCACGGTCTTGCGCGACAGGCCGGCGACAAAGCCGGTGAGGCCGGAGCGCGCGCCGTTCGACAAGCCTAGTACATCGATCGGCGCTTTCACGGCGGCCGAGGTGATGTTGACAATGCGGCCGAATTTTCGAGCGATCATCCCGTCCACCGTCGCCTTGATGAGTTCGATCGGCGTCAGCATATTGGCGTCGATCGCCTTGATCCAATCGTCGCGCGTCCAGTTGCGAAAATCGCCGGGCGGCGGGCCGCCGGCATTGTTGACGAGGATGTCGAGCTGGCCTGCCGCGGCCAACGCTTCGGTGCGGCCTTCGAGCGTTGTAATGTCACCGACGACTTCAGTGACTTCGACGCCGGGATAGGTTTTGCGGATGTGATCGGCGGTGGCCTTCAAGGCTTCTGCGCCACGCGCGGTGAGGGTGACCTGCACGCCTTCGGCGGCGAGCGCGATGGCGCAGGCGCGGCCAAGACCTTTGCTGGACGCACAGACCAGCGCGCGGCGACCCTTCAATCCGAGATCCATTTCTTCACTCCCTTGATTTTCTTGATGATCCGATGCGCTCTTGTAGCCGGTTCGCATCGCGTTGGTAAGCGGCGCTCACATGCGCGTATCACGCTTCAGCCTGTCGATCTGTGCGATCAACTCCGGCGGCATCGACCTGACGCCCGTCGCCGCGACGCTTGACAGCAGCGGCCGCAGTTTCGAGCCGACCAGATAAGACGGCTGCGCATTTGCAGGGATGAGGCGATCGAAAATCATCACCAGCGTCACGGCGATCAAAGTCACACGCGCGGCACCGAGCGCGGCACCGCCAAGCCGATCTGCAAGGTTGATATGGTCGCCGATCATGTCATTCACGGCGAGCCGCAGCAGCATGCCGAGCACGACACCGGCGATGAGAAACGCCGCGATGAAGATCAGCGAGCTTTGTGTCAGCGGCTGGCCGAGCGCGGTGTTGGCCTGCGGTGCGATCAGCGACGTCGCCCAGATTGCGATCGGCATCGCCGCGACATATCCGAGGATCGACAGCGCGCTGCGCATCAATCCAGCGCGATAGCCGATCGCCGTGACGACGATGAGCATGAAGCCGATGGCGGTATCGAAAATGTTCATTCCGCGCTTGGTCGATTGGGATGACGAGGCGGGTATGCTCCGATGTTCCGGTAAATAATTCGCGGCGAAATTGCCGCAAAACGGCCACAAGTCCGCATTGCAACAAATTTGCGAAAAGATCGCTCTCGGGCCTTCCCAAACCGGGCCGGCATTGGTACACACGCCTCGCACCGAGGCTTTGCCACGGCTGCCTCTCAGAATGCATCGCATCGCTGTGGGACCGGATCGATGCTTCAGGCGCAAATGTTGCCTGGACGTTGGGACGATATCCGCCGACTTTGATTTTCTGGCAGCAAGACAACGGTTTAACGCGGGGTGGAGCAGCCCGGTAGCTCGTCAGGCTCATAACCTGAAGGTCATAGGTTCAAATCCTATCCCCGCAACCAAACCTGTTATCGATATGAGACGCGATGAAAAGAGCCGCCTTTCGGGGCGGCTTTTTCGTTTCAGGACGTCGCGACAGTAACGATTAGCGCGCGGCGCGCTTTTGCCGTGCAGCCCAGGTTTCGAGATCCGGAATCTCGGCGGTGCCTTCAATCGTCTCGGCGGTGGTGTCCGGTGAGATCAGGATCGTGCGCGGGATGTCGCCCTGCCACGTCGGATCGATCTCGAAACGAAGACGCTCGACATAGCCGTCGTTGAAGATCCAATTTTCCGCGCCATCAAGGCCCGCGCTCTTCAACATCGTTTGCGTCGCGGCAGGAAGGTTCGGCGCAAGATCGGCGCTGATCGTCACAACATCGACGTCGCCGTGTTGCTTCATGAATTGGCCGAGCAGCGGCAGTTCGACCTTGCAGGGTCCGCAAGTGACGCCCCAAAAATGGACCAGCGTCGCCCGACCATGATGTGCTTTCAAAATCTGTTGCCAACTTCCGCGTTCGAACGGCTTCAGTTGCGCCGGAGGTTCGGCGTGGGTCGCCGACGCCAGCAGCGTTGCGAGCAACACGCCACTCAGAATAATGCGCTTCATGATCCACCTTCGATGGGCTGGAAAATATATCCGTCGGCCTTCGTCATCCACGACAGAAAGATGCGCTTGCCGTTGGCAACGAGCAGCGGGTGATCTGACGTGTCGGTCGTCGTCGCGATGACGGCAGGCGGCGACCATGTCTTGCCGTCATCATGCGACATCATCTGGCTCACGCTGGTACGCTCGCCGTCGAATTCTTTCCACACGATCGTCGTGTTCTCCGCACTGGCCAACACATAAGCGCGTGCCGGATTGCGACCGGCCTGTCCGATCGCGACGGGCTCGGAAAAGGTCTCGCCCTGATCTTGCGAACGCGCATAGAACAATCCCTTACGCATCTTGCCGGCCGTGTACCAGGTGACGTGATAGGTACCCGCCGGAGAGATTGCGAGGCTTGGGCCATGATGCGGACAGGCGGCGATCTTCCAGTCATCGGTGCTGACGCGGCGAAGGCGACCCGGCGTCGTTGGTGTGTCGAAGGTTATAACCGCGTGATCGCGAACGCCGCCCTCGAAAATATGTCGGAACACGATCGCGGGTTGGCCTGGCGCTGCGAAAGCGAGGCCGAGACGGCAGCATTCGCAGGTGTTGTCAGTGGCGAGCCTTGCTTCGCTATATGTTTCGCCGCCATCCTTTGACGACGCGAAGAACAATCCCGCGCCGTCATATGTCTCGCCGCGTTGTTGCGCCGGCCCGCGGCCGCGCTTGTCCAGCCATGCCGCGAACACCGTGCCGTCGGCATCGAAGCCAATCGCCTCGAAACGTTGGCTTTCAACGTTCGACGTGATCGGTTTGATGTCCGCGAAGCTGCGGCCGTTATCACGCGAGGTCGTGGTGAAGACCTGACCGTTGAATGCCTTATCGCGGAACGTCGAAAACGCCAGCGCGACGACGCCAGTTTTCGTGATGGCAATTTTGGGCCGGGCGTCCGGTCCCCAATCCAGATTCATGTTGTCGCGTGTCACACGGACAGGATCGGACAAAGTTCGGCCGAGGTCTGTCGAATTCGCGACAAGGATGTGCCCGCCCGCCATCCAGGTCAGGACCAGCGTGCCGTCCGGCGCAAACGCCGGCGTCACCTTCGACGCGCAACGCAAGGCAACGTCGTCGCATGCGGTGTCCGCGCCGTGCTTGTGGCTCATCTGCGCAAATGCCGCCGTATGCAAGACGGTCGCAGCAAGGAGTGCGAGGATGGATCGGCGCAACATTGGCAAGCCTCCGGTTGAAATTGTCATCATCGGAACGCGACCTTCATGCCAGCCACAAAAGCGCGCGGCGAGCCGGCATAGATCGAGCCGGTCGTATTGGCGAGGATGCTGGCGGGATTTTGAATGCCGGCTGCCGTCACCGAATTGCCGATGTTGTTAGCCGACGCGACATAGGTGCGATCGAACACGTTGCGCACCTCGACATAGAGATTGAGCGTGCGGAAATAATCCGAAAGCAAGTCCGTTTTGTAATGGACGTTAAGATTGACCAGCTCGTATCCCGGTGCCTTCAACAGGTTGGCGTTGTCGAGAAAGAAGGCGTCCTTGTATTGCACCTCGACGAAAGCGCCGAGGCCCGCGAAGCGGCCGAACATCTCGTCATAACCGACCCGCGCCGTCAGTTCGTTTGGTGAAACTCCCGGAATTTTGTTGCCGACGCGATTGAAGTTGAACACCGCGCCGTTGGTGATGGCTTCGGTATAGTCGGTGTAGATTTCGTCGAGATAGGTATAGGCCGCCGTGACGCGCCAGCCGGCGGAGAACCGCCAGTCGGCCGCGAGTTCGATGCCACGATGCTCGGAACGCGGCGCGTTGAACGTGGTGCTGATGCCGGCGCGCGGCGTCGCCTGACTGACGAGTTCGTTGCGAAAGAACTCGTAGAAGCCGGTGGCGCTCAATTTCAGAGCCGCATTCGGTGTCCAATCGACGCCGATGTCGTAGCCGATGTTTTTTTGGGCTTCGAGCTGGGTGTTATTGCCGGAAAATCCGCTCGGCAACACGAACAGGTTCGACACCTGCGGCGTGCCATAGCCTGTCGCCACCCGCGCCCGCAACAGCCATTCGTTGTTGGCCCGATAGAGCAGCGCGAGTTCAGGAGCAACGTTCTGGAATTGCCGGTCGGCGCTGGTTATCGCGGTCGTCGTGAGGCCCGTCGCGCCGGTGTAAGCATAGGCCGTGTTGAGCCCTTTAAGCACGGTGGTTTCCCAGCCAATGCCGGCGATCGCGGTCACTGCATTGGTCAGGCGCAGTTCTTCACGCGCGCGAAAGCCGTAATTGCTGGTCTGGCTAGCGAGGTTGCTGGACAACCGGCCCAAAGCCGCATTGCCGCCGGGCACGACGTTGCGCGTGTCGCTGGATGCGGTCAGCGTGTTGTAGAAACCACCGACGAAGGTGGTGGAATCCAGGCCGAAAATTTCACCGCGCTTGGTGATGTCGCTCGTGTAATTGTATGACGGGAAATCGCCGATCGCGCTGGTCGCCCCTGTCGGCTGGCTGATGTTGCGGT
The DNA here is from genome assembly GCA_043739005.1 of Tardiphaga sp. Lineage (GTDB taxonomy): Bacteria > Pseudomonadota > Alphaproteobacteria > Rhizobiales > Xanthobacteraceae > Tardiphaga. Next base: position 39,779 of record JAYUEY010000049.1, read on the forward strand.
CATCGAACACGAACTGGTTGCGCCACGTCATCGTATTGTCGAAGTCATGTTCCCAGCGTCCGCCGATAATCGTGCGGCGGTCGGTGCGGCCGAGGCCCGCTTGCGCTGCGGTGTCCCGGTCAGTCCCGGCTGATGCGTTGAAGCCGTTGTTAAATAAAGTGACCGTGCCGCAGCCGATAGCGGCCGTCGCGCCGGTGTTGCAACCGCGCTGAAACGGATTTTGCGAGAATTGATTCAGTGATGAACGGATCGGCAAGCCGATGTCGAGATTGTTGTTGATGAATTTGACGGTCAGCCGATCATCCGGCGTCACTTGCAGCGTGCCGAGAAAATTGACGGTCTGCGTATTGAACCAGCTATTGCCGAGGAAGCCGCTGCCGCGCGCGTCGCTTGCAAAGAGCGAAGCTTCGAAATTTTCGACCTTCTTGCCGGCGGTGAGATAGTTGTTCAGATAGCCGAAGCTGCCGCCATCGACGCCGTATTCGACGCCGTCGATGCTGCCACCCGGTCGCGTCCGAAAATTAAGTGCGCCGCCTGTCGCGTAGTTGCCATAGAGCGCCGAGGACGGGCCACGAATGATATCGATGCCGCCATAGGCGCGCGGATCGATCAGGTCGCTGCGCGACAGGCCGTCCGGTTGCGTGACAGGAAACCCGTCGTCGAAGATCACGAGATTGCGGATCGCAAAACCGTTGCGCGCGTTCGAGCCGCGAATTGAAATACCGATATCGCGTGGGCCATTGCCCTGCTTCACGGAGATGCCGGGACTGTCGCGCAACACGTCGCTGACTGAGAAGGACGGCCGGTTCTCGAACTGGCTGCGATCGATCGTCGTCGCGGTCTGACCGGCAGGGGCCTGACCAAGCGTGCCGCGCGCGGCGACTGCCGAAAGTGCGTCGCGCGGCGTCACTGCAATCACAGCCGGCACAGAGGCCGCGGGCCGCTCTGCGCGGCGGCTCGATGTTGCTACGGTGCGCGGCCTGACGCTGGTCGGGCGGCCGCGCACGGCCGCAGGCGCATCCACCGTGACGGAAGGCAACGCCGTCTGGGCGTTGACATCAGATGGCATTGTCGAGAGAGCACAGCAGAGAACGAGCAAGCTTGCGCCGTTAAGCGCATAAGAGCGAAACATGGAATGATCCTGACACCGACGCAAAGGTCAGCCGACTGAAAAAAATCGCCCGGTGCATGCGGAAATGATCCGCAGCAGCCGGAGGGTTTATGAACAGGTCAGGATGAGAGGGGTGGCGCGCGCGCTTGCGCGGTCGAGCGGGCTTTGATGACGCGGACCGGATCGGTGGCGTCGAGCCAAGACAGCTTCTGGTAATCGAGCTGAAGTCTGACGAACTCAGCCATAGGCGGATCGAGCGCCAGAGCGCCGCCATGCCCGATCGAACAGACCGTGCAGCAAGTTGCGCTCTCGTCCCGCGAATTCGCAGGCACGGTCTTCACATCATCTTGCGATGCCGCGCCATGGCAGATTTCCGACATCAGAAGCGGATTGGATGCGGCTTGAACGATCACGCCGAAGGCGGCGAGCGGCGCAAGAATTTGCACCCACAACGCTATCAAAACGATTGGAATATAAATTTCCAGCCGCCGCCGCATCAAAAACCCCTGAGCCACGTCGATTTCGTAGCATCACGATACGAGGCTGTCGAGCAGGCCTTGTCGAGCAGGCCTTGTCGAGCAAGCCTTGTCGAGCAAGCTGCGTTTCGCAAGCTTTGTCGGAAGCGTGTCGTGCCATGCAGCAATTGCGGCGCGCCCGGAACGCAAACTCAAGCCGGTGGAAAATCGATGGTTCGCAGGATAACTCCGGGCGGCGATCCTTCGAATTCGACGGCCGCGACCTTTTGCGCCGCACGGGCTTCGATCGTTGCCCGCAGAAGGAAGAATTGTTCTTCGCGCGCCGCCGCACCGCTGCGCTTCTTGCCCTCGATACGATCCATCGCATCGGTGGACACCGCACACAGCACTTCTGTTGCGTCGTCCATCAAGGTGAAGCGCACCACCATGCGGTCATCGTCGTAGGATCGGAAATCGCCAGATACCAGCGTCATGTCAGCGCGTCTTTTTCCGGGCTCGTGGTGAGGTCGCGGCCGACACTGGAGATACCGAACCGAGTGTCGAAGATGATGGTTTTGCGGCGCAATCGGCTAGCCATCATCGCTGCGCCCGTTCAAGCATATCCTCTTGCCTGCGCGGGACGCGCAAGGCCGGACATCAACAAAACCCTGCGCTGTTTCCCGGCAAAAAGCTACGATTCATTTGTTGCGGAATGAGGCGCGCGCCGTTTTCCCGGCGCGGTGTGGCGATGTTGAAACTCGCACATTCACCGCGCAACATGGCACCTGGGACGCCGACTTTTCGTATCCGAATCTAGCGCGACCGTGTCCAGGTTTCGCCGCCACAGATCGCGCCGACGCAGCCTTCCACGCGGAGTTGATCCGGACCCGCGACCGAGACATTGCTGGCATAGGAACCGCCGTCGTCGGCATTGTAGATGGTGCCCGACCATTTGTTGGCGGAGACTTGCCGCATACCGGAAAACAGCGTCAATCCGACCATCGGGCGGTTCTTCAGCGCTGGGTTGGGGTTCTTGTCATCGACGGCAGGCTTGCCGGTGGCGGGATCGATCTTGTCGCGCACCGAGACGATGACGCCGCACAATCCGCCGCCGCATTTCGAGACCTTGACGCGCGCATCGCCAGCTTGCGTCTGCCAGATGCCTGCCGGTTCGCCCATGCCCTGCGCCTGCGCCGTCGTCGCGCCGAGCAGCGCTGCAAGCGCGATGATGCCGAGAGCTAATCTGTTCGTCATGTCGGTATTCCTTCTGAGACAACCGTCTCTAGCAAAGGCGGGGAATCCTGAAAAGGCGAATGCGGCGCTTAAAATGTGGAGGTAGCGCGCTGGATCAACCCCAGCGTGTGACTTTAACGGCCACGACTGTCGAGACACCGTAGGCGACCATCGCGGCACTGACGAGCGCGAACAATGTCCACGATGCCGCCCCGATCGAGACCAGAACCCAGCCGCCGATACCCACCATCAGCAGTCGGATCGTGCCTGCGATGACGGGACCGCCGACTTTGGCCGCGCCCTGCGACGAGAAATACATGCAAACGCCGATGCCGAAGAAGCCGAAGGCTGGCCCCGCCCAGTGAAAATAGCTCGACGCGGCTGCGGTGACGGCAGGATCGCTCGTGAACAGCGAGATCCACAAGTTTGGCCAGATCGCGACGATCAGCCCAACGCAGCCCACTGCGATCGCCGCGCAGAGGCCGGCGGTCCATGCGACGTTGCGGGCGCGCGTCACAAGGCCTGCGCCGATCGCCATGCCGACCATCGGAATCGATGCCACGCCGAAGGCAAACGCAATGGGAATCAGCAGGAACTCCAGCCGCGAACCGATGCCATAGCCCGCCAGCGTCGCAGTGCCGTAACCAGCCAAAATTTTCGTAAAAATGAGGACCGTGAGAACCGTTTGCAGCGGTGACAAACACGACACCGCGCCGACCCGCAGAATATCCATGAACATCGCGCGCTCGAATTTGAACGTCGAGAGCTGCAACGTCAGGCGGCTGCGTCCGCTCAGGATATACCAGCCCAGAAACAGCGTCCCGAGCGTAAAGGCGATCATCTGCCCGGCAGCGACGCCGGCCATGCCGAGGCGTGGCAGGCCGCAGAGGGCCAAACCAAGGCCGCCACCGAGCACCACCTGAATCAGCGAGAAAGCGATAATCGTCAACGACGGCAGCCGCATGTCGCCAGTGCCGCGCAGCACCGAGGCCAGCGTGTTGACGAGCCAGATGCCGACCGCCCCTGCAAACAGCACGTGCGAATAGGCCAGCGCCTGCGTGATGACCTCGCCGCGCCCGCCCAGCGCCTCAAAGAATAATTTGCCGAACAGCAGCATCACGGCCGTGAATAGAAGCCCCGCGATGGTGCCGATGATGATGGCATGCATCGCCAGCGTCGCGGCACGTTCGCGGTCGCCGGCACCGAGCGCGCGGCTGATCGCTGACGACACGCCGCCGCCCATCGCACCGGCGGACATCATCTGCGTCAACATCGTAAAGGGAAACACCAGCGCGATCGCCGCCAGCGGTTCGGTGCCAAGTCGGCCGATATAAGCGGTCTCGGCGACGGCGACGAGCGCGCTACCGAACATCGCGATCGTATTCGGCAGAGCGAGTGTCAGCATCGTCGGCAAAATCGGTGCGGTGAGCAAGCCGCTGGTCGCGGCCAGCTTCGGCGCAGGCGACGTCATCAATTTTGCGTCTGGCGGTTCGACCGGCGCGTGCAGGTTCATCTCAGGCGTCCCGGTTCAATGCCGCTCAGTCAAGAAGACATGATGCACAACATACTATGCTGATCGATGATTGCGCCATGGCGTAAACGCTGGGATCACCACGGCAAACCGCATAGGTCGATCGCGCCGTCGCGAGGGGCATTTTTCAGATCGAAGATGTAGGGCGCCATCGCTTCGAAGCGAACGCGGCCACCGGGTTGTTCGGCCATGATGGTGCCGTCGAAGCGATGCCAGCCGCGCGCCTCGTAGAAAGCCTCGTTGTGCGGCTCGCAAAACAGCAGCCCAAAATCCAGCGCCTCGCGGTCGCGAAAGGTCTGCACCGCCGCGTTGAGGCCAATGCTGGCATAGCCGTTGCGGCGATGATCGGGATGGGTCGCGACGTTGCCGATACCGCCGATCGCATGCTTGCGGCCCTTCCACAGCACCGTGCGAAAGACCAGCCCGACATGGCAAACCACCGCATCCGGCGTCTCGACCAGCACGCGCAGATCGGGGTTGGCCCATTTGATGTGGCCCCATGACGATGCCGCGACCTCAGCCTTCGGCCATGCAGCCTCCAGCACGGGTTTCGCATAGGGCCAGCCGACGTCGCCGGTCACGATGTCGATTTCAATGCTCACTCTGGTGTCCACCCTGATGATTTTGCGCAGCACGCATGACGGGACGACGGATGGTAAAGCATTGTCGCCGATGCCAAACTAGAAAAATAATTATGCTTTTAATTTTTTGGGCGACGTTCGATGACACAGGCACAACTGACAGGCTTCCAACGTTGGTCGATATTGGCCGGCGCGGCGATCCTGCTCAGCCTCGCAATGGGCATGCGCCAGAGCTTCGGGCTGTTTCAGCCTTCCGTGATTCGCGACATCGGCATCACCACGGCAGACTTCTCGTTGGCGACGGCGTTACAGAATGTCGTCTGGGGTGTGTCGCAGCCGCTGGTCGGCTTGGTAGCGGATCGCTACGGCGCGCGCTGGGTGATGCTGTCGGGCGTTGTGATCTATGCAATCGGCCTGGTCACGATGATGATGGCGACGTCGGCGCTGGCGTTCACGCTCGGCGCGGGGCTGTGCATCGGTCTCGCGCTGTCCTGCACGGCGTCGAGCATGACCATGACCGTCACCTCGCGCACGGTCTCCGCCGCCAAACGTAGCGTCGCGATGGGCGCGGTGTCGGCGGCGGGTTCGCTCGGCCTCGTAATCGCCTCGCCTTTGGCGCAGACGCTGATTTCGACGGCCGGCTGGCAGATGGCGCTGATCGGTTTTCTCGGCCTCGTCGCAGTGATGCTGCCGGCGGCGTTTTTCGCGGGCCGCGCTGACGCAATCGAACTGGCGAAAAGCGACGAGACCGAGCAGAAGATCGGCGCGGTGGTGCAGTCGGCGCTTGGCCACTCCGGCTTTGTCGTGATGGCGATCGCGTTTTTCGTCTGCGGTTTGCAACTCGTCTTCATCACCACGCATCTGCCGAATTATCTGGCGATCTGCGGGCTCGATCCGTCGCTCGGCGCGACGGCGCTGGCGATCGTCGGACTGTTCAACGTGTTCGGTTCGTATCTTTTCGGCTATCTCGGCGGCCGTTACCCGAAGCAATATCTGCTCGGCGGCGTCTATATTTTGCGATCGCTGGCGATCGCGACCTATTTCTGGTTTCCCGCGACGTCTCTCTCGACTATGGCCTTCGCCGCCATGATGGGAACGCTGTGGCTCGGTGTCGTGCCGCTCGTGAACGGGTTGGTCGCCCAACTGTTCGGGCTGCGTTTTATGGCGACGCTGACCGGCATTGCCTTTCTGAGCCATCAGGCCGGCTCGTTCATCGGCGCATGGGGCGGCGGCATGGTCTATGACCGACTCGGTAATTACGATCGCGCCTGGCAGGCGGCGGTCCTGGTCGGCCTGATTGCCGGTGCCTTCCAGATGCTGATGAATGTCCGTCCGCCAATCCGCCGCGACGCTCCGACGACGGCGATGCCTAGCGCGGCTTAAACCGCCTGTCACTGGAACATCGCAGGGAACCATCTATAAAGGGTCCCGTTGAGCCACATCCCCCATAACAAAGCGGATACGTAACTATGACCTTCACGCTTCCCGATCTGCCCTATGCTCACGACGCGCTCGCGCCTTACATGTCCAAGGAGACGCTTGAGTATCACCACGACAAGCATCACCA
>JAYUEY010000050.1:0-16925 GCA_043739005.1 Tardiphaga sp.
AGATGAGCCAGCGTTCCGCCGATCTGGCCGGAGCCAATCAATGCAATCTTGTCACGCGCCATGAGAAATTGGTCCTTTGAGCCCGCAGGATACGGAGGGGGAGGGAAAAGCTGGATGGTGGTTATCCCTTTCACCTGCGGCGTTCAAGTCGGCCCCTGCCCAATTATTGGATGGCAGCATCCTGTGGCGCGCATCTGAGCCATATGCCAAGTCTGGCAAATGACATTTCTCGTCTATGCCATGGCCGCGGTCACTGAAATCGCCGGCTGTTTCGCGTTTTGGGCTTGGCTGCGGCTGGATAAGTCGCCGTGGTGGCTCGTGCCTGGCATGGCGGCGCTTGCGCTTTTCGCCTGGTTGCTGACGCGGGTGGAGAGCGACGCAGCAGGCCGGGCCTATGCGGCCTATGGCGGCGTCTATATCGTGGCATCGCTGCTATGGCTGTGGCTCGTGGAGCAGCACAGACCGGACCGATGGGACATGACAGGAGCAGCGGTGTGCCTCGTCGGCGCAGGTATCATTTTGTTCGGACCGAGGGGATAGTTCAGTCCAGGATAAACCGCTCAGGGGTAAACCGCGCGCGCGAAGCCGACGTGTGGTTCTGGCCTGGAATGAAGAAAAACCTTACGTCTCCACCAGTCCCGTACTCGACCCACTGGCGGTGGAGTCGCTGCGGCCGTGCGGCAGCGCCAGATAGCTCTCCGAACTCATTTCGATCAGCCGCGACGCCGTGCGCTGGAATTCCATCGCCTCGGTGCCTTCTGTCGCCATGTAGAGATTTAGCGGATCGGCGGCGGCCGTCGCCATGAGTTTCACGGCGTTGTCATACAGCGTGTCGATCAGCGCGATAAAGCGCTTGGCGGCGTTGCGATCGGCAATGTCCATCATCGGCACGCCGTCGATCATGAGCGTATGAAATTCATGCACCAGCCGCAGATAATCCGACGCCGCCAGTGGCTTCTCGCACAAATCCCTAAAGTTGAAGCGCGCAACGCCGTTGGCCGCTGCCGGCACATGCAGCACACGGCCCTTGATCGCGATCTCCTGCGGTTTCGCGGTCGCCTTGCCGGTCAAGGCCGCGAAAGCCTTGTCGAGCGCGGCGGTCGCAGCATCGTCCGCCGGCACCAGCCACATTTTGACGCCGGCGAGTTTTTCCATGCGAAAATCGGTGCGTGAGTCCAGCCGCATCACGTCCATATGCGATTGGATCTGCGCGATGAACGGCAGAAACAGCGCTCGGTTGAGACCGTCGCGATAGAGATTGTTCGGCGCGACATTCGAGGTCGCGATCACCACCGTGCCGAGGTCGAACAATTTCGCGAACAGCCGGCCGAGGATCATCGCATCGGCAATGTCGGTGACGTGGAATTCGTCGAAGCACAACAACCATGCCTCGTCGAAAATCGACTGCGCCGTCAGCGCGATCACGTCGCCATCGGGAATCTCGTTGCGCGAGACCTTCTGGCGGAAGTCGTAAATCCGCTCATGCGCGTCGGCCATGAATTCATGAAAATGCGCGCGGCGCTTAAGTGTGACGGGGCTTGCATTGAAGAATAGGTCCATCAGCATGGTCTTGCCGCGCCCGACCTCGCCGTGGACGTAGAGGCCTTTCGGCGGCGTCACGTCCTTTTCGCCGAACAATTTCCCGAAAAAGCCCTGCTTCTTCGGCGGCACATAGGCCGCGAGCGTGGCGTCGAGCGCTGCCAGCGCAGCCACGGCTCCGGCCTGCGCCGGATCGGCCTCGATCGCGCCTGATGCGATGAGGGCCTGATATTGTTTTTGAAACGAGCTTTGCGGATCGGACACCATTGCGCCTTAACGCCTTAGCTTGGCGAAAAAGGCAAGGCGCGTTTTTAGGCGGGAGGGTATGCGTGTTTGGCCGCTGAACCCAATCTCATATACGGCCGTCATCCCCGACAAGCGCGCTCATGCGCGCGCAGAGCAGGGATCCAGTATTCCGCGACGTTCGTGATTTATCGTAGGCGTCGCGTGATACTGGGCCACCCGCCTTCGCGGGTCGTGACGGCTGCAATCGCGGCGACGGCATGCGCCATGCGCTTCAAAGCCTACGCACTCAGCGCGTAGGAATCCTCGACCACATAGGGTCCGCCACCGGTGGAGGCGCGTGCCGAGAACAGCACGAAGCGCGAAGCCTTGAACACTTTGGTCGGGAAATAGCCGCGTATCGACAAATAATCCGCGACATCATGGTTCGAGGCATCGCGCAACCGCGCCAGCGTCACATGCGGCACGAATTTGCGCCCCTCGGGATCGAGCCCGATCCGCTGCATCAGCCGCTCCAGCTCGGCCTGTAATTCGATCAGCGGCCGGCTCGGCACCACCGAGGCGACGACTGCGCGCGGTTTCTTGCCGCCGAAACTTTGCAGTCCCTGCAAATGCACGTCGAACGGCTTGCGGTTGACCCTCGGCAGCAGCGACGCGATCTCGTTTGCCGCGAAGCCGTCGATGTCGCCGATGAAACGTAATGTCACGTGATAATTTTCGGGATCGATCCAGCGCGCGCCCGGCAGCCCGCCGCGCAGATGGGACAATGTGTGGCCGATCTCGGCCGGTATTTCCAGTCCGGTAAACAGACGCGGCATCGCGGGATCTCCGACACACGAATCACCGACAACAAGTCTAATCGGAGAACGATGACGCCGCGAAGTGGCCGACAACGACGGCTCTGGATAACTTTGGGGTTAACCTGAATGCTGCCTGGTTCTTAACTCTTCTGCCCAAGCAGCGGCCGGAGCCATCCCTCGACCGCAGGCAACGACTTGGTCACCATGATGTCGACGCCCTGCGCGGTCGGGTGAATTCCGTCAGCCTGATTCAGCTTGTCGTTGCCGGCAACGCCATCGAGGAAAAACGGATACAGCGCCACGTCGAACTGCTTGGCCAGATCAGGATAGATCGCATTGAAGGACTTTACGTATTGCGGCCCGTTATTCGGCGGTGCCAGCATCCCGGCCAGCAACACGGCAATGTTACGGGCCTTGAGCTTGGTCACGATCTGTTCAAGCGCCCTGCGCGTCAGTTTTGGATCGAGGCCGCGCAGGGCGTCGTTGGCTCCCAATTCTACGATGACGGCCTGCGTACCCGCGGGAATCGACCAGTCTAGCCGGTCAAGCCCGCCGGACGAGGTGTCGCCGGAAACGCCGGCATTGATCATCTCGACGGCAATCCCCTTGTCCTGCAGAGCTTTTTGCAATTTGGCGGGATAGGCCTGCGGACCAGTGAGGCCAAGGCCGGCGCTCAGCGAATCTCCGAGCACGACCATTTTAAGCGGCGCTTGGGCGGCGGCCGGCGTAAAGGTGACCGCTCCTGCGACGAGAAGCGCGCAAAGAAACGCGAGCGGCCTCTCGACCGCCGCAAACGAACGCCCATATTGCAACCGCATGGACACAATCACTCACCCTTCGTCGCCGTCAGACAATTCGTCCGACACCATTTCCATCTCGAATATGAACCTGTCGCTCGGCACAGGCGCCGCGCGCGTTCACATTCTCAAAGATATCAGCCTGAACGTTCGGCTAGGCGAAGCGATCGGCCTGATCGGCCCATCCGGCTCCGGCAAATCCACCTTGCTGATGGTGATGGCGGGTCTGGAGCGGCCTGATAGCGGAGACGTGGTGGTGTCGGGCACGGCTTTCAATGCCCTGAGCGAGGACGCATTGGCGCGATTTCGCGGCCGCCATGTTGGCATCGTCTTCCAGTCCTTCCATCTGATCCCGACCATGACGGCGCTGGAAAACGTCGCGGTGCCGCTCGAACTCGCCGGCCGCGCGGATGCGTCGGAGCGAGCGGCGAAGGAATTGGAAGCCGTCGGCTTGGGTGCGCGCTTGCATCACTATCCCACGCAACTGTCAGGCGGCGAGCAGCAGCGGGTCGCTTTGGCACGCGCGCTTGCGCCCGATCCGGCAATCCTCGTCGCTGACGAGCCGACCGGCAATCTCGATGAGACCACCGGCCACCAGATCGTAGACCTGCTGTTCAGCAAGCATGCCGAACGCGGCATGACATTGGTGCTGGTGACGCATGACAATTCGCTGGCGCAGCGCTGTGACCGCGTCATCCGCTTGCGTTCCGGCCGCATCGATACCGCCGACGAGCGAAGCTGGATGGAAACGGCGTGAGCGATTCGTCCGTGCCCGTCCGTCGCATGACGGCGTTGCCATTGCGCTATGCCCTGCGTGAACTGCGCAGCGGCCTGCGCGGCTTCTATGTCTTCATCGCCTGCATCGCGCTCGGCGTGATGGCCATCGCCGGCGTCGGCTCGGTTGCCGCTAGCTTGAGCGACGGCCTGACACGCGAAGGCCGCGCATTGCTCGGCGGCGACGCGGCGTTCTCGCTGATCCAGCGCGAGGCCTCACCGGAAGAACTCAACTATCTAAAATCCAAAGGACAGGTCTCGGTCGCGGCCTCATTGCGCGGCATGGCGCGCACGGCGGACGACCAGTATGCGCTGGTCGAGATGAAGGCCGTCGATTCCACGTATCCGACGCTCGGCAAGGTGTCGCTCGTCCCCGACATGCCGATGCAGCAACTGCTTGCGGAGACGGACGGCGTGTTCGGCGCGGCGGCCGATGCCACGCTGCTGGCGCGGCTCAACCTGAAAGTCGGCGACACCGTCAGCGTCGGCAGTGCCAATTTCCAGATCCGCAGCGTCGTCAATGCCGAACCGGACAAGCTGTCCGGCGGCGTCGGTTTCGCACCGCGCTTTTTGACCAGCGAAGCCTCGCTACGCGCGACACAACTTTTGCAACCCGGAAGTCTGGTGCGCTGGATCTATCGCGTGAAACTGCCGGATAATATCGCGTCGAACCAAGGGGCAGCCACGCTGGCCGAGGACGCGCGCAAGGCGCTGCCTCAAGCGGGATGGGAAATCCGCACCCGCGACAATGCCTCGCCGCAACTGGAGCGCAGCATCACGCGCTTCACGCAATTCCTGACGCTCGTCGGCCTCGCCGCGCTGTTGGTGGGCGGTGTCGGCGTCGCCAACGCCGTGAAAAGCCATATCGATCGGCGTCGCGATGTCATTGCCTCGTTTAAGGCGCTCGGTGCGACCGGCCGCGATGTCTTCACCATCTATCTCACGCAAGTTGTCGTGCTGGCGAGCGTCGGCTCGCTGATCGGTCTGGTGCTTGGCGCGGCGTTGCCCTTTGCCATCGTCGGCCTGTTCGGAAAAATCCTGCCGCTGCCCGTGGTGCCGGCACTGCATTTCGGCGAACTGGCACTATCGCTGCTGTACGGCCTGCTCACGGCGCTGGCCTTCGGACTGTGGCCACTGGCGCGGGTCCATGACGTGCCGGTCGCGGCTTTGTTTCGCGAGGCGGTCTCCAGCGAATGGCATCGGCCCCGCGCCGGTTATCTGGCGCTGCTGGCTGGCGTGATCGTGCTGCTGATCGCCGTTGTGATCGGTCTCGCTTACGACAAGCGCGTTGCCGCCGCATTCGTCGCCTCGTCCGTGGTCGTGTTCGCGCTGCTGCGCGGCGTTGCAGCTGGCGTGATGGCGATTGCAAGGCGATTGCCGCGCCCGTCGATCACGATGTTGCGGCTGGCGATCGCCAATATCCACCGGCCGGGCGCGCTGACGCCCTCGGTCGTGCTGTCGCTCGGCCTTGGTCTCGCAGTGTTGGTCACGATCACCCAGATCGACGGCAATCTGCGCCGACAGTTCATGGCGGCACTGCCCGACAAGGCCCCGGCCTTCTACTTCATCGACATTCCCTCCACCGAAGCTGACCGCTTTCAGGCTTTCCTGAAGCAACAATCGCCGAATTCGACCGTCGAGGACGTGCCGATGCTGCGCGGGCGTATCGTCGCGGCGCGCGGCGTCAAGGCCGAAGACCTCAAGCCGTCGTCCGATACCGAATGGGTGCTGCAATCCGACCGCGGCCTGACCTATCAGAACGATATCCCGAAGGGCTCGAAGGTAGTCGAGGGCGAGTGGTGGAAGCCGGATTATGCCGGGCCGCCTTTGGTATCGTTCGAAAAGAAACTTGCCGACGGGCTCGGCCTCAAGATCGGCGACGACGTCATCGTCAACGTGCTCGGCCGCGACATCACAGCGAAGATCGCCAATATGCGGACGCTGGACTGGCAGAGCCTCGGCATCAATTTCGTGCTGGTGTTCTCGCCGAACGCCTTCAAGGGCGCACCGCATACTCATATCGCGACGCTGACCGAAGCCCGTGACAATCCTGCTGATGACGCCGCGATCGTGAAAGCCGTCGCCACCGCATTCCCGACCATCACCAGCGTCCGGGTCCGCGAGGCGCTGGAGACCGTCGGCACCGTGGTCACCAACCTCGTTCTGGCCATTCGCGGGGCCAGCGCCGTGACGCTTGTCTCGGCCATCCTCGTGCTCGGCGGCGCGCTTGCCGCCGGCCATCGGCATCGAGTCTATGACGCCGTGATCCTGAAGACATTAGGCGCGACGCGGGCGCGGCTGCTCGGTGCTTATGCGCTGGAATATCTCATGATCGGCTTCGCCACCGCCCTGTTCGGTGTTATCGCCGGCTCGGTCGCGGCCTGGCTGATTGTGACTCGGCTGATGACACTTGGCTTTGTCTGGCAGGCGGGAAGCGCGCTCGCCGTTGTCGGCGCAGCGCTGGTCGTGACAGTCGGGCTTGGCCTTGCCGGCACGCTGTTGGCGCTGAACCAAAAGCCTGCAACCGTGCTGCGCAACCTGTGATATCTGCGAATGAATCCGGCCAGCGAGGCAAGCTAATGGTCGCAGGGCAACGCAGATCGCCGAAACTGTCCCAAAACAGGGCAAAACCGGCTTGCGCGGCTCGACTTTCACGCACAGAGCGACATTCAGCCGCGCATGGAACGTTGTCTTCTGTGTGATAGTTTCCCACATACGAGATTGGGTCGGATATCGCGTGATGACAGAAAAGAAATGTCGTCAGAGCAAATATTCGGGATAGAATTCGCGCCGGCGGCAAAACCCTTTTGCGACGTGCCGGACAACTTCGGAGTTTCGACCATGTCGGACTTGGACCGTAACTACAATTCTCCCTTCGGCCGGGCCGCCGGTCGGGTGGACGCTGCAGCCGTCGATGCCGGCCTGCGCGCCTATATGCTTCGCATCTACAACTACATGTCGATCGGTCTGGCCATTACGGGCCTGGCTGCGCTCGGCGTCTATATGTTTGCGGTGACCGGCGATCCGGCCGCTGCGGTGAAGTCGGCAACCGGCGCTTCGATCGCTATGAAGAGCGGCCAGTATCTGACGCCGTTCGGCTATGCGATGTTCGTCAGCCCGCTGAAGTGGGTGTTCATGCTCGCGCCGCTGGCGATGGTGTTCGCCATCTCCTTCGGCATCAACCGGCTGAAGCCTGCGACGGCACAATTGCTGTTCTGGGCGTTCGCCGCGCTGATGGGCATCTCGCTGTCGTCGATCTTCCTGGTGTATACGCACACTTCGATCACGCGGGTGTTCTTCATCACCGCTGCCTCGTTCGGTGCGCTGAGCCTTTATGGCTACACCACAAAGCGTGACATGACGGGCATGGGATCGTTCCTGATCATGGGCCTGTTCGGCATCATCATCGCGAGCGTCGTGAACATCTTCGTCGCATCGTCGATGTTGCAGTTCATCGTGTCGGTTGTCGGCGTACTGATCTTTGCAGGCCTTACCGCCTACGATACGCAGCGCCTAAAGAACGACTACATGTACGGCTACGCCTCCCAGGGTGGTGACGTAGCGGAGCGGGCGGCGATCACCGGCGCGCTTTCGCTCTACCTGAACTTCATCAACCTGTTCACGCTGCTGCTGCAGTTGCTGGGACAGCGTAATTAACGTCACTCGATCCTTTCAGGATGACGGAAAGCCCCGGCCTCGCGCCGGGGCTTTTTTGTTGATGCGTCATTGCGCTATTGTCGCCGAATGACCGAGCCCCTGATCCGCGATGCGACGCCTGACGACCTCCCTGCCATCACCACGATCTATGAAGACGCCGTGCTGCATGGCACTGCGACCTTTGAGCTGATCCCGCCAGACCTCGCAGAGATGACGCGACGTTACGAGACGCTACGCACCGGCGGCTTTCCATATATTGTCGCAGAGAGTGATGGTGCCATCGACGGTTACGCCTATGCCGGGCCGTACCGCCCACGCCCCGCTTATCGCTTCACCGTCGAAAATTCGATCTATCTGGCACCTCGCGCATATCGGCGGGGCATCGGCTTCGCGTTATTGCAGGCCCTGCTGAAAGACTGCGAGCCGCGCGGCTATCGCCAGATGATCGCCGTGATCGGCGACTCAGCCAATGCCGGCTCGATCGCCGTTCATCGCAAGGCCGGTTTTGCGATGATCGGCACGCATCCGCATGTTGGCCTGAAATTCGGCCGCTGGCTTGATACCGTGATGATGCAGCGCGCGATCGGCGATGGCGCGGACTCGTTACCGCCAGCCTCGCGCGACACCAGAAGTTGATGGTCCGGTAATATCCTCAGCGAACATGCGTACAATCCTCCTCGTCGACGACATGAATCGTCGCATCGCCGAAGAAATCTACGGGCCTAGACGTTCTCTCGATTTTCGGGACTGAGGCCGATGCGAAAATCGCAATCACAGAGCAGCCGCCTTACGCGATTTCGATCTCGCAGCGTTTGTGATCGACGATCTACGAGCGCCCTGGTCGGGGCCGCCAGCGTCATTCTGAGATGCGAGCGAACGATGCGCTTGTATCGTCTGGCGATCCTGGAAGGATGGATGCAATCTCAGTCCTGGCGGCTCATCCTTCGAGGCCGTCGCAAGTGCTCCAGCGCCTCAGGATAACGGCGAACCCGCTTCGTCAGATCAAGCACTAAACCACTGCCAGCTTACGATCGATCACCAGCAGCACACGGTCGAGTTCGTGGCCGCGGCGCAGGATCAAACCGCCGGCCGAGACCACCGAATACATGCCCTGCTTGCGCGCGAGCTTCGGGTCTTTCTCGATCCGGTAGATCGGTACTTCGGAGGCGCGGCGAAACACCGAGAACACGGCGCGGTCCTTCATGAAGTCGATCGCGTAATCGCGCCACTCGCCGGCGGCGACCATGCGGCCGTACAGATTGAGAATGCGACCGAGTTCGAGACGGTTGAAAGAGATCATCGCCGGCGTGGCGGCGGCATGTGCCGCACGCAAATCGTTGGCGTTTGTCTCGGCGGACATTGATGTCATGCGGCCTCCTGTCGTCTGCGAGTCATGATCGCCCCGACTGCGCTGCTGTGCAAGTGCGTGGACGAGTGCACTTGCGCGAGACGTTGCAGCGAGACGTTGCAGGGGATGGTCTCAGGCATCGTCACGGGATCGTTAGTACAAGCCATAATCGGGCCGCAGTTTCGCCCATCGCGCGCCTATCCCGCTTGCAAGAACAAGATACTGCGTTGGCCCGGTCCAGTTGGCCTTGGATTCCTCAGCCCCCAGCCCCCCAAGGCTGACATCGACCGGGCCGACGCGGCTTCATACTCCAAAACGATTTGCAGGACTGGCGCGAGCCGGTGCTTTTTATGTCGGGGTCTTTGCTCGGTCGAAAGATAAGCACGGGTTGAGTGGGGTCGATCACAAACGCTAGATGTTCAGGCTGGGTGCGACTTCACGGGCGATCTGCACCAGCGCTGCGACCAGCGGCGTCATCGGATCGCGTTGCGGGATCACCATGCCGATGCTGTAGGTGACATCAGGCTCGACGATCGGGATGCTGCGCACTTCCTCCGGCAATCCCAACGTATTGGCAAGTTTCGCCGGCATGACGCTGGCCCAGCGACCTGTCTGGACATGCGTATAAAGCACGATGATCGAATTCGATGTCAGCGTGGGCACGGCCTCTGCACCAACGCTGCGTAGCGCTTTGTCGATGATCCGACGGTTCTGCATGTCCGGCGTCAGCAGGCACAACGGCACTTGCCCGACCTCCGTCCATGTCACCGTCTCGCGATCGCCATAAAGCCCGTCCGGCGCGGTGATAAGGCGATAGCTTTCCTTGTAGAGCGGGATCGCGCGCACCTTGCCGAGCGGCTCGTTCTCCAGATACGTCAACCCGGCATCGACTTCGAGATTTTCGAGCAGGCCCAGCACCTCGGTCGAGGTGCAGGACACGACCTTGAAGCGGACCTCTGGATATTTGGCGCGGAACGGCGTGGTCAACGATGCCACCATCCCGAGCACGGTCGGAATCGCAGCAATCCGGATCTCGCCGGTCAGCTTGTCTTTTAGACTGTTGATTTCCTGGCGCATCGCGCGGGCATCGCCGACGATCCGCCGCGCCCAGTCGAGCGTGCGTTCGCCCTCCGGCGTGAACCCTTGAAAACGCGAGCCGCGCTGCACCAGCATGACGCCGAGAATGTCTTCGAGTTGCTTCAGGCTCGTCGACATGGTCGGCTGGGTCACGCCACATGACTCCGCTGCGCGGCCGAAATGCCGTTCCTTGGAAAGCGCCAGTAGCAATTCGAGCTTGTCGAGCAAGGAACAGCCTTCAATCAGATGAGAACGATCCCATCAACATAGGCCTGCAACTCATCCGCGCAAAGCGACGAAAGTTTATACTTGCGCGGCTATCCGTTGCGGCAGCAAAAACGGCGCGCCATTCTCTACACGCCCAAGATGTGCATCGCGCGCGAACACGTTCGTAACATTGTCGGTCACGCCATTTGCCGGCCTACCATCGGCGGCGAGGTGGACTTGCTAAAGGACCACGACGCGATCGGCGAAAGCAACAGTGGCAATCATGCGCATCAATCAGGAGACGACGACATGTTCATCGCGATGAACCGATTTCAAGTGAAGACAGGCCAGGAAAAAGCGTTCGAGCATATCTGGGCAAGCCGCGAATCCTATCTCAGCGAATTGCCAGGTTTTATCGAATTCCATCTGCTCAAGGGGCCCGTGCACGACGACCACACGCTGTATTCGTCGCATACGACATGGGCCGATAAGGCCCATTTCGTGGCGTGGACGACATCCGAACAATTCCGCCGCGCCCACGCCCGCGCCGGCAATGACAGCGCCGGTCCGAGCCTCTATCTCGGCCATCCAAAGTTCGAAGGTTTTGAAGTGATCCAGTCCGAGCGCAATACCAAAGGTGCTGCGCCATGACGTAGACGGCAATGCTTGACCTGCCGACGCCCGACCTCGGCCTTTGTCGCACTCCTGAATGTCGAGGGTGGCGTGATGTTCAAGGTGTTGGTCGGCCGCGACGACACCCGCGCCTTGAAGGCCGATCAAATGGCCCGCCTCGCAGCACTGGCGAAGAGTTACAGCGCGGCGTATGCCGCGTCAACCAAGAACGGGAATCTCCGTAATCGCATAGCCGTGGCGGATGCTGCGGTTCAAGACAGGATCGACTAGCTCATAGTCGAAGCGCGTCGCCGGGCGGATGCCGCCTTTCGCCGCGAAGGTGCCCCCGAACATTGCCGCGCTTTCCGGCAGTCCCGACGCGCCGAACTCGCGCGCGATCAGATCATGCGGCGGCAACATGCCGGTCAGCGCACCTTCCTGATACAGCACACGCACACCATCGATCGTCGCCCAGGAGCGCAGCATTAACTGATCCCACTGCGCGGCGACATCATCGACGCGCCAAAGCTCCGGCGCGATCGGCTTGTCGCACATCTGCTTTGACGCGGTGATGTTGTAAGTCTCGACCTTGCGATCGGTGTGATCGGAACCGACGCCGACATAAAGCGTGCCGCCGGATTGAATGAGCACGAACTCGACTTCGCCGCTGGAATCACCGCCGCTGCATTCGATCGTATCGGCCGTTGTCAGCCGCCGCGCCGCCACGCGATAATAGATCGGCGTCGAGGCCGGCCGTGCGATGCCCAGTTCTTCAAGTTCGGCAATGTGCTTGTCGCGCGTGACTGGATCGCGGCCGGTCCAGCCGGCAATCACCAGCATCCTGATGCCGAGATGATGCTGCGACGACTTTCCATCGGCGTGGATCATGAAAGCGATGTCATCGGCCATGCTGAAATCCTGCGAGCGTTACTTTCTCTATGAGGAAACGATTAGACGAGTTTAAGCCGCTCGTGCAACGCCCACGGCCCGCCGAGATAGCGCCACACCTGCAGGCTGATACCCTGCCCGATACGCGGCACGAAATCGTGCTCAAGCGTCGTCAGCAGATTGCGCGCATCAGCTGCCGTCACCTTGTTCTGGATCGTGACATGTGGCCGGAAGCCTTGTCTGTCCTGCGGGGTGAGATGACCTGCGGCGGCGGCGGCCATTCGCGCGCGTAACGCCAACAACTCCGGCGACTCGACAACGACCGCAACGCCGCCACCGAGCGAACGCAGACCGGAAAACGTCAGCAGGAGTGGACTCAAATCTTGCCGCAAAACGGCCTTCATGGATTCGACGCAGGTTAGGTCGAGTTTATGGAACAGCGTGAGATGCGCCGAGAGCACATTGCGCTCTGGCGGAAAGTGCTGCTGCCTCAGACCGTTTAGCCAGGCAAAGCTGTCGGCATCGAGTTCGAGCGTGAGGATTAACGAGTCGTCGGACATTGGCCTATCTTACGCGACATTGCTGCACCGCAGGCACGAAATGCGGCGTTTACAGCGACAAAAACCTCACCGAGTGAACCTGAACATAATTGATCGAACTGTTGGTCAACAGTAACGTAAGCCCCTAACGGCGCGCATCGACGCACCGACGCACCGAACAGGCATTGGAAACGCGATGGACGACACGAGCGCGATCGACAGGTCCGATCCGCAGGCATTGGCGGAAGCTTGCGCCGCCACGATGTGGCGCACCGATCGCGCCAGCCAAGCGCTCGGTATGCGGATCGATCGCATCGCGCCGGGCGAAGCCGTCATGTCGATGGCGATCCGCGCTGACATGACCAACGGCCACGAAATCTGCCATGGCGGCTACATGTTCGCGCTGGCAGATTCCACTTTTGCTTTTGCCTGCAACACCTACGGCCAACGCACCGTCGCGCAGCAATGCGCCGTCACGTTCCTGCGTCCGGTCAAAACCGGCGCAACGCTGACCGCACATGCCATCGAGCGTACGAAGTCTGGCCGCAGCGGCATCTACGACGTCACCGTGCGCGATGATAATGACGTCGTCGTCGCCGAATTTCGCGGTCATTCGCGCACCATCGCCGGCGATATCCTCGCGCTGGCTCCATCTTGATTGCGGGAAGTCCCCCTTGACCATTCCCTTGCGCAAACTGACCGAATTGTATCCGCAACCGGCAACGCTCGATCGATTCGAGATCGCATCGACCGACGAATTACAAACGTGGCAGCGCGATCAGTTGCGCTGGTCGCTGCGCCACGCTTACGACAACGTTCCGCATTATCGCTCGGCCTTCGATGCCGCTGGCGTTCATCCGGATCATCTAACCGACATTGAAGACCTCGCAAAATTTCCCTTCACCACAAAAGCAGACCTGCGCGCCAACTATCCGTTCGGTATGTTCGCCGTACCCGACGATCAAGTCGCGCGCATCCATGCCTCGTCGGGCACCACCGGAAAGCCTACCGTTGTTGGTTACACCAAAGCCGATCTCGACATCTGGAGCGATGTCGTCGCGCGCTCGATCCGCGCCGCCGGCGGCCGCGCCGGCATGAAGCTGCACAACGCCTATGGTTACGGACTTTTTACTGGCGGGCTCGGCGCGCATTACGGCGCTGAACGGCTCGGCTGCATGGTAATTCCAGTATCAGGCGGCATGACCGAGCGGCAGGTGCAACTCATAACCGATTTCAAACCTGACATCATCACGGTGACGCCGTCTTACATGCTTGCGATCCTCGATGAGTTCCGAAAACAGGGCCTCGATCCGCGCAAATCGTCTTTGCGTATCGGCATTTTCGGGGCCGAGCCATGGACCAATGCGATGCGCGAGGAGATCGAGGAAGCGTTCGATCTGCATGCCGTCGATATTTACGGGCTCTCTGAAGTGATGGGCCCCGGCGTCGCGAGCGAATGCGTCGAGACCAAGGATGGTCTTCATATCTGGGAGGATCATTTCTATCCGGAGATCATCGATCCGCTCACGGGGAAAGTGCTGCTGGCAGGCGAAGAAGGCGAACTGGTGTTCACATCGCTGACCAAGCAGGCGATGCCCATCATCCGCTATCGCACACGCGACCTGACGCGGCTGCTGCCGGGAACCGCACGCGCGACGCGGCGCATGGAAAAAGTGACGGGCCGCACCGACGACATGATTATCCTGCGCGGCGTCAACGTCTTCCCGACGCAAATCGAGGAAAAGCTGCTGACCATTCCCGCGCTGTCGATGCACTATCAACTGGTGCTGTCCCGCTCCGGTCGCATGGACGAGATGGAAATTCAGGTCGAAGCGCGGCCGGAAGCTGCGGCCGATGCACGCGCTGCCGCCGGCGCGCGGTTGGAACAGGCGATCAAGGATACGATCGGCATCACTGCGCGCGTCAATGTCCGCGATCCCGATACGATCGAGCGCTCCGCTGGCAAGGCCAAACGCATCGTCGACAAAAGGCCGCCGACATAAGCATGACTTTATTATTTCAATATCGCGAGAAGCGGCGCTTTGTTCAGACCCGTTGACTTGCAGGGACGAGTTTATCGACCGTTATGGGCTCCTCTTCAAGGACAACCCGCGTAAGCGTCGAAACGTTACGCCGCGCGACGAAAGTAATCATCTATTTAACAACAGATCATCAGCATGAAACTCAACAGTTTGATTCGTGGCCAGTGGGCGTCTTTACAAGGTGAGTTGATCGACATCGCCAAATTATGCGTTCTGGCGGACGGCGCGTTCCAGTTCATCATAGGGCCCACCGGCGACCGTCTCAATCATCCGATCTGTCAGGATGTGGTCTCTTTCACTGAAATGGCTGAGACGTCGGAGAAGCTGCAACATCATCCGTTGATAGCGCGTCATGCCGGCAAGACCGCTGCGCCGTATGAACTACTGACGATGAATGCGGTGCGGCCATGACGGACGCAGAGAGACTCGTTCGAGATTTTTCACTGAAGACGTTGCCGGATTCGTTTTATGAAGACCCCTACCCGACCTATCGCGCGTTGCAGACGCTTGATCCTATTCATCGCATGTCGGATGGATCGCTATTCCTGACACGGCATCGCGATCTCGAAACAACCTACAAAGATACGACGCGCTTCACGTCCGACAAACGACGCGAGTTCGCACCGAAATACGGAACAGACTCGCTCCTGTTTCAGCATCACACGACCAGCCTCGTTTTCAACGACCCGCCGCTGCACACTCGCGTCCGCCGCCTCATCACAGGTGCTCTGACGCCGCGGGCGATCGCCGAGATGGAGCCGGCCCTGATCGTGCTCGTCGATCAATTGCTCGATGCCATGCAGGCGCGTGGCCATGCCGATCTGATCGACGATTTTGCATCGGCGATCCCGATCGAGGTGATCGGTAATCTGCTCGATATCCCACACGCCGAGCGCGGGCCGCTTCGTAACTGGTCACTGGCCATCCTCGGCGCGCTCGAACCGTTTCTGGTTGGCGATGCGCAAGCGCGCGGCGAACGCGCTGTCGGAGAGTTTCTCGACTATCTGCGCATCCTTGTCGCCGACCGTTGCAAGACACCGGGAGACCCGGATCGCGATGTGCTGACGCGACTGATCCAGGGCGAAGCTGCCAGCGGCGAAAAGCTCAGTGAAATCGAACTGCTGCAGAACTGTATTTTCATTCTCAATGCCGGCCACGAAACGACGACCAATCTAATCGGTAACGGGCTTGAATTGTTATTGCGGTTTCCAGACCAGCGTCAGCGCCTGATCGACGATCCCGCGCTCATCAAACCTGCCGTCGAGGAATGCCTGCGATACGAAAGCTCCAATCAGCTCGGCAACCGCGGCGTGGCGGAAGACACGCAGATCGGTGGAGTACCGATACCGAAAGGCACGCTGGTCACGCTCTGCATCGGTGCGGCGAACCGCGACCCAGAGCAATTCGACAATCCCAACACGTTCGATATCGCACGATCTCCGAACCGCCATGTCGGTTTTGGCTCCGGGCCGCACGCCTGTGTCGGGCTCAATCTCGCACGCCTCGAGGGTCGAATCGCGATCGGGCGCTTTATGGCGCGCTTCCCGACATTCGCAGAAACGGGACCGGGTACGCGCGCACCGCGTGCAAGGTTTCGTGGCTTCACCTCGTTTCCCGTGGAGCTATCGACATGACTGCCTTCGACACATCCGCCGCGACGCGTCTGCTGAACACCGCCTTCGCACCGTGGGTGTTGGACCTTAATCTCAGCGTTGAAAGCCTCGGCGATGCCAGCGCCGCGATTCGCATGCGATTTTCAAATAAACTCTGCCGAGACAATGGCGTGATCTGCGGACAGTCATTGATGGCGCTGGCCGACACCGCAATGGTGATCGCGGTCGCGCGCGCGAATGGCTGCTATCTGCCAATGACGACTGTGGACCAGACCAGTCACTTCCTTAAACCGGCTTCGCGCACCGACATTGTCGCCGAAGCGCGAATCATCCGGCTCGGCAAGACGATGGCATTTGCGACGGTATCGATGCGACCGGTCGATGACGAGCGACCCGTAGCTCTGGCGCAAGCGGCCTTCGCGCTACTGCGCGATGCGACGGCATAATTCCAAAAAGTGGCGTTCTGGTTTTCGGATCGGATCATGCCAATCAGAGTTAGACAGCGTCGTAATCCAAGACGATGCGATGTGATAGCGGATGCGCCTGGCAGGTCAGGACGAAACCCGCGTTTAACTCCCACGGCTCCAGCGAATAATTGACGTCCATCCGCGTTTCACCTTCGACAACTCGCGCACGGCAGGTCGAACACATGCCGCCCTTGCAGGCGTAAGGCAGATCCATACCGGCGCGCAGAGCCGCATCAAGGATCGCTTCGCCCTCCGCCATCGGCACATCCTTGCGCTTGCCATCGACAATCAGCGACGCAAGCGCCTTCGGCGGCGCTTCTGG
>JAYUEY010000051.1:0-7441 GCA_043739005.1 Tardiphaga sp.
TGACTTTTTTATGAACGTATTCAATACGTTAAGCCATGGCGTGTTGGGCTATGTTGTTCCATTCCTGTTCGTCCTGACCATCGTCGTATTCTTTCACGAATTGGGACATTTTCTGGTTGCGCGTTGGAACGGCGTTAAGGTTCTTACGTTTTCGCTGGGTTTCGGGCCAGAACTGATCGGCTTTAACGACCGCCACAACACCCGCTGGAAGATTTCCGCGATCCCGCTTGGCGGCTATGTCAAATTTTTCGGCGATGAGAGCGAGGCCTCGACCCCGTCGGGCGATAAGCTGACCGCCATGACCGCCGAGGAACGCGCGGTCTCCTTCCATCACAAGCCGGTCGGTGCCCGCGCGGCCATTGTCGCGGCCGGACCAATCGCGAATTTCATTCTCGCCATCGTCATTTTCGCCAGCCTGTTCACGTTCTTCGGCAAGCCTTCGACCACGGCGCGTGTCGACACCGTGCAGGCGGATGGTGCGGCCGCAAAAGCCGGCTTCCAGACGGGCGACATCATCACAAAGATCGATGATACGGCAATCACCAGCTTCTCGGATATGCAGCGGATCGTCTCGACGAGTGCCGGGCAGGCGATGACTTTTATCATCAAGCGTGGCGACAGCGAGCAGACCCTGACGGCGACGCCCGAGATGAAGGAAATCAAGGACAGTTTCGGCAACGTCCATAAGCTCGGCGTGCTCGGCATCACCCGCGCAACCGCGCCCGGCGACACCAAGATGGAGAAGATCGATCCGGCCCGCGCCGTCGTGCTCGGTGTCAAGGAGACCTGGTTCGTTGTCGAGCGGACGTTTAATTATATTGGCGGCATCTTTACCGGCCGCGAGGCGGCCGATCAGGTCGGCGGCCCGATCCGCATCGCCCAGATTTCGGGGCAGGTCGCGACCATCGGCCTGACCGCGCTGATCCATCTTGCGGCCGTGCTGTCGATCTCGATCGGCCTGCTCAATTTATTCCCGGTTCCTCTGCTCGATGGCGGACACCTGCTGTTCTACTCGGTCGAGGCGATCCGGGGCCGGCCGCTCTCGGAGCGGGCACAGGAAATGGGATTCCGGATTGGATTGGGTCTGGTTCTGATGCTGATGGTGTTCGCCACGTATAATGACATCTTGCATTTGGCCACGTCATGATTGAGTTTTTTCAATCGAAGTTCCGAGACGTGGCCGATCAGCAACGGCTCAAATCGAAATTCAAGTTGCAGTGCGATAGGTCGTTTGCCCGGGGGACAAAGTTGGTTACAAGCTGGGCAACTCAGGGGATTATGTCGGCGCGCGGGGGCGCGAGCCGGCATGAAAAGAATAAGGGCGCGTCGCGCATGAAGTTTGGAATGCGAGTATTGCAAGGAAGCGTTGCTGCTGCCTTGATGTGGGCGGCACTACCGGCCGCCGTGACGCTGTCGAGCGCCCTCATCTCGACGCAGGCCGTGGCGCAGACCGCAGCGTCGATCGGTGTCGAAGGTAACCGCCGCGTCGAAGCCGAAACCATCCGTTCCTATTTCAAGCCCGGCCCCGGTGGTCGGCTCGATCAAGGTCGCGTCGATGATGGCCTCAAGGCCCTGATCGAGACGGGCTTGTTTCAGGACGTGCGAATCAATCAGGCCGGCGGTCGTCTGGTCGTTTCCGTTGTTGAAAATCCGGTCATTGGCCGTGTTGCTTTCGAAGGCAACAAGAAGGTCAAGGACGAGCAGCTCACTGCTGAAATCCAGTCCAAGGCACGCGGGACGCTGTCACGTCCGCAGGTGCAGGCCGATGCCCAGCGCATTGCCGAAATCTATCGCCGTTCGGGCCGTTACGACGTCAATGTGACGCCGGAAATCATCGAGCAGCCGAACAACCGCGTCGATCTGGTCTTCACTGTCACTGAAGGTCAGAAGACCGGCGTGAAGTCGATCGAGTTCATCGGTAACGTCGCTTACTCCGCTTATCGTCTCAAGGATGTCATCAAGACCCGTGAGTCGAACGTGCTGAGCTTCCTGCAGTCCGGCGATCTCTACGATCCGGATCGGGTCGAAGCCGACCGCGACCTGATCCGCCGCTTTTATCTGAAGAACGGCTATGCCGACGTTCAGGTCGTCGCCGCGCTGACTGAATATGATCCGGAGCGTCGCGGCTTCCTCGTCACCTTCAAGATCGAGGAAGGCCAGCAGTACCGCGTGGCGTCGGTCGACTTCCAGTCGACGATCCCCGGCTTCGATGGCAATTCGATCCGCAGCTATTCGCGGGTTGGCGTCGGCTCGCTCTACAATGCGGAGTCGCTCGAAAAGTCGGTCGAGGAAATGCAGATCGAGATGTCGCGTCGCGGTTATGCATTCGCGAATGTCCGTCCGCGTGGCGACCGCAACTTTGAGTCCCGCACAGTGTCGATCGTGTTCGCGGTCGAAGAGGGCGCGCGCACCTACATCGAGCGCATCAATGTCCGCGGCAACACGCGAACCCGCGACTATGTCATTCGCCGCGAGTTCGACCTGTCAGAAGGTGATGCGTATAACCGCGCGTTGGTCGATCGGGCCGAGCGTCGCCTGAAGAATCTCGATTTCTTCAAGGCCGTGAAGATCACCACCGAACCCGGCTCGTCCAGCGACCGTGTGATTCTGATTGTCGATCTCGAAGAAAAGTCCACGGGCGACTTCTCGGTCTCGGGTGGCTATTCGACATCGGATGGCGCGCTTGCCGAAGTTTCGATCTCGGAGCGTAACTTTCTTGGCCGTGGCCTTTATGCGAAGGCGTCGGTGCAGTACGGCCAATATGCCCGCGGTTACTCGCTGTCGGTCGTCGAGCCCTATCTGCTCGACTATCGCGTAGCGCTCGGCCTCGATCTGTTCCAGCGCGAACAGCTCGCCAACTCGTTCGTCTCGTACAACACCAAGACGGTGGGTTTCAGCCCGCGCCTCGGCTTCCAGCTCCGTGAAGACTTGTCGCTGCAGCTGCGTTATTCGATCTATCAGCAGAAGATCTCGCTGCCCTCGACGCTGACGAATTGTAATAACAACCCGCTGTCGGCGGCCTACAATCCGACCCCTGCAGGCATCAATTCGGGTCTGGCACCGATTGCAGGCTTCCCCGCGCCGCTGGGCTGTTATCTCGACGGCGAATCCTCGCTGCCGGTGCGTCAGGAATTGCAGAGCGGCTCTGCAATCACCTCGGCGCTGGGCTATACGCTCAACTACAACACCCTCGACAATAACAAGAACCCCACCGCGGGTCTCTTGGTTGACTTCAAGCAGGACTTCGCCGGCGTTGGTGGCGACGTCAAGTATCTCAAGACCGCAGCGGACATTAAGTACTATGCACCGCTGGTTGCCGATATCGTCGGCTTGGTGCGACTGCAGGGTGGTATCCTGAACAGCTACGATAATTCGGGCATCCGCATGCTGGACCACTTCCAGATGGGTCCGAACCTGGTTCGCGGCTTTGCCCCGAACGGCATCGGTCCGCGTGACATCAGCTATCTCGCGGCGGGTGCGCTCGGCGATGCGCTCGGCGGTACGAAATATTGGGGCGCTTCGGTCGAATTGCAGATGCCGTTCTGGTTCCTGCCCAAGGAGACTGGTCTGAAAGGCGCGATCTACGCCGACGCTGGCTCGCTTTATGATTATAAGGGACCGACCTCCTGGACCAGGACCAATGAGGTCAACGTTGCCGGCTGCGCGCCTGCGACCCGGACCTCCTTCGGCACCTGTACCGGCCTGCAATATGACGATACCAATCTCGTCCGCACCTCGGTCGGCGTTGGTTTAATCTGGGCTTCGCCGTTCGGTCCGCTGCGCTTCGATTACGCGGTTCCGATCACCAAAGGCCAGTATGACCGCGTCCAGCAGTTCAAGTTCGGCGGCGGCACCTCGTTCTAAGCGTCCCTGTTCTAAACCTTGCGAAAACGGTCAATCCGGTGCTTGTCTTCACGCCACCGGGTTGACCAAAGCGGCATGATCCCCGAAGACAGGCCCGCTCTGTCGGGAAAGATCATGTCCAATCAGAAAACGCGCCGGACCGCGACGGGTGGAATGGCGCATCCCAGTTTCTACAAGACACACGCGCCATCGACATTGGCCGAGATCGCGACGCTGATTTCGGCGGACCTCGTCGATCCAGCGCGGGCCGATCAGCGCATCACGGCGCTGGCGGCGCTCGATCAGGCCGGGCCGTCGCATCTGTGTTTCTTCGACAATATCCGTTACGTCGAGCAACTGGCCACGACCCATGCCGGTGCCTGCATCGTCAGCGCCAAATTCGAGAGCCGGGTGCCGGCCCATGTCGCCATCCTTCGTGTTCGCAACCCGTTCCGGGCCTTCGTCACGCTGAGCCGCCTCTGGCAGGAGGATGCGCTGCGGCCGCGATCGGGCTTCGGGCTGACCGGCATTGCCATCTCGGCCGTGATTCATGAGACCGCTTATATCGAGGACGATGTCATCATCGATCCGCTTGCGGTAATCGGCCCCGACGTCGAGATCGGCGCGGGCTCCGTGATCGGGTCGGGCGCGGTGATCGCCGCCGGCGTCAAGATCGGCCGGGACTGCAATATCGGTGCGGGCTGCTCGATCCAGTTTTCTTTGATCGGCAACAATGTGCTGATTCATCCGGGCTGCAAGATCGGACAGGATGGCTTCGGCTTCATCTACGGCAGCGAGAGCCATCTCAAAGTGCCACAAACCGGCCGTGTCGTGATCCAGCATCATGTCGAGATCGGCGCAGCAACCACGATCGATCGCGGCAGCTTGCGCGATACGGTGATCGGAGAGGGCACCAAGATCGATAACCAGGTCCAGATCGGCCACAACGTCACGATCGGTCGGCATTGCCTGATCGCCGCGCAGTGCGGACTTGCAGGCAGCCTGTCGCTCGGCGATAACGTGATGATCGGGGCTAAGGTCGGCCTCAACAATCATATTCACGTCGGAGACGGCGCGCAGATCGCCGCGATGAGTGGCGTCCGTACCAGCGTTCCTGACAATGCGCGCTGGGGCGGCCCAGTGGCGAAACCGGTCAAACAATGGTTTCGCGAGGTGCTGGCGATCGAGCGCATCGCGCGCGATGGAACGCAGATTATCGCCAAATTAGGCACAGCGGCGACAAACGACGAAGGGCAGGAGTAATGGATCTGGCGCCGATCACCATCGAGGCGGTGGACATCAATGGCATTCTAAAAGCGCTGCCGCATCGTTATCCGTTCCTGCTGATCG
Source organism: Tardiphaga sp. (assembly GCA_043739005.1). Classification (GTDB taxonomy): domain Bacteria; phylum Pseudomonadota; class Alphaproteobacteria; order Rhizobiales; family Xanthobacteraceae; genus Tardiphaga. Next base: position 5,194 of record JAYUEY010000051.1, read on the forward strand.
ACCGGATCATCGACATTCGCAGCGACCACAGCTGCATCGGCATCAAGAACGTCACTATCAACGAGCCGTGCTTTACCGGGCATTTTCCGGACCGGCCGGTGTTTCCGGGCATCCTGATGATCGAAGGCATGGCGCAGACTGCCGGTGTCGTCGGCATCAAGGCGATGAAATCCAACAAACCGAATGCGGTGTATTTCCTGACCATCGACAAGTGCAAGTTTCGTCAGCCGGTGCTGCCGGGCGATACGGTCGAATACCATATGCATGTCATCAAGCGACGTGCCGCGATGTGGTGGTTTCACGGTGACGCCAGGGTCAACGGCAAGACCGTGGCTGAGGCGGATGTCGGCGCGATGCTGGTCGACTAGGGCATGATCTCGAAAAGTGGCGTTCGGTTTTCGGATCAGATCATGCCCAAAAGAAAAGCGATTTAAGCAATGACGAATATCGACTCCACCGCCCGGATCGAAGACGGGGCCGTGATCGGCGAAGGCACCACGATCGGTCCCTTTTGCATCGTCGGCCGTAACGTCACGATCGGCGCGAATTGCAAGCTCGTGGCGCACGTCCACATTGTCGGCCATACGACGATCGGTGACGACTGCACGATCTATCCCTTCGCTTCGCTCGGCGCGCCGCCGCAAATTCTCGGTCTCAACGAGTCCGGCAAATTGCAGATCGGCAATGGCTGCACGATTCGCGAATCCGTCACCATGAACAGCGGCAGCCCGAAGGGCGGCGGGCTGACGTCGATCGGCGACCGTGGCTACTTCATGAATTGCGCCCATGTCGCCCACGATTGCCATGTTGGCAATGACGTGATCTTCGCGACATCGGCAACATTGGGCGGTCATTGCGAGGTCGGCGATTTCGTTTTCATGGGCGGGCTCTCGGCGGCGCATCAGTTCACCCGTATCGGGCCGCAGGTGATGGTGGGCGGCGTCTGCGGCGTGCGCGGCGACATCATTCCGTTCGGCCTCGTCAACGGACAATATGCAGCGCTGGAAGGACTGAACATCATCGGCATGAAGCGGCGTAAATTCACGCGCGACCGCATCATGGCGGTGCGCGGATTTTATCAAAAGCTGTTTCATGGCGACGGCGTATTTGCCGAACGTCTTGCGCACGTCGCGCCGATGGCGAAGGATGATCCGGCGATCGCCGAAATTCTGGCCTTCATCGGTGGCAGCAAGCATCGCTCTCTGTGCCTGCCCGCGGGTAGCGCCGGCGCGTGATCGGAGGGGTGCGGCGTGATGAGCGATCGTGACGCCGAATCTTCAACGACGGGGACATCCGCGGTCGGGATCATCGCCGCCGGCGGTCCGATGCCGTTTGCGGTCGCGAATTCGCTCATCGCCAATGGCCGCGAGCCGGTTTTGTTTGCGCTGAAAAGCCTGGCCTCGCCGGCGGATGTTGTTCGCTATCGCCATCACTGGATTCCGATCGGAAAGCTCGGCGCGCTGTTTCGCCTGTTGCGAGCCGAATCCTGCCGCGATGTCGTCTTCATCGGCACGATGGTGCGGCCGGCTTTGTCGGAAATTCGTCTCGATCTCAAAACGCTGCGCGTGATGCCGCAAATCTTAAAGGCCTTTCGCGGTGGCGACGATCATCTGCTGTCGAGCGTCGGTCGAATCTTCGAGCGCGAAGGCTTACATCTGCGCGGCATCAGTGAGGTCGCGCCGGACCTGCTGATGCCGGCGGGATGCCTGACGCGCCGCGCGCCGGACGTGGAAGCCGAAGCCGATATTGCGAAAGGCCGCGCGCTGCTTGGCGCGCTGAGCCCGTTCGACATCGGGCAGGCCGTTGTCATCATCGACGGCCATGTCATCGGTGTCGAAGGCATCGAAGGCACCGATGGTCTGCTGGCGCGTATCGCGCAGTTACGCCATGAGGGCCGCATCCGTGCCAAAGCCGGGCGCGGTGTATTGGTGAAAGCACCGAAGAACGCGCAGGACCTACGTTATGATCTGCCGACAATGGGACCGCGCACGGTCGAGGGCGTGGTTGCTGCAGGTCTCGGCGGTATCGCGATTGCTGCAGGACAAAGCATCGTCGCCGAGCCGCAGACGATGGTCGCGGCCGCCGACAAAGCTGGCGTCTTCGTCCTCGGTCTCACGCCATGAGTCCGAAATGAGGACGAAATGAGGACCAAGACAATTTATCTGATTGCGACGGAAGAGTCTGGTGACCGTCTTGGCGCTGCGCTGATGCAGGCGCTGCGCGTGCGGCTTGGTGAGGTCAGATTTCA
>JAYUEY010000052.1:0-4059 GCA_043739005.1 Tardiphaga sp.
TGTCCCATTCGAGACGAGGCCATAGGCGAAGAACGGCCCGACAGTCTGGGAGGGCGTGAGGCCGTGCAAGACTTTGTCTCCCAAGACTTGGTCTCCCATGACTTTGTCTCCCATCATTTGGTCGCCCATCACTTAGTCTCCATCGGCGTGGCATGGCGGCCGCGCAGCACGATGTCGAAGCGATAGGCCAGCGCCCATTCCGGCTGCGTGGCGTCGAGATCAAATGACGACACCATGCGATATCGCGCGGCTTCGTCGGGCACGGCATTGAAGATCGGATCGAAAGCGAACAGCGGATCGCCGGGAAAATACATCTGCGTCACCAGCCGCGAGATGAAGGCGTGGCCGAACACCGAGAAATGGATATGCGCCGGCCGCCAGGCATTGTGGTGATTGCCCCACGGATAGGCGCCAGGCTTGATGGTGATGAATTTATAGTTGCCGTCGGCATCGGTCTGGGTGCGACCCGCGCCGGTGAAATTCGGATCGAGCGGGGCGGGATGCTGATCGCGGACATGGATGTAACGCCCGCAGGCATTGGCTTGCCAGATTTCGAGCAGCGCATGCGGCACGCCGCGACCGTCTTCGTCCAGCACGCGGCCATGCACGATGATGCGCTCGCCGAGCGGCTCGGCAGTGTGTTGCGTGGTGAGATCATTATCGCCGGCGCGGACGGTCTCGTGGCCATACACCGGCCCGGTCAGTTCGGACATCGTCTGCCGAATGATGACCAGCGGCTTTGAGGGCGCGCGCTTGATCGAGCTTTTATAGGCCGGCGACAATTGCTTTGGATGCGCGGCACTGTTCGATTCGATCGGATAGACAAAAGTCATGTCGGCATCTTTCGTTGCGCGGCCTTGCGTTGGTCATTGCGAGAAGTTGAGTTCCTCGGCTGCGAGGAACAATACGACGAAGCAATCCAGTTTTGCTTCGTTGCCTTCTGGATTGCGTCGCCCGGTCGCAATGACGTCTAGTTCATCTTCTCGATCGCCATCGCGACGCCCTGTCCGACGCCGACGCACATCGTCGCCAGCGCGATCTTGCCGCCACGCTTTTCCATGCCGTGAACCGCCGTCATCGCCAGCCGCGCGCCGCTCATGCCGAGCGGGTGGCCGAGCGCGATCGCGCCGCCATGCGGATTGACGAAATCGGCATTGTCCCTGACGCCCAACTGTCGCAGCACGGCGATGCCCTGCGACGCAAAGGCTTCGTTCAATTCGATCAGGTCGAAATCCGAAATCTTGAGGCCGAGCCGCTCCATCAGCTTGCGCGTCGCCGGCACCGGGCCAATGCCCATGATACGCGGCGGCACGCCGGCCGAAGCGATGCCGAGGATTTTTCCGCGCGGCGTCAAGCCGTGCTTCTTCACCGCGGCTTCCGAGGCGAGGATCATCGCTGCCGCGCCATCATTGACGCCGGACGCATTGCCGGCGGTCACGGTGCCGTCCTTGCGCACGATCGGCTTCAATTTGCCGAGGCCTTCCAGCGTCGTTTCCGGGCGTGGATGCTCATCCTTGTCGACCATAATCGGACCTGTTTTTCCGCCCGGTGCCGCCACCGCGATGATTTCTTCCGCGAAGTAACCGTCGGCGATCGCATTGCCGGCGCGCTGCTGTGAGGTGATCGCGAAGGCGTCCTGATCGGCGCGCGAAATCTGGAATTCTTCAGCGACGTTCTCGCCGGTTTCCGGCATCGCATCGACGCCGTAATGCTGCTTCATCAGCGGGTTGATGAAGCGCCAGCCGATCGTGGTGTCGAAAATCTCCGCCGAGCGCGAAAACGCTTCGCCCGCTTTGCCCATCACGAAGGGCGCGCGGGTCATGGATTCGACGCCGCCCGCAATGGCGAAATCGATCTCGCCGGCACGGATCGCGCGCGCGCCTGCGCCGACCGCATCGAGGCCGGAGGCGCAAAGGCGGTTCAAAGTCTGGCCCGGCACATTGTCCGGCAGGCCCGCCAACAGGGCCGCCATGCGCGCGACGTTGCGGTTGTCCTCACCGGCCTGATTGGCGCAGCCGAAATAGACCTCGTCCAGATCGGTCCAATCGAGCGTCGGATGCTTGGCCATCAACGCCCGGATCGGGGCAGCCGCGAGATCGTCGGCACGAACCTTGGCCAGCGCGCCGCCGAAACGGCCGATCGGGGTTCGCACGGCATCACAGATAAACACGTCACGCATCGGTTCTCTCCCTGAAAGGCTGCAATGGTTGGGTCGGGTTTTAGGCGGCAGCGGCGCTCTCCACAAGCCAATCTCCACAGACACAGAGCAGATGCCCTGTGCTTGCAGGACAAAATTTTGTAGCGTCCGCCGCCATGACGATCCGACCCGACATTCCCTCACCCCCCGAAGCCGCGATCAAAGCGGAGGTGCCGGCGCGCGTCACGCCGATGATGGAACAGTATCTCGAAATCAAGGCCGCCAATCCGGGCCTCTTGCTGTTTTACCGGATGGGCGACTTCTACGAGATGTTCTTCGAGGACGCCGAGACCGCTTCGCGCGCGCTGGGCATCGCGCTGACCAAGCGCGGCAAACATGCCGATCAGGACATTCCGATGTGCGGCGTGCCGGTGGAGCGCTCCGACGACTATCTGCATCGCCTGATCGCGCTCGGCCACCGCGTCGCCGTCTGCGAGCAGATGGAAGACCCGGCGGCAGCGCGGGCGCGCGGCAACAAGAGCGTGGTGCGCCGCGATGTCGTGCGGCTGGTGACGCCGGGCACGCTGACCGAAGACAATCTGCTCGATGCCCGCGCCAATAATTATCTGCTGGCGATCGCGCGCGCGAAATCCTCCAGCACATCAGGCGATCGCATTGGCCTCGCCTGGATCGACATTTCGACGGCGGAATTCATCGTCACCGAATGCATAGCGCCCGAATTGGCCGCGACGCTCGCCCGGATCAATCCGAACGAAATCATCGTCACCGATGCGCTGTATTCCGATCCCGATCTGGGCGAGTTGCTGCGCGAATGGCCGGCCGTTACGCCGCTGACACGTGACGTGTTCGACGGTGCCACCGCCGAACGCCGGCTGTGCGATTATTTCGCCGTCGCCACGATGGATGGCCTCAGTTCGATGTCGCGGCTGGAGGCGACCGCCGCCGCCGCCGCCGTGACCTATGTGGACCGCACGCAGGTCGGCAAGCGCATCCCCCTCTCGCCGCCGTCGCGCGAGGCCACCGGCACGACGATGGCGATCGATCCGGCGACGCGCGCCAATCTCGAATTAACGAGAACGTTGTCGGGCGAGCGTCAAGGATCGTTGCTCGACGCGATCGATGGCACGATGACGCCGGCCGGGTCGCGGCTGCTAGCGCAACGCCTCGCCGCGCCGCTCACCGATGTCGCGGCCATCACCCGACGCCTCGATATGGTGAGTTGTTTCGCGACCGATCACGCGGCGCGCGATGACATTCGGCGCATTTTGAAATCCGCGCCGGACATGGCACGCGCGCTGGCGCGACTTTCGGTCGGGCGCGGCGGCCCGCGCGACCTTGCAAGCCTGCGCGACGGCATTCTCGCCGCCGATCAGGCGATGGCGCGCTTGCAGCAGATCGATGCCGTGCCCGACGACATTGCGGCTGCCATGGCGGCCCTGAGACAGCCCTCGCGCGAACTGGCGCGAGAGCTGTCGCGCGCGCTCGACGAGCACTTGCCGCTGATGAAGCGCGACGGAGGTTTTGTCCGCGAAAAATATGATGTGGCATTGGACGAGACCCGCAATTTGCGCGACGCCTCGCGCCTCGTGGTCGCGGCGATGCAGGCGCGCTATGCCGAGGATACCGGCGTCAGGGGTCTCAAAATCCGGCACAACAATGTGCTCGGATACTTTGTAGAAGTCACCGCGCAGCATGGCGACAAGCTCATGCAACAGCCGTTGAACGCAACCTTCATCCATCGCCAAACGCTCGCCGGCCAGACCCGATTCACGACGTCCGAACTCGGCGAAATCGAAGCCAAGATCGCCAATGCAGGCGATCGCGCGCTGGGACTTGAGCTTGAGATTTTCGAGCGTCTTTCCGTACAGGTGAATGCCGCCGGCAACGACCTGCGCGCCGCC
>JAYUEY010000053.1:0-15578 GCA_043739005.1 Tardiphaga sp.
TGACGAACCAGCCGCCTTGTCTTGACAAGGTTTGGCCAACACGCGAAGCCAGCCGTATGTCAGTGGTAATTCCGATCGACCGAGCCAAAAACGCGACCGCGATTGCGCCGAGCGCATCGCCGGAGCGCGTCGGTGTTCTGCTTGTCAATCTTGGGACGCCGGACACGGCGGACGCTAAGGGCGTTCGAGTTTACCTGAAGGAATTCCTGTCTGATCCCCGCGTGATCGAAAATCAGGGTCTGATCTGGAAGGCCGCGCTGAACGGCATCATCCTGCGGACGCGCCCGGCGCGAAAGGCCAAGGACTACCTCAAAATCTGGAATACCGAACTCAACGAGTCGCCGCTGAAGACGATCACGCGCGCACAATCCGACAAGCTGGCCGCCAGCCTCAAGGATTATGCGCATGTCGTGGTGGACTGGGGCATGCGTTATGGCAATCCATCGATCAAGTCGCGGATCGACGCCATGATGGCACAGGGCTGCGACCGTATCCTCGTGGTGCCGCTGTATCCGCAATATTCCGCCGCAACCTCGGCCACGGTCTGCGACGAGGCCTTCCGCGTGCTCGGCGAGATGCGGGCGCAGCCGACCATGCGGGTCACGCCGCCTTATTATGTCGATCATAGTTACATCGCGGCACTTGCGCGTTCGATCGATGATCATTTGAAAACGCTGTCATTCACGCCTGAACTGATTGTGGCGTCATTTCACGGCATGCCGCAGAAATACATCGCCAAGGGTGATCCGTATCAGGCGCAATGCATCGCCACCACGCAGGCTTTGCGCGCGCATATGGGGCCGAGCGCTACGCGCATCTTGCTGACGTTCCAGTCACGCTTCGGCTTCGATCAGTGGTTGCAGCCCTATACGGACAAGACGATCGAACAATTGGCGAAAGACGGCGTCAAGCGCATCGCGGTCATCACGCCGGGTTTTTCGGCAGATTGTCTGGAGACGCTGGAAGAAATCGCGCAGGAAAACTGCGAGATTTTCGAGCATCATGGCGGCGAACATTTTTCGGCGATTCCGTGTCTCAATGACAGCGATGCCGGGATGGATGTGATCCGCAACCTCGTGCTGCGCGAATTGCAGGGCTGGATTTAAGTCGACAGCCTTAAACAAAATTACCCTTCTAAACAAAAACGCCCTCGGACGGATCCGAGGGCGTTTTGCTAGATCAGGCGCTTAATTCCAACGCGAGCGGCGCGGCGGGCGGCTCAGCAGCATCGCCAGCGCGAAACCGATACCACCAGCGATCAGCAAGGCACCAAGCGGATTTTCCTTCACCTGAGAAGTGACGGCGCGGGTGCCATCGCGATAGACGTCGCTGTCGAGCGCGTCCTTGGCATAGCTGGTGGCGGTGTCGGCGGCATCCTTCACGGCATCCTTGGCCTGTCCGTAAAGATTCTGCACCGTGCCGGCCGCCTGACGTGCATTGCCCGCAGCCTGCGTCTGTCCATCGCCGGTGAGATCACCGAACGCGCCCTCGACCTTGCCTGCTGCGTCTTTAGCCGCTCCTACGATCCGGTCTTTGTCCATCTTCATAACTCCCATGAGAGAAATCTCGGCTTCCTAACGGGCAGCGCCGATTCCGGTTCCCTCCAATTTCGCAACACGACGGATATGCGCCAGCGGCGACTCGGTCCCGCAGTGTCCGATATTGACAAAATGTCGGGACGGGCAGAATTTTTCCCAATAAGGACAACGCGATGATGGGATCAACCCGCGCGCGTTCAGGGAGGTCATGATGGCGATCGACATCAAGAAGCTTCACCCGTTGTTCGTTGGCGAAGTCTCAGGCGTGGACCTCACGCAGCCGCTGAGCCGCGACGAGGCTCATATCATCGAAGACGCCATGGATGAGTATGCCGTGCTGGTGTTCCGCAAGCAGGACATCACCGACGAGCAGCAACTGGCTTTCGCGCGGAATTTCGGCGAGCGCGAGGATGCGCGCGGCGGCAGCGTCGCCAAAGCGGCCGATGCGCGGCTGACCTCCGGCGTCAACGACGTCTCGAATATCGGCAAGGACGGCAAGCCGCTGCCGAAGGATCACCGCACTCATCTGTTCAATCTCGGAAATTGCCTGTGGCATTCGGATTCGTCGTTCCGGCCGATCCCGGCGAAGTTCTCGCTGCTGTCAGCGCGCGTGGTGAACCCGAAGGGCGGCAACACCGAATTCGCCGATATGCGCGCGGCCTATGATGCGCTCGACGCGGACACCCGCAACGAGATTGCCGATATGATCTGCGAACACTCGCTGATGACGTCGCGCGGTGCACTCGGCTTTCTCGATTACAGCGAGGAGGAAAAGCAGATGTTCAAGCCAGTGCTGCAACGCCTCGTGCGGCAGCATCCGGTGCATGGCCGCAAGTCGCTGTATCTGTCCTCACATGCCGGCAGCATTCAGGGCCTGACGGTGCCGGACGCGCGCGTATTGCTGCGCGATCTCAACGAGCATGCGACGCAGCCGCAATTTGTTTATGTCCACAGATGGTCGCTGCACGATCTGGTGATGTGGGACAATCGCCAGACCATGCATCGCGTGCGACGCTACGATGCGTCGCAGCCACGCGATATGCGCCGCGCCACGGTGGCGGGCGATGCGCCGACGGTCCAGCAGCAGGCGGCGGAGTGACGGCGCAGGTTATGAGGATTCGCCGGCGCATTCGGGGACGCGGTCGCCGGCGCGGGCAGCGGTTGCCGGGATGCCGAGGAAAAAGTCTGGCGTGGCTCCCGTGCTCTGCTGAATGTCGATACTGATCTCGCGGGACACGCGACCTTCGGGAAAATCCAGGCCGTATCGCACACTGTCAGTGCCGACAAAATTCGGCTGCGGCCGGTAGATAATCAGGACGCCATTGAGCCGCCGGCCGATACAATTCACCGCGCGGCCGGATCGCGATTGCACCGGCGCGATGAGATCGTGCCGGACGCAGATCGATCCGTGGATCGCGGCGCGCTCCAGCGTCACCGGCGGCGCGTCGAACGCACGACACATGTCATTCCAGCGCGCATGCTCGCCAATCAGACTGCTGACGCCACTCGGCGTCATGTAACTCGCCGTCTCGACCAAAGGCGCTGCCACAGCGAGTGCTGCACCAAGAGTTGGCAGCGCGATCAGAAGGACGACCGCGCGGCGCATCAGGAGCGGTAATCGCCGTTGATGGCGATATATTCCTTGGTGAGGTCGCAGGTCAGCACCCGGTCGCGGCCTTTGCCGAGACCGAGACCGACCTTGATCTTGATCGTCGGATTTTTCATCGCGTTGGAGACTTCGGTCTCGTCATAGGACGGATCGCGCGCGCCGCGCTTGGCGACGCTGATGCCGTTGAAGGCGATCGATAATTTATCGCGATCGGCGGGCTCTCCGGCCTTGCCGACAGCCATCACGACCCGGCCCCAATTGGCGTCCTCTCCGGCGATCGCGGTTTTCACAAGCGGTGAATTGGCGATCGACATCGCAATCTTTCGTGCGGATTTGTCCGAAACAGCGCCATCGACGATGATTTCGACCAGCTTGCGCGCGCCTTCGCCATCGCGCGCAACCTGTTCGGCGAGGTCAGCGAGAACGGCATTGAACGCCTTCACAAAGGCTTTCAGGCGAATGTCATTGGCTTTGGTGATCTTCGGTGCGCCATGGGCGGCGGCGGCACCTGTCGCAAATGCCAGAAGCGTGTCGGAGGTCGACGTGTCGCCGTCGATCGTCACAGCGTTAAACGTATTGGCGACGCCGGCTTTCAGCAGTGCCTGCAGAGCAGGGGCCGAGATCGGCGCGTCGGTAAATACAAAAGAGAGCATTGTCGCCATGTCCGGCGCGATCATGCCGGCACCCTTGGCCATGCCGTTGATCGTCACTTTCGCCTTGCCGAGTTTGACGGTCGCGGTCGCGACCTTTGGGAAGGTATCGGTGGTCATGATCGCCTTGGCAGCATCCAGCCAGCCGCCGGGCATGGCATTTTCTGCCAGCGTGTCGAGCACGCCGTTGAACTTCGTCGCGTCGAGCGGTTCGCCGATCACGCCGGTGGACGCCAGGAAGATGTCCTCGGTTTTGCAGCCGATCGCTTTGGCTGCGATCTTTGCCGTCAGTGCGGTCGAGACGCGGCCCGTTTTGCCGGTGAAAGCATTGGCATTGCCGGAATTGACGACGAGAGCCTGAGCTTGGCCACGCTTGAGGATGCTCTGGCACCATTCGACCGGTGCGGAAGCGCATTTCGAGGTGGTGAACACGCCAGCCACGGTGGTGCCCTTGTCGAGCAGCGCCAGCAATACGTCGGTGCGCCCCTTATAGCGGATGCCCGCGGCGGCAGTCGCAAGGCGGACGCCCGCGATCTCGGGCATGTCGGGCACATTCGTCGGCGCGAGCGGGGAAATTGCAGGCGGTGTCTTTGTGGCCATTGATGTCGTCCGGAGCTTTTTCCCTTTCCCCCTGGTGGGAGAGGGTGGGCCGGACGAAGTCCGGGCCGGGTGAGAGGGCGCGGCAAAACGAGGCTTTTACCCCTCACCCGCCTTCGCTTCGCGAAGGCACCCTCTCCCACAAGGGGAGAGGGAAGGAAAGACCGAGATTACTTCTTCGCAGGCGCAGGTGTCGCAGGTGCAGGTGTCGCAGGCGCCGCAGCAGCAGGAGGTGTCGCCGCCGACGGCTGGTCCATGCGCTCGACCTTGGCTTCAGCGCGCAGCTTGGTCACGTAATCGGCCTGCGCTTTGCGGGTCACATAGGTCTCGATCTGCGGCTTGACCTGCGCAAAATCCGGAGCCTGGCGGTTACGCTTTTCCTCGACCTTGATGACGTGCCAGCCAAACTGCGATTTCACCGGCTCGGAGATCTTGCCGGGTTCCAATGCGAACGCGACGGCCGAAAATTCCGGCACCATCTGGTCCTTGGTGAAGAAGCCGAGATCGCCGCCATCCGACGCACCCGGATCCTTGGACTTCTTCTTTGCCAGCTCGGCGAAGTCGGCACCCTTCTTCAGCTCGTCCTCGACCGTCTTGGCCTCGGCCTCGGTCTCAACGAGAATATGGCGCGCGCGGACCTCCTGCTCGCCGGTGATCTGCTTGGCGGCGTCCTCATAGACCTTCTTCATGGCCTCATCATTGGTCGCGGCCTTGCCTTCGACCGCCAGCAGATTGTCCATCAACAGGCGATTGCGCGCGAAAGCGAGGCGGTTCTTGAAGTCCTCGCGGTCGGCGATCTTCTTTTCTTCGGCAGCCTTGGCGACGATCTTCATGTCGATCAGGAAGGACAGCACATTGTCCTTCTTGGCCGCAGGATCCATCTGGGCGAGGCTCGGGGCCAGTTCTTCCTCGGCGATGGCGACGTCGCTCTGGCGGATTTCCGCGCCGTTCACCTTGGCCAGCACCGGATCGGCGGCGGCAGGCGCTGCAGTTTGGGCGAAGGCGGCTCCGCCAGTGAGCAGGGCAACGGCCACGGCGGCCATCGCGGCATTGAGGCGCAGGCCGGATTTGGACGCAAGCGACGAAGCGGTCATGGAGAATCCTTGTATGAAAGCGGAAAAGGCTGCCGGGGCGGCGGGACACTCGCCCAATCATCTCATGATGGCAACGCGAAAACTCTGTCAAAATCATGAATACCTTGACAGGTTCGATCCGTTGACATCGCTCAAGCCGAGCCATATCTCTGAAAATCGTGCAAGTTCGCATATTATTCTCGCGTTCGGCCTGCTTTGACGGCATTGCTGCATGTGACGACACAGGATCGCTGAACCTCGTTACGACGTGCGTCGTCTCTTTCTGACCGGCGTCACGACGAGTTGATGGCGGACACCGCGGCAGGCACACCCAAATTCAGGCTGTAACGCCGAACGGCAATGACAGGATTTTTCGTATGATCGGCGCGCTCGCCCGCAAGTTCTTCGGCTCACCCAACGACCGCCGGGTCAAAGGCTACGCCACGCGCGTTGCCGCCATCAACGCTCTGGAGCCTGAGGTCGCGGCACTCTCCGATGAAGCGCTGAAGGCGCGGACCGACGAGTTCCGCAAGCAGATCGCCGACGGCAAGACGCTCGACGAGCTTTTGGTCCCGGCCTTCGCGACGGTGCGCGAAGCCGCCAAGCGCTCGCTCGGCCAGCGGCACTTCGACGTCCAGCTCATCGGCGGGATCGTGCTGCACGAAGGCGACATCGCCGAGATGAAGACCGGCGAGGGCAAGACCCTCGTCGCGACGCTCGCGGTGTATCTGAACGCGCTTGCCGGCAAAGGCGTCCATGTCGTCACGGTCAACGACTATCTCGCGAAACGTGACTCCGAATGGATGGGGCAGGTCTACAGCTTCCTCGGCCTGACCACAGGCGTGATCGTCCACGGCCTCGACGACAGTGAGCGGCAGGCTGCTTACGCCCGCGACATCACTTACGGCACCAACAACGAATACGGCTTCGACTATCTGCGCGACAACATGAAGTACCGGCTTGAGGACATGGTCCAGCGCAAGCACTTCTTTGCCATCGTCGACGAAGTCGATTCGATCCTGATCGACGAAGCGCGCACGCCGCTGATTATTTCCGGCCCGCTCGATGATCGTTCGGAATTTTACAACACCATCGACACGTTCTTGCCGAAGCTGACCAAACTCACCGACTTCGAGGTCGATGAGAAGCAGCGCACCGTGACGCTGACCGAAGCCGGCATGGAGAACATCGAGACGTTGCTGCGCGACGCCGGTCAGCTCAAGGGCGACTCGCTGTACGATGTCGAGAACGTCTCCGTCGTGCACCACATCAATCAGGCCTTGCGCGCGCATTCGCTATTCACGCGCGACAAGGATTACATCGTCCGCGACGATGAGGTCATCATCATCGACGAATTCACCGGCCGCATGATGCAGGGCCGGCGCTATTCGGAAGGCCTGCATCAGGCGTTGGAAGCCAAAGAGCACGTCTCGGTCCAGCCGGAAAACCAGACGCTGGCTTCCATCACCTTCCAAAACTATTTCCGCATGTACGAAAAACTCGCGGGCATGACTGGCACGGCACTGACCGAAGCCGACGAATTGTTCGACATCTACAAACTCGAAGTCGTTGAGATTCCTACCAACAAGGGCATCGCGCGCCTCGACGAGGACGACGAGGTCTATCGCACGCAGGATGAAAAGCACGCCGCCATTCTGGCCGAGGTCGAACGCGCCAATGCGCGGATGCAGCCGGTGCTGGTCGGCACAGCCTCGATCGAGAAGTCCGAAGTGCTCGGCGAATACCTTGCGAAAAACGGCTACAAGCAAATCGACTTCGGCGATCCGAAGGGCATGCAAAAACTTTACTCGGCTGCCCGCTCCGGCAAACCGGCGAAGCTGTTCGCGGTGTTGAATGCGCGCTTCCACGAGCAGGAAGCCTATATCGTCGCAGAAGCCGGCGTGCCCGGCGCGATCACCATCGCCACCAACATGGCGGGTCGCGGCACCGACATCAAACTCGGCGGTTCGCTGGAAATGCGCGCGGCTTTCGAGACCGCCGACATTACCGACGAGGCCGCAAAGGCTGCCAAGATCGAAGAGATCAAGGCCGATATCGAGCGCTTTCGCGAAGCTGTGCTGAAGGCCGAAGACGTCATCGAGATCGAGCCCGCCAAGGGAAGCAAGCCTGCCAAGACCGTGACCCGGCCCGGTGGCCTCTATATTATCGGTTCGGAGCGCCATGAATCTCGCCGCATCGATAACCAGTTGCGTGGTCGATCTGGCCGTCAGGGCGATCCCGGCCGCTCGAAATTCTATCTGTCGCTCGAAGACGATCTGATGCGCATCTTCGGCTCGGACCGTCTGGATTCGATGCTGACCCGCCTCGGCCTGAAAGAGGGCGAGGCGATCATCCATCCATGGATCAACAAGGCGCTGGAAAAAGCGCAGCAGAAGGTCGAGGCGCGCAACTTCGACATCCGCAAGAACTTGCTGAAATATGACGATGTGCAGAACGACCAGCGCAAGGTCATCTTCGATCAGCGCGTCGATCTGATGCAGAACGACAGCGTTGCCGACACTGTGGCCGACATGCGCCACGCCTTCGTCGAAGACCTCGTCACCAAGCATGTACCGGCAAACGTCTATGCCGAGCAGTGGGACACTGCGGGTCTGCGCGAAGAACTCCAGCGTGTGCTCGACATGGACCTGCCGGTCGACGATTGGGCCAAGGAAGAGGGCATCGCCGACGAGGAATTACTGGCGCGCATCGATCAGAGGATCGACGAGCACATGGCCGCCAAATCGGCCCAGTGGGGCCCCGACGTAATGCGTTACGTCGAGAAGACGATCCTGTTGCAGACGCTGGATCATCTGTGGCGCGAACATCTGGTGATGCTCGATCATCTGCGTCAGGTCATCGGCCTGCGCGGCTATGGCCAACGCGATCCGTTGCAGGAGTATAAATCCGAGGCGTTCAACCTGTTCGAGGCGTTGATCGCGCATCTGCGCGAGGCGGTCACCTCGCAATTGATGCGCGTCGAGATCGTGCCGCCGGATCAGCAGCCCGATTTGCCGCCGATGGAAGCGTATAAGCTCGATCCGAACACCGGCGAAGACGAAATGCGCTACGCCAGCGCCGCGCTGGCTCCGGCAGACGCGGTGGCGATGCCGCGCGACAAGGACCGTCCGGAAACCTGGGGCAAGGTCGGCCGCAACGAGGATTGCCCCTGCGGCTCTGGCAAGAAGTACAAGCACTGTCACGGCCGCTACGCCTGATTGGAAACGGGCGTTGTTGCGGACGCAGATGAGGAATTTGCGTCTGTGACATCCCCCGCATTTCCGGCCGATCTGTCGGGCGCGCTTGCCGAAAAGGCGCAGAGGCTGTCACGTAGCGATGCCTCCAAGCGCGCAGCGGCGATCTCGCAAACCTATCGCAGCGGCGGCGGATCGACCGCTATCACGACAGAGGCCGACGCGCTGGCCTATGCGCTGGCACGGATGCCCGCGACCTATGCGGCGGTTGTCGCGTGTCTGAATGCGATGACCGACATCGTTCCGAATTTTGCGCCAAAGAGCCTGCTCGACTGCGGGGCAGGGCCGGGCACAGCCACATTTGCCGTCAAGGCTTGGGCAGCGACCCAAACAGGCGACTCTCTCACGGCGATCACATTGCTCGACGCCAATCCTGCGCTGCGCGCGCTGGCGCTGTATCTCACCGACGAGATAGCGCTGTCGCTGCGTTATGAGTTGGGCGATCTTCTCGCGACACTCATCAAAGGCAATGCGGCGGATTTGGTCGTCGCGAGTTACGTCATCAACGAACTGCCGGCTGCAAAGCAAAGCCAACTCGCCGACGCACTTTGGGCGAAGACACAAGACGTGCTGCTCGTCGTCGAGCCTGGCACGCCGGCCGGCACAGCGCGCATCCTCGCTCTACGCCAGCGCCTGATCGCACAAGGCGCGCATGTGATTGCACCGTGTCCGCATGACGATGATTGTCCTTTGACATCGCCGGACTGGTGCCACTTCGTGCAACGCCTGCCGCGCTCGCGTGCGCATATGGCACTGAAATCCGCCGAGGTCCCGTTCGAGGACGAGAAGTTTTCTTACGTGGCGCTGTCGCGCACGACTGTTGAGAAAAGACCCTCCCGCGTACTTGCGCAGCCGGACATCACGAAGATCGCAGTGACGGCAAAACTTTGCACGCCTGCGGGGCTTGAGATCGCCGTCGCGCCGAAGCGTGACAAACCGGCCTATCAGCGTTTCAAGAAGCTCGATTGGGGTGACGCGGTTTTCGAGGGATGACGGCACATGCTGCCGTCGCCCTGCGAGGCGCACAAAAACGAGCGCGCACCTTAGGGCGACAGATCACCGCTTCAAAAACTTGTCCGGCTGGATCGTCACGGTCATTTCGCGCGGCTTTGGCGTGACGAAATTGGCCAGCGCATACAGTGCGCCATAACCGAGGCCGCCGATTACGGCGACAACGGTCAAAAAGCGCAGCAGGCTTGGCATCGGTGCGATCCTTGGGCGGCGGCACACCGCCTTTATCAGTAGAAGTGGCGGCGAAAGTACCACCACGTCCGCCCCTACAGCGCAAGCTGCCGGCGGCCATCGCGCAATGGCCTCTGGCAAGGCCCCGCGCGGGGGTAGTATAGGTGGCGCAGGTGGATCCGTTCGGGATGCGCCGTGCCACGGAACCCGCAATGTCCGAGCCTCAAGCGCAAATCGGCGCGATCCTGACCCCGGAGACCGCCATCGTGGCGGCGCTGGGCCAGCGCTCGGTCGTGCTCATCGGCATGATGGGGGCGGGCAAATCGACCGTTGGCCGGCGGCTCGCGCTGCGGCTGCGGCTGCCATTCATCGATGCCGATACCGAGATCGAGACCGCTGCGGCGATGACGATCCCGGACATTTTCGAGACGCATGGCGAGCCGCATTTCCGCGACGGCGAGGCCCGCGTGATCTCGCGGCTTCTCGCCGGTGGGCCGCTGGTGCTGGCGACCGGCGGTGGCGCATATTCGCGCGAGTCCACGCGTCAGCGCATTGTGGAATCGGGTGTGTCGATGTGGCTGAAGGCCGAAGCCGACGTCATCCTGCGCCGCGTGAAACGCCGCTCGGATCGGCCGCTGCTGCGGACCGCCGATCCCGCGGCCGTGATCGCAAGGTTGATCGGCGAGCGGCATCCGCTTTATGAGCAGTCCGACATCATGATTGATTCCCGCGATGTGCCGCACGAGACCATCGTCGATGAGTGCATTGCGGCTTTGTACGCTCATCTTGTCGGCGCGCAGGCCGCCGCGCCCCTATCTCTGTCTATGGATTCTCGATCATGACCGCGCCTTTGATGCCCGCAAATCCGACCATCGTCGATGTTGCGCTCGGCGACCGCGCCTATGAAATCGTGATCGGCCGCGACGTCCTCGGCGATCTCGGTCGCCGCATCGCCGCGTTGCGCGCTGGTGCGCGTACGGCGATCGTCACCGATCGCACGGTGGCGAAGCACTGGCTTGAGGCAACCGAAACTTCACTATCCGAGGCTGGCATAACCTCATCGCGCATCGTGGTCGGCGAGGGGGAATCGTCAAAGAGCTATTCGGGCTTAGAACAGGTCTGCGAGGCGCTGATATCCGCGAAGATCGAGCGCAACGATCTCGTGATCGCGCTCGGCGGCGGTGTCGTCGGCGATCTCGCAGGCTTTGCCGCCGCGATCGTGCGGCGCGGCGTCGATTTCGTGCAGGTGCCGACATCGCTGTTGGCACAAGTGGATTCGTCGGTCGGCGGCAAGACGGGCATCAACTCGCCGCAGGGCAAGAATCTCGTCGGCGCATTTCATCAGCCCATTCTCGTGGTCGCCGATACTGCCGTGCTCGATACGCTGTCGCCGCGCCAGTTTCGTGCCGGCTATGCCGAAGTCGCGAAATACGGCGTGCTCGGCGACGAAGGATTCTTTGCGTGGCTTGAAGCCAACCATGCGGGCATCATCAGCGGCGGGGCCGCACGCGAGCACGCTATCGCCACGTCCTGCCGCGCCAAGGCCGCAATCGTGGCACGCGACGAACGCGAGACCGGCGAGCGCGCGCTACTCAATCTCGGCCATACGTTTGGCCACGCACTGGAAGCCGCGACCGGATTTTCCGATCGTCTGTTTCATGGCGAGGGTGTCTCGGTCGGCATGGTGCTGGCGGCGGAGTTTTCTGCCGAGCGCGGTATGATCGCGGCAGACGATGCGCTGCGTGTGAAGCGGCACTTGGCCGACGTCGGCCTGCCGACGGCGTTGCAGGACATTGCAGGATTTGCGCAGGAAGGCCTCGCCGATGCAGATGCGCTGATGACTCTGATGGCGCAGGACAAAAAAGTGTCGCGGGGGAAACTGACGTTCATTCTGCTCGAAGCGGTCGGTCGCGCCGTGATCGCCAAGGATGTCGACGGTTCGCTGGTGCGCGACTTCATGGCACGCAAGCTGGCGGCGTAATTCGTCATTTCGGGTTCGCGTCCGGCGAGAGCCGTCCGCGCATGGAATGACAAGCTCACAGGGTTGATCTCATGGACTGGCTCTCATTTGCCATCGTCATCGCCTGCCTTCTCGTGTCGGCATTCTTCTCCGCGAGCGAAACCGCGCTGACCGCCGCGTCACGCGCCAGCATGTTACGGTTGTCGAGCCAGGGCAATCGCGACGCCGGAATCGTCGCGTCGTTGTTCGCCGTTCGCGAGCGTATGATCGGCGCGCTTCTCCTCGGCAACAACATCTCAAATATCGGTGCGTCGGCGCTAGCGACTGGCGTGTTCACGGCGTGGTTCGGCGATGTCGGCGTGCTCTATGCGACGGCCACGATGACCGTGCTCGTCGTGATTTTCGCGGAAGTGCTGCCGAAGACAATCGCGATCAACGCGCCGGATCGCGTCGCGCTCGCAGTCGCGCGGCCGATGACGCTCGTGGTGCTGCTGTTCCGACCGCTGCTGGTCGTGATCGAAGCGATCGTGCGCTTGCTGATGTTCATCCTCGGCATTCGCATTGGCGCGAACCAGCCATTGCTGTCGCCGACTGAACGGCTGCGCAGCGCCGTCGATTTGATCCATCACGAGGGTGGCGTCGAAAAACTCGACCGCGACATGCTCGGCGGGCTTCTCGATCTGCGCGAATTGCAAGTCTCGGATGTGATGGTTCATCGTACCGAGATGGTGATGATCAATGCTGATTTACCCGCCGAAGACCTGGTGCGCGAGGTGCTGGCAACCGAATACACCCGCATCCCGCTGTGGCGCGACAAGACGGAAAATATCGTCGGCGTGCTGCACGCCAAAGACTTGCTGCGCGCGATCCGCGCGCATGATGGTGATATTTCGAAAATCGATGTGACGACGATCGCGCTGCCGCCCTGGTTCGTGCCGGAGATGCGGCCGGTGTCGGATCAGCTCAAGGCCTTCCGCCGCCGCAAGACGCATTTCGCGTTAGTCGTTGATGAATACGGCGAAGTCGAAGGCATGGTGACGCTGGAAGACATTCTTGAAGAAATCGTCGGCGACATTTCCGATGAGCATGACGTTGCCGTCGCCGGCGTCCGTGCACAGCCGGACGGCTCTGTCGTCGTCGATGGCTCTGTCCCGATCCGCGATCTCAACCGCGCGATGGATTGGCGGCTGCCCGACGAGGAAGCTACGACCGTCGCAGGGCTCGTGATCCACGAGGCGCGCTCGATCCCCGAAAAGGGCCAGAGCTTTACGTTTCACGGATTTCGATTCCGCGTCCTGCGCCGCGAGCGCAACCGCATCACGGCACTGCGGATCGGGCCGATTGCCACTGAGCCTGTCATCGCGACCGGCGGGAAGGTGCCGAGGGCAGGAACTGCGTTTTAACCTGGACTGAACTCAGCAGGAGAGTTCGGCTTTCCCGTTTCCACAAGGGAAGAAGAGCAAAATCACGCCACCTGCTGATCGAGAATTTTCACGGCGTTGTCGAGATCGACCGACACCAGTTGAGAGACGCCGCGTTCGGCCATAGTCACGCCGTAGAGCCGGTTCATCCGCGCCATCGTAATCGGATTATGCGTGATGATGATGAAGCGCGTGTCGGTGGTCGCGGTCATCTCGTGCAAGAGATTGCAGAACCGTTCGACGTTGTGATCGTCGAGTGGCGCGTCAACTTCGTCGAGCACGCAGATCGGCGACGGATTGGTCAAGAACACGGCGAAGATCAACGCCAACGCCGTCAGCGCCTGTTCGCCGCCAGACAGCAGCGACAATGATGTCGGCTTCTTGCCGGGTGGCTTGGCGATGATCTCAAGTCCGGCTTCGAGCGGATCGTCGCTCTCGATCAGATGCAATGCGGCTTCGCCGCCGCCGAACAATTCGGTGAACAGCCGCTTGAAATGGCCGTTGACGATTTCAAACGACGTCAGCAACCGCTCGCGCGCTTCCTTGTTCAGGCTCTGGATGCCGGTCCGCAGTTTTTTGATCGCTTCGACGAGGTCGTCGCGCTCGGTTGTAAGCGTATTGTGCGTGGCCTCGACTTCGTTGAGTTCTTCTTCGGCACGCAGATTGACGGCACCGAGACGTTCGCGATCGCGGCGCAATTTGTCGAGGTCGCTCTCGACCGCATGCAGATCCGGCAAGTCGTCGCCCTGCTTGATCTCGGCCATCGCCCCGACAGCCTCGGGCTCGACTTCGAGCATATCGCGGATTTCGCGCTCGATGTCGTCGAGACGACGGCGCGCACCATCCATGCGTTCATCGGCGCGGGCACAGGCCTCGCGCGCGGAGGACAGTGCTTCGAGCGAATGCTTGGCCTCGCGGTCGGTCTGCGCCATCGCCTGCTCGGCCGATGCGAGAGCGTCGGCGGCGACGCGGCGACCGGCCTCGGCCTCTTCGATCTCGGAGATCACGGCGCGGCGTTTCTGCGCAAACACGGCGGGCGCGTCTTCGAGGTCGGCGCGTTCCGCCGTCACTTCCGAAATACGCGCTTCGATGGTTTCGATCTGGCCGCCGGCACCACTTTTGCGGGTCTGCCATTCGTTGCGCTCGGCGATAATCGCTTGCAGCCGTTTGTCGGCCAGTTCGGCCTCGCGGGCGAGCGCCTGCGCTTCGGCGCGAACTTGCGCTGCGAGGCGACGGTGGCCATCAATTTCGCCGCGCACGGCTGCGATACGGGCCTCGCCGTCGCCGGACGGCGGCAATTCGTCGAGCGCGTTGGCAGCACTTTCATGCGCGGCTTCGGCCTCGGCGCGATCTGCCGCCAGGCGTGTCTGTGCTTCGGTCAGCGCGGAGCGGCGCGCTGCATGTCGGTTGATTTCGCGCTCGGCGTTGGCGTGGCGTTCGCGCGCGGCATCGACCTCGCGCCGGGCAGCGCGCAAAGCGTCTCGCGACGCAGCTTCCGCCGACGATGCGGTTTTCAATTCCAGTTCGGCCTCGTCCAGCGCTTCGCGGCGCGTAGCGGCCTCCAGCCTGGCCTGTTCGAGTTCAGCTTCTAGATCGCCCAGGCGCGCGCGCTCGGCAAGACGACGCGCGGCACCCGATGGTGCGTGGGCGGCGGCGACGAAGCCATCCCAGCGCCAGACGTCGCCTTCGCGCGAGACCAGGCGCTGGCCGGTTTTGAGTTGCGACACCAGTTCCGCGCCGCGCTCTTTGGCGACGACGCCGATCTGCGCCAGCCGACGACGCAACTCGACCGGCGCATCGACGTGCTTGCTCAGTGGCTCTGCGCCGTCGGGGAGCGCCGGATCGGCATCGACGAAACCGGATTCGGTCCAGCGCATCGGCGCGGACGGGTCGACCGGCGCGTCGAGATCGTCGCCGAGCGCGGCACCGAGGGCCTTCTCATAACCCTTGGCGCAGTTGACGCCGTCGATGATCGGCGGCCAAAGATTCTTGGTCTCGCCGTTGAGAATTTTCGAGATCGTGCGGGCTTCGGTTTCGAGCCGCTGGACGCGCTTGTCGGCTTCAACCAGGGGGCTGCGCGAGGCTTCAAGCGTCTGTCGCGCGACAACATGCGCAGTTTCGGAGCCGGCGACGGCGGCTTCGGTCTCCAGCAAATTCTGCTGTGTCGTTTCCATCACGGCGGCGAGCATATCGAGATCGCCGAAGCCGGATGTCTGCTGCGTCAGCGCATCGATCTCACGCTCGACACTGCCGATTTCTTGATCGAGTCGTGACAGCCGTTCGCGATGACCGCG
>JAYUEY010000054.1:0-2629 GCA_043739005.1 Tardiphaga sp.
TGTTTCGCGACAGCCGTGAAGCCCATCAGCTTGAACAGCGCGTGCAATTGCTCCGGCTGCGGATGGGCGTATTCGACGAACTCGAAGCCGTCGGTGCCCATCGGATTGTCGGTTGTGATTGTCGCCGGCGGCGCATCGTGTGGAAACGGACCCATCGCAAATCTCCTTCTGCTGCACCGGAGTATCGGTCATTCCGGCTGCAATGAGCGTGCAAAGTGCAGGTGCTAATGCTATTCCGGCGCACATCCCGTGCATCAGAGGCCGTATATTCGCATGATCGACGTTGATGGCTTTGATTTGAAACTGCTCGCCGCATTGCAGGATGACGGCCGGCTGACCAACCAGCAACTGGCCGATCTCGCCGGACTGTCTGCCTCGCAATGCTCGCGGCGGCGGATGCGGCTCGAACAGGACGGCGTGATCGCGGGCTACCGCGCCGATCTCAACTCCGAAGCGCTCGGCTTCAACGTGATCGCCTTCATCCACATCACGCTGGCGACACACTCGCCCGACAACGCCGAGAAGTTTCGCGCGCTGGTGCAGCGCACCGACGCCGTGCAGGAAGCCTATTCCCTGACCGGCGACACGGATTATCTGCTGAAGGCCGTGCTGCGCGACCTTAAAAGCCTGTCGGAGATCGTCAACAACGTGCTGATGCCGCATCAGAGCGTCGCGCATGTGCGTTCGTCGATCGTGCTCGACCGGCTCAAGGTGACGTCGCGCCTGCCGCTGCGCTGACTTGCCAAACCCGGCGACTGACGACACTCTCCGTCCTATTGAAGTCTTATTGAACCGGCGCGCGGCCGGTTCACTCTCACCATCAGACGTCAACCGGAGACCCGCGATGTCGATGCCGAGTGCCGCTTCTCCAGCCATACATCTGACGCCGCCGAAGCGCGGCGCGCTGGCGCATATTCCCGGCGACGAAGGCTGGCCGATCATCGGCCGCACATTCGAAGTGCTCGCCAATCCGCGCGGTCAGGTCGAGATGATGGCGGCCACCTACGGCCTCGTCTATCGCAGCAAAGTGCTCGGCGAGACCAGCATTTCCGTGCTCGGCCCGGACGCTAACGAATTGGTGCTGTTCGACCAGACCAAGCTGTTTTCGTCCACTTATGGCTGGGGCACGATCCTCGACCGGCTGTTTCCGCGCGGGCTGATGCTGCTCGATTTTGACGAGCATCGGCTGCATCGCCGCGCGCTGTCGGTCGCCTTCAAGGCCGGGCCGATGCGCTCTTACATGGCGGCGCTCGATGACGGCATCGGCCGGCGCGTCGCGCAATGGCGCAAGCAACCGGGACCGATGCTGTTTTATCCGGCGATGAAGCAACTGACGCTCGATCTCGCCGCAGTGTCGTTTCTCGGTGCCGATATCGGCAAGGACACCGACGATATCACGCGCGCCTTTGTCGATATGGTCGCGGCTTCCGTCGCGCCGATCCGCACGCCTATTCCGGGCACTGCGATGGCGCGCGGCGTCGCCGGCCGCAAACGCATCGTCGCGTATTTCTCGCAGCAAATTCCGATCCGGCGCTCGCAGGGTGGTGACGACCTGTTCTCGCAGCTGTGCCGCGCGACGCATGACGACGGCGCGCTGCTCTCGACGCAGGACATCGTCGATCACATGAGCTTCCTGATGATGGCGGCGCATGACACGCTGACATCGTCTCTCACCGCGCTGGTCGGCGAGTTGGCGACCAATCCGCAATGGCAACAAAAGCTACGCGACGAGGTGAACGGGCTCGGCCTAATGCCGCACGAGCCGATGTCCTTCGAGAAGCTGGAGGCGATGCCGCTGACCGAAATGGCTTTCAAGGAAGCGATGCGCAAAAAGCCGCCGGTGCCGTCGATCCCGCGCCGCGCGACACGCGACTTCACCTTTAAGGGCTATGACATTCCCGCAGGCACCTTGGTCAGCATCAATCCGCTGTTTGCGCATCATATGCCAAGCGTGTGGCCGGAGCCGGATGTGTTCGATCCGATGCGCTTCAGCGACGAGGCAATCCGCGCGCGGCATCGTTTCGCGTGGGTGCCGTTCGGCGGCGGCGCGCATATGTGCCTCGGGCTGCATTTCGCTTACATGCAGGTGAAATGTTTTGCGCGGCATTTTCTGCAGAACATCGAGGTGTCGCTGCCGGATGGCTATACGCCGCAATGGCAGATGTGGCCGATCCCGAAACCGAAGGACGGTCTTCGCGTCGTGATCAAAGCGGTGTGACGAGTTAGCTTTGAGGTTGGCAGCAAGCGCTGTGATGCGCTTTGCGCCACGCCAGATTCGTCATCACCGGGCGAGGGCGCATTTTCGCGCTCGATGACCCGGTGATCCATCTTCATCGTGACGATTGATGGATGGCCGGATCAAGTCCGGCCATGACGGCGGAAAGCGTTGTGGTGCTTTGCGCGACTTCAAACCAGAATTTTCAAATAGCCCGGCGGGAGCACTTGCTCGTCGCCAAAATCGTTGAGATACAGTTGCGCGTTCTCGCGGCGCGAAGCGCCCGAGGTGTGAGCATTCGCAACCCTCAAAGATGAGAGGGCGTGCGGAACGCCGGGTGCCCGATGCACCCTTGGCCCGGACGCCGATGCCGTCGTCGGCAAGGGAGGTGCGCCCGAGATGTCGGAGTCACCG
>JAYUEY010000055.1:0-7566 GCA_043739005.1 Tardiphaga sp.
GCGCCGAAATTCGATGAAGTGATCGCTGCCGAAGACCTCTGCGACCATGATGAGCTGGAGCGTCTGCGCAGCTATCTCGACAAGCAGCTCGCGCATCTGCAGGGCGTCGTCGCGCGCCTCGCGAACCGTTTGCAGCGGCGTTTGATGGCGCAGCAAAATCGCGCCTGGGATTTCGATCTCGAAGAGGGCATTCTCGATCCGGCGCGGCTGTCGCGCGTTGTTACCGATCCGCATCATCCGCTCTCCTTCATGCATGAGAAGGAAGCAACCTTCCGCGATACGGTCGTGACCTTGTTGCTCGATAATTCCGGGTCGATGCGCGGACGTCCGATCACGGTGGCTGCGACCTGCGCGGATATTCTGGCGCGCACGCTGGAGCGCTGCGGCGTCAAGGTCGAGATTCTCGGCTTCACGACGCGCGCCTGGAAAGGCGGGCAATCGCGCGAGGCGTGGCTCGCCGCCGGCAAGCCGGCGAATGCCGGCCGCCTCAATGATCTGCGTCACATCATCTACAAATCGGCCGATGCGCCGTGGCGTCGCGCGCGCAAAAATCTGGGTTTGATGATGCGCGAAGGTTTGCTGAAGGAGAACATCGACGGCGAGGCGTTGGACTGGGCGCATAAGCGCCTCCTTGGGCGCTCCGAGCAACGCAAGATTTTAATGATGATTTCGGACGGCGCGCCGGTGGATGATTCCACTTTGTCGGTCAATGCCGGCAATTATCTGGAGCGGCATCTGCGCTACATCATCGAAGAGATCGAGACGCGCTCGCCGGTCGAATTGATCGCGATCGGCATCGGCCATGACGTGACGCGCTATTATCGACGCGCTGTAACAATCGTCGACGCCGAAGAGCTCGGCGGCGCGATCACCGAGAAGCTCGCAGAATTGTTCAGCGAAACAGCGGCCGCGCCGACACCGGGCCGGCGTCGCCGTCGCGTGAATGCGTAGTCACAACAACGCTGACAATTCACGCCGGCCATCGACGATGCGAACGATCTCGACTTGCGTAACAGGGCTCGTGTCGTCGTCTGGCTCTATCCTGTATAAAATGAGATAGGGTGCATCGAGCACCATCCGCAGATTGCGCCTTATATCGGGACGTTTCGCTCCCATCCGCGGTTGCAAGGTCAGCAAGT
This sequence comes from Tardiphaga sp., assembly GCA_043739005.1. Lineage (GTDB taxonomy): Bacteria > Pseudomonadota > Alphaproteobacteria > Rhizobiales > Xanthobacteraceae > Tardiphaga. The sequence continues at coordinate 1,140 of JAYUEY010000055.1, forward strand.
GCGTCTTGTTCTCAATCCGATCGAAAAATCGTTCCGCAGCGGCGGGGTGTTCGAGGCCGATCGATACGTAGATATCCATGACGTCATGGCGGGCTTGATCGGTCCAGCAAAGCATGGACATTAACGCGGTTTTTTCCTGGCGACCTCCAATCGCTTGCGCGCATCGCGGCGCAAGAGAGGCATGTCCTGTTCACCTCTCGATCCACTTGCGATTCCCTGATCCCATAACAGGCGCAGACGCTGGATATCCTCCGAACGCAACTGGCGCTTCATTTGCCAGTCGCGAACGGCTTCGCGAACGACTTCGCTCGTGGTGGCATATTCACCGTCATTGACGGCCGCCTTTAACGCGGAGACTTGTTCGCTCGTCAATGCGACGCTCACTTTTTCGATATTTGCCACGTCGTGCCTCTTCTCTATAAGGTAGCAAATCTTACTACTCATGACGCTGATCGACAAGATATAAGGCCATTCATTGTCCCTCGCCCTCACTCGCCGCCACCTTTTGATGGCAATGGCCGCGCTGTCTGCAGCTCGTCCTGTCGCAACCTTCGCCCAAGCGCCGCCGCAACCGTCGCCGGAAGAGGTGATGCCGCAAGGCCCGGTCGCGATCGAGGTCCATGCGCGGCCGATCGGCAGCTTCGATCTGCGTGATCGTTCGCAGACGATGTTCGGCCAGTTGCAGTTTCGCAGCGGCCTCGTGCTGACGTCGTCGTTTCGCGGCTTCGGCGGCCTCTCGGCCTTCCGCCTCGACACCAAGGGCGAGCGCTTTCTGTCGTTGAGCGATAAAGGCTCGTGGTTCACCGGCCGCATCGTTTATTCCGGCAAGGAGATGACGGGGCTCGCCGATGTTGAAGTTGCGCCGATCCTCGGGCCGGACGGCGAGCCGGTCACAAAGCGCCGCTGGTACGACACGGAGTCGCTCGCGCGCGATGGCGGCACGGTCTATGTCGGCATCGAGCGGGTCAATCAAATCCTAAAGTTTGATTTCGGCCGCGACGGAATTCGCGCGCGTGGGCAGCCGATGGCATTGCCGACAAACTTGCGCAAACTGCCGAACAACAAGGGTCTCGAATCGCTCGTCGTGCTGCCAAAAAACGCGCCGCTCGCCGGTGCCTTGCTGGCAATCTCCGAGCGTGGGCTCGATGCCGACGGCAATATCATCGGCGCGTTGATCGGCGGGTCGAAGCCCGGCGCGCTCGCGGTGCACCGGACCGATAATTACGACATTAGCGATGCGGGCCTGCTGCCGAATGGCGATCTGTTATTGCTGGAGCGGAAATTCTCCTTGGTCGCCGGCGTCGGGATTCGGATTCGCCGCGTGCCGATCGCCAGCGTGTTGCCCGGCGCATTGCTCGACGGCCCGTCGATCTTCGATGCTGATTTAGGCCACGAGATCGACAATATGGAAGGCATCGACACCCACGTCACCGCCGATGGCGACACTGTCATCACGATGATCTCCGACGATAATTTCTCGATAATCCAGCGCACACTGCTGTTGCAATTCACGCTGGTTGATTAGCACAGATGGTATAATCTTCGATGACGACGAGGAGAGCCGGATGACATTTGCCGACAGGATTTACGAGCAGGTCAAAGAACTTCCGGAGCCGCTGGCCCGCGAGGTCCTTACTTTTGTCGAAAATCTGCGTCGTCGTCAGGCCGATGCCGATACGCGCGACTTGATGATTGCGCAGGCGGCGTCGCTCGCGCCGGTTTGGGATAACGCTGAAGACAAAGTCTGGGACGATGCCTGAGCGCGGCGACCTGCTGCTGATCCCGTTTCCGTTTTCCGATCTGTAGGCCAGCAAGCGTCGTCCTGTTCTGGCTTTGACGACACCAGACAGCTACGGCGATTTCATCGCACTTCCCGTGACGTCGCGACCGCAGACAGAACATGGGTTGTCGATCGCGCCCAATGATCTTGCTTCCGGAAGTCTACCGGCACCGAGCTGGATTCGGACAAACCGAATCGTGACACTGAATGTCAGTCTGGTCATGAAGACGGTCGGTCGCCTTTATCCGCAAGCGGTCGAGGCGGCTGTCCACGAAGTCTGCGAGTTTATCACGGCATCTTAAGCCCTAGGCGGTCCGGAAATTGCAACGCCGTCGCAGTCTCATTCATGGAGCCTGCGCTGATGCTGTCCCCGAAATCCATCCTTGTGGCGATTGGTCTCGTTCTCACGCCGATCGCGGCACAAGCCGAATGGCCGACGCGCCTCATCAAAGCGACGATCCCGTTCGGCGCAGGCAGCGCGACCGACGTCGTTCCGCGCCTGGTGTTCGAGCGATTATCCGCCGAACTCGGCCAGCCGATCGTGATCGAAAATCGCGTCGGGGCAGGCGGCACTCTGGGAACAGGCATCGTCGCCAAATCTGAACCGGACGGCTACAGCGTGCTGGGCCATTCCTCGGCGCTGACGATCGGCCCGGCGATCTTCTCCAATCTCAGCTACGACGTCAGCAAGGATCTGTCTTCAGTGCTGATGATCGGCTATCTGCCAAATGTCATGATCGTGCCGATGACGCGACCGTGGATGACCGTGCAGGACTTCATGACGGCGGCAAAAAAGAAGGACGCCGTCATTTCTTACGGTTCGGTCGGCATTGGCAGCGCCGTGCATATTTCAGCCGAGAAGTTTCGGCTCGCCGCCGGGTTCGAGGCAACTCATGTCCCGTATCGCGGCGGGTCTGAGGTGATCACCGACATCCTCGGCGGTCGCATCGACTTTTATTTTTGTCCGCTGGCGACAGCCCTGCCGCTGATCCGCGAGGGCCAGGTTCGTGCGCTGGTCGTGTCGTCGACAAAGCGCGTTGCGGAATTGCCGGACGTGCCGACTCCGATCGAGGCAGGGCTCACCAACGGCGAAAGCGCCAACTGGATCGGCCTTTTTATGCCGTCGAAGACGCCGCGCGAGATCGTCGAGAAATTTCATGCCGCCGGAGATAAAGTGCTGAGTGAACCGGCCATGCAGCAGAGCTTGACGAAGATGGGCGTCGAGACCACCGCGATGACGACGGCCGAAATGGATCGCTTCATCGTTCGCGAAATCGCCGCCAGCAAAGCAGTGATTCAGGCAGCCGGGATCAAAATGAACTGAAACCAAAACGGCCGGGTCATATGACCCGCCCGTTTCAAATTCTCAATTCGCTCACACTCGCTGTGCGAGCCAGAAGCGATCAGCTCGCAGCAGCGACCGGTGCAGGCGCAGCGTTCTGCTTCTTTTCGATCGCGCGCTTCAGCAGCACGGCCTTCTGCGACAGCTCGGCAGTGCCGGCCTTCGTCAGGAAGGCATCGAGGCCGCCGCGATGATCGACGCTCTTCAGCGCATTGGTCGAGACACGCAGGCGCACATTGCGGCCGAGCGCATCCGACATGAACGTCACGTTGACCAGGTTCGGCAGGAACCGGCGCTTGGTCTTGATGTTCGAGTGGCTTACCTTGTGGCCCACCTGGGGGCCCTTGGCCGTCAGTTCACAGCGCCGAGACATGGCGAAAATCCTTGTGTCATCCCCGCAGCGCGATTTGGCCTGACTAGATGGCCTGCGCGAGGGTTGTAAATCATGTCCATTTCAGGAGTCGCGAACCTATAGAAGGACCGCGACGGGGCGTCAAGAACGGAAGCCAAATTCTCAGGCGACGACAGCGCCGGGCGCGTTGTGCGCGCCGGACGATTTTACGAGCCGCGTCAAACATATAAAGGGCGCAATCGGTATCGACATGATGCGACGATTGTCGGGTTGCCGGATTTTAGGCTGTCCGCATCGAGAAGGACACCCTGATATGACGGTTCGGCCGATCCCGGCACTGGCGATTGTTGCCGCTTTCGCAGCAGCGGGATTCGCCGGATTGACGCCGGCCGTGGCGCAGGGCCGGGTCGACGCGAAATATGAAGCCTCGCTGGCCGGCATTCCCGTTGGCAAGGGCACCTGGACCATCGAGGTCGCTGACGATCAATATACCGCAACGGCGCAAGGTGGCTCGACCGGATTGATGCAAACCTTTGCGGGCGGCTCCGGCACGGGTGCCGCGCAGGGGCGCGTGGTCGGCGGCCAATTGTTGCCGCTGAGCTATACCGCCACCAGCCGATCGTCGAAAAAGTCGGAGACCGTGCGGATGGCGCTAGCCGCCGGTGCGATCAAAGAGTTCGCCATTGAACCGGAGCCGCCGGTCGATCTCGATCGCATCCCCGTCACCGATGCGCATAAGCGCGGCGTGCTCGATCCGATGACCGGATCGCTGCTGCGTGTCGCCGGCACCGGCGATCCGGTTGGCCCCGAGGCCTGCCGCACCACTGCCGCGATTTTCGACGGCCGGATGCGCTACGATCTCAAACTCGATTTCAAGCGCATGGAAACCGTGAAGTCCGAAAAGGGCTATCGCGGTCCCGTCGTGGTCTGCGCGGTCTATTTCGCGCCGATCGCCGGCTATATTCCGGATCGTCCGGGGCTCAAATACCTTGCCGCCCAGCGCAATATGGAAGTCACCTTCGCGCCGATCGCTGGCACCCGCGTGCTGGTGCCCTATCGCATGACGGTGCCGACGCCGCTCGGTACCGCGATGCTGGAGGCCACACAGTTTGTCACCTCGGCCGCGCCGCCGCGCTCGGCCTCGCGCACGCAATAGTTTCCGGGAGCCATCCGAATCCAGTTGACTCTTGGGCCGTGGACGGTGACTCGACATGTTAAGAGTTTTGCCGGAAAGGCGCGGCTTGCCGCACCTTGTCAAACTTGATGTAGTGTCGGTCTCGCCGAATTCACGCGAGATGTTGCGGAGAACGAAGCCGTATGAGGGGGAGTCAGCGATTCGGGCGCGTTTCGTTCCGGACTCGTTCCAAAGCCTAATCGCGCGGCCTCCAAGCGTCGCATTGTGAAACAACTCTCAGCGTGAGCGACGCGCTTTCGTTCGGAAATCCACGCCCCTATGGTCCAGTCCTTTACGCCGCCATCCTTCGCCAACCCATCCTTTAAGAGCGAGCGTGCCCCCGGTGCGGGTGTCACCGCCGTGCTTGGGCCGACCAATACCGGCAAAACGCATCTGGCGATTGAGCGGATGCTCGCGCATTCGTCGGGGATCATCGGCCTGCCGCTGCGGCTCCTGGCACGCGAGGTCTATAACAAGATCGCCGCGCGCGCCGGCCCGGAAGCGGTCGCGCTGATCACCGGCGAAGAGAAGATCAAGCCACCGAAGCCGCGTTACTGGGTCTCGACCGTCGAGGCGATGCCGCGCGACATCGATGTGTCTTTTCTGGCCGTCGATGAAATCCAGATCGCGGCTGATCTCGAACGCGGTCATGTTTTTACCGACCGCATTCTCAATCGCCGTGGCCGTGACGAGACGCTGCTGCTCGGTGCCGCGACGATGCGGCCGATCATCGAACGATTGCTGCCCGGTGCCAGCATCGTCACCCGGCCGCGATTGTCGCAACTCGAATTTGCCGGTGACCGCAAAATCACGCGGCAGCCAAGGCGCACCGCGATTGTCGCGTTTTCCGCCGACGAGGTCTATGCGATTGCCGAACTGATCCGCCGCCAGCATGGCGGCGCGGCCGTTGTGCTCGGCTCGCTCAGCCCGCGCACCAGAAACGCCCAGGTGGAGATGTTTCAAAACGGCGACGTCGATTATCTCGTTGCGACGGACGCGGTCGGCATGGGCCTCAATCTCGACGTCGATCACGTCGCCTTCGCATCTGACCGCAAATATGACGGCTATCAGTTTCGCCGGCTGAACCCGTCGGAATTTTCGCAGATCGCCGGCCGTGCCGGCCGCGCGACCCGCGACGGCACCTTCGGCACCACTGGCCGCTGCGCGCCGTTCGAGCACGAACTGGTCAACGCGCTTCAGAACCACACCTTCGACAGCGTGAAGGTGCTGCAATGGCGCAATGCCAAGCTCGATTTCTCCTCGATCGGCGCATTGCAGGTCTCGCTGGCACAGACGCCCAATCATGACGCGCTGACCCGCGCGCCGATTGCCGAGGATCTTCGCGTGCTCGACCATGCCGCGCGCGACGCCGATGTCCGCGAGATGGCGCAGGGCAAGGTCGCCGTCGAACGGCTGTGGGACGCCTGCCAGATTCCGGATTACCGCCGCGTCGCCCCGGCCGCCCACGCCGAACTGGTGGTGACATTATTTACGTTTCTGATGAAGCGCGGCCGCATCCCGGATGCATGGTTCGGCCAACAGATCGCGCAGGCCGACCGCACCGACGGCGATATCGACACTTTATCGGGTCGAATCGCGCAGGTGAGAACCTGGACCTTTGTGGCAAATCGTCCAGATTGGCTCGCGGATCCCGAATATTGGCAGGGAATCTCACGCGAGATCGAAAATAAACTGTCAGATGCCCTTCATGAACGGCTCACGGAACGTTTCGTTGATCGCCGGACCAGTGTATTGATGCGCCGCTTGCGGGAAAACACG
>JAYUEY010000056.1:0-16435 GCA_043739005.1 Tardiphaga sp.
TGAACCGCAAAAGCGGGCCGCGTTGCCGAGTGACAGTCAAACTGATTCGCGAGACCACGGCAAAGCAGGACGCCGGATATGGCTAATGGAAGCCGATCAGACCGCCGGCTTCTCGGCGTCTTCATCCTTATAGAGGTCGTCGCGCGACACCTTCTTTTCGGTCACGGTGGCGAGTTCGAGAATGAAATCAACCACCTTATCCTCGTAGATCGGCGCACGAAGCTGGGCCAGCGCGTTGGCATTGCTGCGATAATAGTCCCAGACTTCCTTCTCGCGGCCCGGCATCGAACGGGCGCGTTCGACCACCGCGCGGCCGACTTCGTCGTCGGTGACGCTAATCTTGTTCTTCTCGCCGATCTCCGAAAGCACGAGTCCGAGGCGGACGCGGCGGTCGGCGATCTTCTTGTATTCGTCCTGCGCGGCCTCTTCGGTGGTGTTCTCGTCGGCGAAGGTCTTGTTGCTCGACGCCATCTCGGCCTTGATTGAATCCCACATCAGACGGAATTCCTCATCGACCAGCGACGGCGGCGCGTCGAAGCGATGGGTCTCGTCGAGACGGTCGAGCAGCAAGCGCTTGACGCGCTGGCGGGTCGCACCGGCGAATTCCTGAGTAAGGCGGTCGCGGGCGGCTTCCTTGAGCTTGTCGAGCGATTCGAGGCCGAGCATCTTGGCGAACTCGTCGTCAATCGCCGCATCCTTCGGGCCTTCGATCAGCGTCGCGGTGGTCTCGAACTCGGCCGGCTGGCCGGCGAGTTGCTCGCTGGCATAGTTCTTCGGGAAATCAACCTTGAGCGTCCGGGTCTCATCCTTGCCGATGCCGACGAGCTGCTCCTCGAAACCGGGAATGAAAGTGTTCGAGCCGATTACGACCTGAATGCCTTCGCCGGTGCCGCCGTCGAACGGGGTGCCGTTAATGGTGCCCTTAAAGGACACGGTGACGCGATCGCCGCTTTCCGCCTTGGCGTCGTCAGCCTTGGCGTCGTAGCTCCTGTTCTGATCGGCGATTCGCTTGATTGCCTCGTCGACATCCGAATCCGACACATCCGCAACCGGCTTCTCAACGGAAAACGACTTGAAATCGGCCAGTACGATCGGCGGCACGACTTCGATCGCGACGCTGTAAGTGAGGTCCGACTTGCCGGACAGGATCGCCTCGACGTCCTTTTCCTCGGTGGGCATCGTCACCTTCGGCTCGGTCGCAAGCTTGAAGCCGCGCTCGGTGAAAATGCCGCTATTGGTGTCGCGGATCAGTTGTTCGATCGTCTCGGCCATCACCGAGCGGCCATACATGCGCTTGAGATGCGCAACCGGCACCTTGCCCGGACGGAAGCCATTCAGCTTCACCTTGTCCTTCATGTCGGCCAGCTTCGCATCGGCCTTGGCTTCGATGTCAGCGGCGGGGACGTTGATCTGGAATTCGTGCTTCAAACCTTCGGCGAGCGTTTCCGTGACCTGCATAATATTGTCTTCCCGCTTGGTCCGGCACTGGGCCGGGTCTTGTCCATGTTACGACGCATGGCGGAGTGCCTCGCGTCAGTTCGCTCAAAATCTGTCGGCAGCCGGATCTGCAAGCAATGTGGTCTGCGAGTGGTGCGGGCGGAGGGACTCGAACCCCCACAACTTGCGTCACTGGAACCTAAATCCAGCGCGTCTACCAATTCCGCCACGCCCGCTAGCTGCATTCGTTCGGCTGCGATGTGGCGGGCGTATAACATGGCCAACGTGATCCGCAGCAAAAAAATGGCTGCAGTCTCTCACGTCGCGACAGTTCAGCGTCTGGACAGGACAGCCCGAAGGTGGTCGGGATCGGTGATGACCGATCATCGTTTGTTTCTCGACCGCCGCATTGTTCTCGGCGGCCTCGGTGCCATCCTTGTTTCGCCAATCGCTCCAGCCGGCGCGCAGGCCCGAACGGTGCTGGCGCTGGAAGCCGTCGCCGGGACGATCGGTCTCAAATCCGGGCAGCCGCCGACGCCGATCTGGCAACTCGCGGGCGGCGTGGATGCCGGACCGCTGCGCTTCAAAAAAGGCGAGACCATCGACGTCACGCTGACGAATCGACTGCCGGTTCCCGTCGCGCTGATTTGGCGTGGGCTTGACGGAAATCCGGCGGCAGAACCGATCACCGGCCGCCCGGCGATCGCGCCGAATGCCAGCGCGACCACGCCTGTCATCTTCCGCCATGCCGGAACCCTGCTGCTCGATCTGCTAACGCCCGACTTGGCCCAGACCAAGCCATCGACGCCCCGACCGATCATTGTCTCTGAGCCGGAACCGCTGACGATCGACCGTGACGAGGTGTTGCTGTTTCAAGACTGGCGGCTCAAGCCGGATGGCACCGCCTTGCAGCCGGGCAGCGACCCCGGCGATGCCGCTACGATCTTCACGGTGAACGGCACTGCCAATTTCGACGTCACGGCCAGCCAGAATCAGCGCCTCAGATTTCGCCTTATCAACTCCTGCCAACAAACTGTGATTGCAATCAAATTTACAGATGTTGATGTTCTTATATTAGCGATCGATGGGCAGCCGTCCGAGCCGTTTCTGGCCCGCGACGGCATGGTCGTGCTGACGCCGGGATCGCGGGTCGATACAGTCATCGATGCCACAAAGGCCGCTGGTTCGACGTTGGCGATCACTCTTTTCAACGGACGCGAGGCGCATCCGATTGGCAAGCTCATCGTGTCGGATGCCAAGCCCGTCCGGCCCGCACCGCCGCCGAGTTCAGCCCCGTTGCCGTCGAACGGCCTGCCCGCGCAACTCGACCTGAAGTCCGCATTACGGATCGACCTGGCGCTTGGCACCGCCGACTGGTTGCCATTCTCTGCGCCGCCGCTGCCTGCCTTCAAGGTCAAGCGCGGCCGGATCGTCGTTCTGGCGCTGACGAATCGCGGCGCGAAACCCGCCGTCTTCCATTTGCACGGCCATCATTTTCGGCTGCTGGATCGTCTCGACGATGGCTGGAAGCCGTTCTGGCTGGATACGCTGGCGGTCGGTCCCGGCCAGACCCAGCGCGTCGCCTTCGCCGCAGAGTTCCCCGGCCTCTACCCGATGCAGACGGTCGCGACCGACGGGGCCGCACTACGCCTCGTGCGGTCCTATCTGGTCGACTGAATCAGAACTCGACGCCGAGCGCGGTGAAGGCGCGCCGGAACACTGCCGGAAGCACGTCGGGCAAATCCTCGGCGATCAGCCCCGGCCCGGCCTCGCTACCGGCCTCGCCATGCATCCAGACGCCGATGCAGGCCGCTTCATAGGCCGGCACGCCTTGCGCAAGCATCGCGCCGATCAGACCGGCGAGCACATCGCCGGACCCGGCCGTCGCCAACCAGGGCGGAGCGTTGGACGCGATCGCTGCGCGCCCGTCGGGCGACGCCACCACCGTATCAGGGCCCTTTAGCAACACGACGGCACCGGATCGGACCGCCGCAGCACGCACCCGTTCGAGTTTAGACTTAAATGGATGTTTGTTTCCCATCTGACTGAAAAGACGACGAAACTCACCTTCATGTGGTGTCAGAACAATAGGTGTGTTCGGCGCCGCTTGAACGGCCGCGAACAGCACCTCGGGCGAGTCGGCGAAACTCGTCAGCGCATCGGCATCCAGAACTGCGGCCCGTTTGGCGGCAAGAAGCGCCAGCACGAAAGCGCGGGTCCGGTCGTTGATGCCGGCACCTGGCCCGATGACACAGGCATTGAACCGTTTGTCGCCAAGTAGCTCCGCGAACTGCTCCGGCGTGTCGATGGCGCGAAGCATCACGGCCGTCATCGCTGTCGCGTTGACCGCCAGCGCGTCGGTCGGCGATGCCATGGTCACCAGCCCGGCCCCACCCCGCAGCGCAGCCCGCGCCGCCAGCCGGGCGGCACCGGTTGACGACATTTCACCGGACACGATGACGGCATGGCCGCGCGCATATTTATGGCCGTCGACCTTCGGCACCGGGAACACGCCGTCCCAGAGGTCGGGCTCGTTCTCGGATGTCGCTGGCGCGATCTCGTCGAGCACGCTGTCATCAATGCCGATATCGACCACCCGGACCAGCCCGCAATGTGTCCGGCCCGGCATCAGCAGGTGGCCGGGCTTGCGGCGAAAGAAGGTCACCGTCTCGACCGCCGTCACTGCAACATCCATCACCGTGCCGGTATTGCCGTTGATGCCGCTCGGCAGATCAACGGCCAGCACGGGCACGCCGCTGGCATTGATCGCCTCGATGATCGCGCGCGGATCGCCTTTCACCGGTCGATTGAGCCCTGCCCCGAAAATGGCATCGATGATGAGCGCAGGCGTGCCGATCGCCTGTTCGTCGAACGGCCGCATCGGGCCCGCCCATGCGGCCGCCGCTTGCGCGGCGTCACCGCTCAAGGTCTCGCGCTGGCACAGCAGCATAACGGCGACCTCGCGGCCGCGTTTGGCCAGCTCGGCCGCCGCGATAAAGCCGTCGCCGCCATTATTACCGCGACCACAGACGACCAGAATCTCGCCATCCTCGTCATCGACGAGATCGATAGCGGCATCCGCGACAGCGCGGCCCGCAGCCTGCATCAGTGCGAAACCCGACTGACCGGCACTGATCGTGATTTGGTCAGCGCGGTCCATTTCAGCGGTCGTCAGCACATGCATGCTCTAATTCCTGTCAAAATGTCGCCTTGTCCGCAGGCATGAATTGATCCTGTCAGATCAACCACGCTCGCATTGACTACTTAATGAGCTTATTGCACATAAAATCATCAATACGCACCGCTCAGTTTCGGCATAGCGTCTGCGGTACCGGATCAGCACTTGATAACACGTTGAAAACCGGACGACTGCCAACTGGCACAGACAATGCTTAATGCGTGCGATGCTTAATGCGTGGCGGGTCAAACCAACGCGACGCATCGTGTGAGGAAAGTCCGGCGCAATGAAGCGTTCCCGTCGCCTGCGACCTTACAGCGCAACGACGGTCCATCGAAAACTTTGACATGAAGGACATTGCGCCGACCGCGCAGACCGACGTGTCGAGCCAATTTTAGATAACGGAAGTGCCGGGGAGACGCCGCGTGAAGAAGATCGAAGCCATCATCAAGCCCTTCAAGCTCGACGAGGTGAAGGAAGCCCTGCAGGAAGTCGGGCTTCAGGGTATCACCGTGACCGAAGCCAAGGGTTTCGGGCGTCAGAAGGGCCATGCCGAACTCTATCGCGGTGCCGAATACATCGTGGATTTCCTGCCCAAGGTGAAGATCGAGATCGTGATCGCAGACGAACTCGTCGAAAAGGCGATCGACGCCATCCGGCGCGCCGCCCAGACCGGCCGGATCGGCGACGGTAAGATTTTCGTATCGAATATCGAGGAAGTCATCCGCATCCGAACCGGCGAATCCGGCGTCGACGCGATCTGACCACCCGCGTCGGACTTTTGGTCAAAATGCCTTGCTTCAGCCGCCCTCAGGCGGCCGCTTCCTATTGACCTGTCATACTGACATGGCACAAACCAGCGCGTCGGTTTGACAGAGGAAACAAGAGGTAATCATGACCACCGCCAAAGAAGTCTTGAAGTCCATCAAGGACAATGACGTCAAATACGTCGATCTGCGTTTCACCGATCCGCGCGGCAAGTGGCAGCACGTCACCTTCGACATCTCGATGATTGACGAAGAGATTTTTGCCGAAGGCACGATGTTCGATGGTTCTTCGATCGCCGGCTGGAAAGCGATCAACGAGTCCGACATGATGCTGATGCTCGATCCCGAGACGGCCGTGATCGACCCGTTTTTCGCAGAGACCACGATGGTCATTACCTGCGATATTCTCGAACCCTCGACCGGCGAGCGTTACAACCGCGACCCGCGCGGCATCGCCAAGAAGGCCGAGGCCATGGTCAAGACGATGGGCATCGGCGACACCGTCATGGTCGGCCCGGAAGCCGAGTTCTTCGTGTTCGATGACGTGCGGTTTTCGGCCAATCCCTACAATACGGGTTTCCGTCTCGATTCGTCGGAACTGCCGATCAACTCCGACACCGAATATGAGGGCGGCAATCTCGGCCACCGCATTCGCACCAAGGGCGGATACTTCCCGGTCCCGCCGCAGGATTCGGTGCAGGACATGCGATCCGAAATGCTCGGCGCGATGGCCAAGATGGGCGTCAAGGTCGAGAAGCATCACCACGAAGTCGCGTCCGCCCAGCACGAACTGGGCATGAAGTTCGACACGCTGACCTACATGGCCGACCAGATGCAGATTTATAAGTATTGCATCCATCAGGTCGCGCACATCTACGGCAAGACCGCCACCTTCATGCCGAAGCCCGTGTTCGGCGATAACGGCTCGGGCATGCATGTGCACCAGTCGATCTGGAAGGACGGCAAGCCGGTCTTCGCCGGCAATAAATATGCCGACCTTTCCGAGACCTGCCTGTTTTACATCGGCGGCATCATCAAGCACGCCAAGGCGGTCAATGCCTTTACCAATCCGTCGACCAACTCCTACAAGCGCCTGGTCCCCGGCTACGAAGCGCCGGTGCTGCTGGCCTATTCCGCGCGTAACCGTTCGGCGTCGTGCCGCATCCCCTACACCACATCGCCGAAAGCCAAGCGCGTCGAGGTCCGTTTCCCCGACCCGATGGCCAATCCGTATCTCGCTTTCGCGGCGATGCTGATGGCTGGCCTCGACGGCATCAAGAACAAGATCGATCCGGGTCCGGCGATGGACAAGGATCTGTACGATCTGCCGAAGGAAGAGCTCAAGTCGATCCCGACCGTCTGCGGTTCGCTCCGCGAGGCGCTTGACAATCTCGACAAGGATCGCGGCTTCCTCAAGCACGGCGGCGTGTTCGATGATGACTTCATCGACAGCTACATCGAACTGAAGATGACCGAAGTGATGCGTTACGAAATGACGCCGCACCCGGTCGAATTCGACATGTATTATTCGCTGTAATCGCAGCTCACATGATCAATGGAAAAAGCGCTCCGAAAGGGGCGCTTTTTTTGTTCGGCTGGCCGGTTCAATCGTCAATCCCGCGTGAACACCAACTGTGCGTCCGCGCCCGGCTGCATCGGCAAGGCCGCCGCTTGCACAGCCCGTGCAGCGCCATCGGACCGCGTAAGCCACGGCAGCCTCAAAGCGATGCCGCGCGTCACCGGCACGCCGAACACGCCGCCGACATCGAGTGGCCAGAATCCGTTCGGGACGACCTCGACCGAAACACCCTTCAAGCGATACCCTGCCCCGAGCGCAGTCTCGACATCGGCGGGTTTGACCTCCCGCATGGTCGCCGGGTCGTTTGGATCGGAGAATGTCGCCAGCACCGGCATCACCGATCCCACAACCGGCACAAAGCCCTTCACTTTGTCCATCTGACGAAACACCGCGCGCTGCCCGGCCGCAGCGAAGGCGCGCACGGCGATGTAATTGGTGCCGTCGAGATCAATGCCGCGATCGCCATGATGCGCGAGCAATGCAATCAGATTTTTTCCGCCGCCGAGATCGACGAATACCGCATCGCCCTTGGTCTGCGTCGAGCCGCCCTTGGTGTAGCCGCGATCGGGATGCACCGACATCACACCGGACGCCGCGCGCAGCCCCTGTGGTGTCTCGACCTCGATCGTGAGCCGGTATTTGTGATCGGGCCGGTGGATCCGGATCTGGTCGCCGATCACGATCGCGGCCAGCAGCAAAAACGGACCGGCAAATTTTCGGATCATGCGACGTCCCTTTGCGGTCTGCGATGACACCGATCTGCCCGATGCGCGCCGCAGGGTCAACGCGACGCTGCGTTCCTGCGCCCTGCCCTTGATCCCGCCCCGGTTTGTCGAGAGAGTGCGCCGGACTCAAAGCTCAAGGACATCGCAGTGCCGCTCTTCGAAGATCACGAACAAACCCGCAAAGACCAGGCTTGGTCGATCGGCGTCGGCGGCTGCGCAACCGTGGCCTTCGCGGCGTTGTTGGGGCTGACATGGTATTCGGCCGGCACGCTGTTCCTGATTTTCGCCGGCATTCTATTCGGCGTGTTCCTGAACGCGTTGGCCGAACTGATCGGCAAATTGATGGGCGGCCCCTATGCGCTGCGTCTCGGCGTCGTTGGCCTTCTGCTGGTCGCGTTGTTTTCAGGCGTCGTCGTGCTCGGCGGCACCACGATTGCAGGTCAGGCGTCGGCGCTGAGCACCACGATCAAATCGCAGGTCGGCAATGTGAAGAGCTTCCTCGAAGCGCGCGGTGTCGATACCAGCTTCATGAATTTTGACGCCAAGACCGCAGCCGCCGCTGCAGCGGATGCCGCGACATCGAACAGTGCCGAGTCCAGTTCCGGTTCCGGCAAATCCGAACCATCTGGCGCTGCCGCAAAAGCGCATTCTGCTTTTCCGGGCGTCGGCGCGATTGCATCCGGCACCTCGGCGGTGCTCGGCCAGACCTTTAAGGTGCTGTCCGGCGCGATCGAAACTCTCGGCAATATTTTTGTCGTGATCTTTCTCGGACTTTTGTTCGCGGCTCAGCCTTCGATCTATCGCAAGGGCATTTTGAGCTTCGTGCCGACCAAGCATGGCCGGCAGGCCGAACGTTTGATCGATGATCTCGGCGAGACGTTGAAGCGCTGGTTGCTCGGCCAATTGCTGACGATGGCGTCGCTATTCGCCGTCACCGCAATCGGTCTCACCTTCATCGGCATCCCCGGCGCGCTGGTGCTCGGCTTTCTGACCGGCCTGCTGTCGTTCATCCCGACCGTCGGCGCTGTGATCGCCGGAACATTGATCGTGCTGGCCAGCCTCGGCTCAGGCCTCACGGCGATCCTCAGCTCGATCGGCCTCTATCTCTTCATTCAGTTTCTGGAAGGCAATGTGCTGACGCCGCTGATCCAACGCCATGCCATCGAAATCCCGCCGGCGACTTTGTTCGCCGCGCAGATTTTCCTCGGCGTGTTGTTCGGGCTATGGGGACTGGCGCTGGCGCTGCCGCTGATTGCGATCATCAAGGTCGCGTTGCGCCACATTTACAAGGAAGCCGAGATCAAGACCTCGGCCGCCTCGTAAAGGCGATCGTCTTTACGTCTTCACCACCGTCTCGGTGTGTTCGACTTCAGGCGGCGACGCGAAGAAGCTGCCGACCAGGCCGCGCCATGCGGTGAAGTCCTCGGAGCCGCGAAAATCGACCGTGTGATTTTCCAAGGTCTCCCACTTCACCATCAAACGATAGCGCTGCGGCTTTTCGATCGAGCGATGCAGTTCGAATCCGTGGAAACCCTTGGCGCGTGCGAACACGGCGCGGGCTTTTTCGACAGCGGCCTCGAAGTCGGCTTCGCTCTCGGGTTTGACGTCGATCTGCGCGATTTCGGTAATCATGGTTTCCATCCCTTTATTCTGAGGCGGACACCTGTAGCTCACCCTGCGCAGAAAATCACACTCTCAAAAATCAGACTTGCAGTTCGCCGATGATCGGCGCGCGGCTGACGACATTTGGCTTGCGCGCCTGCGCAGCCTTGTTCGCGTCCAGCCGTTTGTTATCGGCGAGGCTTGGCGACATATCCGTCGCGGTTTCGGTCCGATTGCGGCCCGAGCGCTTGGCCTGATAGAGCGCCGCGTCGGCAGCGACCAGCAGCACGTCGAGCGTGGTGCCAACCGGTCCGCTCGCGACGCCGATGCTGACCGTCGTCTCCACGGGCGTGTCATCGACGGCAATGCCACTCTGTGCAAATGTCAGCCTGACGCGATCGGCTGCGATCACGGCGTCCTCAATCGAGCAGGGCAGCATGGCCGCAAATTCCTCGCCGCCGATACGGCCGGACAGGTCGTTGGCGCGGAGCGACTGTGTCACGACCGATGAAAACAGTTTCAGGATTTCATCGCCGGCGGGATGACCGAAATTATCATTGATCGATTTGAAGTGATCGATATCGAAGATCATAACCGAGACCGTCCGCGACGCCTTCTCTTCCCGAGCGATCATCTTTGCGGTGGCCTCGGCAAAGCCGCGGCGATTGAACAATCCGGTCAACGGATCAATCGAGGCTGCCGCTTTGTGAGCACGCAGCGTGCGCTCAGACACTAGCAGGAAGATCACGAACACGGTGCCGATTGCATAGAGCACCAATTCGATTGCGAAGATCGCGGCCCACGCACTGCGCTCGAATGGCTTTTGATCGGTCGCAACGAGATCGCCGATCACGACGGGCAGCATTAGAACCAGACCATGTAGCAGCGGCACCAACATTGTCGGCCAGCGCTTCTGCATTGACTTGCGGCGTTCGGTCCACAATTCGGCGGCGGTTAGCGCTGCGTAGATCGCGATAATGCCCGCGCCGACCGTGATCCGGATCGACGAGGTTTCGGATTGCAACACCAACACCGCGACAAGCCAGGCCGCAGCGCCGGCGAACAATCCGGCCCAGTTCGGCGCGCGGCCGTGAAACACGCGGGCCGCCGTCCACACCAGACCACAAGCGATGAAACCCACGGCGTTAAATGCAAGCGTCAGCGTTTCGCCGAGCAGCGGTCCGGCCAACGTCCACAACGCCGTCGATGCCGCACCGAGCAGATACGCGACACCCCACCAGTTCAGTGCCGCGATCTTCTCCTGACGTCCGAAGAACAGCAGCATCAATCCCAGCATCGCCGCGACAAGCGTCGCAACCAGATAGAGCGTGGATGTATCGAGCAACATGAGCCTGTCACCAATGATCATTTCCAGCAGGACGACGGAATGCAAACGAATCGGGATCGCATCCTCATCGAAGCTAGCTGAAGCTCCTTGGAAATCTGTTTGCGCCGACAAGCAAATTTTCCACATTAAGTTGCATCAATTTGTCCGCAAAACGCTGACGTTTACCGCGCAACGAAAAAGGGCACCCGAAGGTGCCCTTGATCTGATGGCGTGTCGCAATCCGCGAATGGAACCCGCAATGGTGATCGCGAAAGTTCCGAAACCTGGATTAACGCTTCGAGAACTGGAAGGACTTGCGGGCCTTCGCCTTGCCGTACTTCTTGCGCTCGACGACGCGGCTGTCGCGGGTCAGGAAGCCACCCTTCTTTAGAACGCCGCGCAAATCGGGTTCGAAGTTGGTCAGCGCCTTGGAGATGCCGTGGCGAACCGCACCAGCCTGACCGGACAGACCACCACCGGCGACGGTGCAAATCACGTCATACTGACCGGCACGGGCTGCGGCGACCAGCGGCTGCTGGATCAACATCCGCAGCACCGGACGAGCGAAGTAGACTTCAACTTCGCGGGTGTTGACGACGATCTTGCCGGCACCCGGCTTGATCCAGACGCGGGCGACCGCGTCCTTGCGCTTGCCGGTGGCGTAAGCGCGGCCGTGCTTGTCGACCTTCTTGACGTATTGCGGAGCGTCGGCAGCAACGGATGAGGTCTTGAGCTGCGAGAGCTGATCGAGGGACTGCATGGTATCGGACATTACGCGGCCCTCATATTCTTGCGGTTCATCGAAGCGACATCGAGCGCTTCGGGTTGCTGGGCTTCATGCGGATGCTCGCCACCTGCATAGACGCGCAGATTGCCGAACTGCACGCGACCGAGCGGGCCGCGCGGGATCATGCGCTCGATGGCCTTCTCGACGACGCGCTCCGGAAAACGGCCTTCGAGGATCGACTTTGCAGTGCGCTCCTTGATGCCGCCGATAAAGCCGGTGTGGTTGTAATACACTTTGTTTTCGCGCTTGCGACCCGTCAGCACCACCTTGGCGGCGTTGACGATGATGACATGGTCACCGCAATCGACATGCGGTGTATAGATCGGGAGATGCTTGCCGCGCAGGCGGTTCGCGACCAATGTCGCGAGACGACCGACCACGAGGCCAGTGGCGTCGATGACGATCCACTTCTTCGTGATCTCGGCGGGCTTGGCCGAAAACGTCTTCATGTTGAAAAATCCGTGAAAGGAGGAATTCGGCGCACTGCACCGGACTGCGCAGACTTCTAGATAAGCGCCCGTCAATCGTCAATGCTGTTGTATGATATTTTCCGTAGCAATAACAGAAGCTTACAATTATGGTGCGATAATACCCTTATGATTGCGCAGCATTTGGAATGGAATAGGTTGCTGTCACCTGTGCAATCGGATCGGGCGTCGTCCCAGACAGCAGCGTTACTTCGCCGACCGCGAGGCGCTTGCCGAGCTTCATCAGCTTTGCCGCCGCCATCACGTCCTGCCCCGGCTGGCCCTTGCGTAAAAAATTGATGTTGAGGTTGGTGGTAACGGCGAGACCGACCGGTCCGATCGCCGACAGAAGCACGACATACATCGCAAAATCCGCAAGTGCCATCAGCGTCGGCCCGGATACGGTGCCACCGGGACGCAGCATGCGCTCGCTGTAACGCTGACGCAGCAAAGCGGTGGTGCCGTCGGCGCTTTCGATGGAGATATCACCGGCGCTGAAGGCCTGCGGAAACTCGTGATGCAAAAAAGTTTCCAGCTCCGCCACGCTCATCTTCGCAATCGTCATATCGTTTCCATTCCCAGCCGACAGTGTCACCTGCCCTCGCCTCTGTGGTTCTGTTACAATACAGTGACGCATCTGCCCAGCACACGGACCTGAATCCGGACCTGGATACGGACTTGAATACGGACCTGAATACGGACTTGCCAATGAATGCCCAGCCTGCTCGCGCCGCATCGCCAGCACCTCAACTCATCCGCGACACCATCGGTCCGGTCGCGATTCTGACGCTCAACCGACCCGCCGCGCGCAACTCTCTTTCCGAAGGATTGATCGCCGAACTGCATGCCGCGCTCGATGCGATCCGCGATGATACAAGCGTGCGCGCCGTGGTGATCGCCGCCAGCGGCACTACGTTTTCGGCCGGCCACGATATGAAAGAACTCACCGCACGCCGCACCGACGCCGATCGCGGCCGCGCGTTCTTCACGCAGATGATGACCGCATGCAGCGAAATGATGCAGGCGATCGTTAAACTTCCGAAGCCAGTCATTGCCGCCGTGCAGGGCGTCGCCACCGCCGCCGGCTGCCAATTGGTCGCAAGTTGCGATCTTGCCATTGCATCTGATGCTGCGCGCTTCGCGACGCCGGGCGTCGATATCGGATTGTTCTGTTCGACGCCGATGGTGGCTTTGTCGCGCAACGTCCCGCGCAAGCAGGCGATGGAAATGCTGCTGACCGGCGAGATGATTTCCGCCGAGCGCGCCCGCGAAATCGGCCTCGTCAATCGCGTCGTTGCCGCTGACACGGAGCGCGCGATCGCAATCGAACTCGCCACGCAGATTGCGTCGAAGTCGGCCTACACATTGAAGATCGGCAAGGAGGCGTTTTATCGCCAGGCCGAAATGTCATTGCAGGACGCCTACAAGTTTGCGTCGCAAGTGATGACCGAGAACATGATGGCGCGCGACGCCGAAGAAGGCATCGGCGCGTTCATCGAGAAACGACCGCCGACATGGCAGGATCGCTAAGCGCTATGAATCACGACAGCTATAATGACGACTACATCCGCAAGATTCTTGGTGACGTAAAAACCATCGCGATGATCGGTGCGTCGCCGCAAAATGTGCGGCCGAGCTATTTCGCTTTCAAATATCTCGCCGAACGCGGCTATGACATGATCCCTGTCAATCCCGGCCATGTCGGCAAGAGCCTCGTCGGCAAACCATTCGTCGCGTCGCTCAATGACATCGATCGTCCGATCGACATGGTCGATATTTTCAGGTCGTCTGAACACATCATGCCGGTCGTCGATCAGGCTTTGGCACTGTCGCCATTGCCGAAAGTGATCTGGATGCAACTTGGTGCGCGCAATGACGATGCCGCCGCGAAGGCCGAAGCTGCTGGTCTTTTGGTCGTGATGAATCGCTGTCCGAAGATCGAGTATGGCCGGCTATCGTCGGAGATCTCGTGGATGGGCGTCAATTCACGGACGCTATCTTCGAAACGCGCGCCGGTGCCCACGATGGGCATGCGACTGTCGCTGAATCGCGCCAGCGTCGGCGGCGGCAGCACGACGGCGTCTGACAATGCTGCGAAGCGAAAGAACGATCAGGCCTGATCGGCCGCGCGTAGAGAGAAATATTTCTTGCTTCCGCACCGCGACAGTGGGGTCATTGCGTAAATCACCCATCGCCTTGACGGCGGCGGCGCAGACCATCAGCATGCGCAGCAATTCAAATTCCATCATCTCAGGGACGAAACAATGACCGACCGCCAGCCTGGCTTTGCCACCCTTGCCGTTCATGCCGGCGCACAGCCGGACCCGACAACGGGCGCGCGCGCGACGCCGATCTACCAGACGACATCCTTCGTCTTCAACGACGCTGATCACGCGGCGTCCTTGTTCGGATTGCAGGCTTTCGGCAACATCTATACGCGCATCGGAAACCCGACCAATGCAGTGCTGGAAGAGCGCGTCGCCGCGCTCGAAGGTGGCACGGCGGCTGTCGCGGTCGCATCAGGCCACGCGGCCCAGATGATCGTGATGCAGCAATTATTGCAGCCCGGCGACGAGTTCATCGCCGCGCGCAAACTCTATGGCGGCTCGATCAATCAGTTCACCCACGCCTTCAAATCTTTTGGCTGGAATGTGGTGTGGGCCGATCCGGATGACGTCGCCAGCTTCGAACGCGCGGTCACGCCGCGCACCAAGGCGATCTTCATTGAATCGATCGCCAACCCGGCGGGATCGATCACCGACATCGAAGCTGTCTCAGCCGTGGCGCGCAAGGCTGGCGTGCCTTTGATTGTCGATAACACTTTGGCGTCGCCTTATCTGATCCGCCCGATCGATCACGGCGCTGACATCGTGGTCCACTCCCTGACGAAATTTCTCGGCGGTCATGGCAATTCGATCGGCGGCATCATCGTCGATGCCGGCACGTTCGACTGGTCGGTCGGTAACAAATATCCGATGCTCAGCGAGCCACGCCCGGAATATCACGGCATCAAATTGCAGGAGACGTTCGGCAATTTCGCCTTCGCGATTTCATGCCGCGTACTCGGCCTGCGCGATCTCGGCCCGGCGCTGTCGCCGTTCAACGCCTTCATGATCCTGACCGGCATCGAGACACTGCCGCTGCGCATGCAGCGCCACTGCGAAAATGCCAAAGCGGTCGCGGAATGGTTGTCGACGCATCCGGGCGTCGAGGCGGTGAATTACTCCGGCCTTGCCGGCAACAAGTATAACAATCTCGCGCGCAAATATGCGCCAAAGGGCGCGGGTGCGGTGTTCACGTTTAGCCTCAAGGGTGGCTATGACGCGGGCGTCGCTCTGGTCGCGAACCTGAAGCTGTTCTCGCATCTCGCCAATGTCGGCGACACCCGCTCGCTGGTGATCCACCCGGCCTCGACGACGCACAGCCAATTGGCCGACGATGCCAAGACGCTGTCCGGCGCTGGCCCGAACGTCGTGCGCTTGTCGATCGGCATCGAGGACAAGGAAGACTTGATCGCGGATCTTGAGCAGGCTTTGGCGACATAGGCTGCGCGCGCCCAAACAACGAGAACGTCGCACCCGCGAAAGCGGGTGCCCCGTCCGCCGCAGCCTTTATGATTTGGCTTGAGCGTTCGTCATTCCTGGATCACCCGGTCAAGCCGGGTGACGACAGCATTGCTCGTCGCAAATCCTACTCTGCGGGCGTCGTCGCCAATCGGAAACTCTGCTGGCGCTCGGCGGATCGTCGCGGCACCAGCCGATCGACATGGCAGACCCCGAGCGTCAGGACCACAATTGCGACGGCCTGATGCGCCAGCGCCGGCCCGATCGGCACCTGATACAGCAGCGTAATGATCCCAATCACAGCTTGCATCGAAACAGCAATCACAAGCGCCAAAGCGCCAGTCACCAACGATCGCGACGCCTTGGCGCGCACAGTCTGCACCAAATGCAGCAGTGCCAGCGTCAGCAGCGCATAGGCCGTCATGCGATGCGTGAATTGCACGGTCAGCACATTGTCGAAGAAATTGCGCCACCACGGCGTTTCGAAAAACAGCCGCGCGGATGACGGGATGAAAGCGCCGTCGATATCCGGCCAGGTATTGAACACCCGCCCGGCCCGCAGCCCCGCAACCAAAGCGCCAAAATAAATTTGAACAAAGGTCAGCGCCAGCAGCGCGATCCCGGTCCCTGTCAGCCGCGCCGTCGGCTGCGGTCGCGGTCGATCATTCAAGCGCCGCAACGTCCAGACGATCGCTGCAAAAATCGTCAGCGCCAATATCAGATGCGTCGCGAGTCGGTATTGCGAGACTTCGGTGCGGTGCGTCAGGCCCGACGCGACCATCCACCAGCCGACAGCACCCTGTAGCCCGCCGAGACCGAAGATGATCCATAGCCGCTTTTTCAGTTCGGGCGTAAACGCACCGCGCCACAGGAAGAACAGGAACGGCACCAGATAGGCGAAGCCGATGAAGCGGCCGAGCAGCCGATGGCTCCATTCCCACCAGAAAATCGTCTTGAATTCCGACAGGCTCATGCCGGCATTGAGTTCGCGGTATTGCGGGAT
>JAYUEY010000057.1:0-15522 GCA_043739005.1 Tardiphaga sp.
GCGGTCGTCGCCTCCGAGGTCAAAGCGTTGGCCGAGCAGACGGCAAAGGCCACCGGCGAAATCAGTCAGCAGATTACGGGCATTCAAAATGCAACCGGCTTCTCGGTGACTGCGATCAAGGAAATCGGCACGACGATCGGCAAAATGTCTGAAATCGCGGCAGCCATTGCGGCCGCCGTAGAAGAACAGGGTGCTGCGACTCAGGAAATCGCCCGCAACGTGCAGCAGGCGGCCCTCGGCACGCAGGAGGTCAGTTCCAATATCATCGACGTTCAGCGTGGGACCAGCGAGACCGGTTCGGCCTCGTCGCAGGTGCTGTCGGCCGCACAGTTGCTCTCCCAGGACAGCAACAAGCTGAAGGTGGAAGTCGGACGCTTCCTGAGCACGATCCGCGCCGCCTGATCGCGCGTCGATCATCGCCATCATCCAATCCGCTCCGCCAAATGGCGGGGCGGATTTTTATTGCGCTGCATTCAAACTCTCGTGAAGCTGTGTCCGAAATCAACCAAAATCCCATGTCGCCATTGGCTATTATGCTGCAGGTCAGATAACGATCTTTGAGCAGACCGGTTGCGATCACGCCCGGTCCGATCCAGTCAGAACCGCAAGGATTGCCGCACCGATGATTTCGTTGGTTCGCATTGCCCTGAGCAGGCCCTACACTTTCGTCGTGCTTGCGCTGCTATTGTTGATTGTCGGCCCGTTGGCAGCGCTGCGGACCCCCACCGACATCTTCCCTGATATCCGCATCCCCGTCATCGGCGTCATCTGGCAATATACAGGCCTTCCGCCGGACCAGATGGCCGGACGTATCTCGACACCGTTCCAGCGCGCGCTGACGACGACGGTCAACGACATCGAACACATCACCTCGAATTCGTATTCCGGCTTCGGCATCGTCAAGATCTTCTTTCAGCCCAATGCAGACATTCGCACCGCCAACGCGCAGGTGACGGCGGTGTCGCAGACGCTGCTGCGACAGATGCCGCCCGGCACCACGCCGCCGCTGATCCTGAATTATTCCGCCTCGACGGTTCCGATCATCCAGCTCGCATTGTCCGGCAACGGCCTCACCGAGCAGAACCTTGCCGACATTGGCATTAACCAGTTGCGCACGCCGTTAGTCACTGTGCCTGGCGCGGCGATCCCGTTTCCGTTCGGCGGCAAGCAACGCCAGGTCCAGATCGATCTCGACCCAACGGCGTTGCAGGCGCGCAGCCTGTCCGGAACGGATGTCGCCAATGCGCTGGCGGCGCAGAACCTCATCACGCCGGTCGGTACCCAGAAGATCGGCAGCTTTGAGTATGCAATCAACCTCAATAACTCGCCGCTGAAGATCGAGGAACTCGGCAATCTCCCGATCAAGGCCGTCAACGGCGCGATGGTCTACATCAAGGATGTCGCCAACGTGCGGGATGGCAATCCGCCCCAGACCAATATCGTTCATGTCGACGGCAATCGTTCGGTCTTGATGCAGGTGCTCAAGGCCGGCGCGGTGTCGACGCTCGACATTATCGACGGCATTAAGCGCAAGGTCGATCAGGTCAAATCCGCGCTGCCGGACCAGTTAAAGATCGGCTTCATCGGCGATCAGTCCGTCTTCGTGCGGGGCGCGATTACCGGCGTCGCGGTCGAAGGCATCATCGCGGCGCTGCTCACCAGCGTCATGATCTTGCTGTTTCTGGGAAGCTGGCGTTCCACCGTCATCATCGCAGTATCGATTCCGTTGTCGGTGCTCGGCGCGATCATCATGCTGTCGATGATCGGCGAGACGCTGAACATCATGACGCTGGGCGGTCTTGCGCTCGCCGTCGGCATTCTTGTCGATGACGCAACGGTGACGATCGAGAATATCAATTTCCATCTGGAGCAGGGCAAGGAGGTCGAGACCGCCATCCTCGACGGCGCCAACCAGATCGTGACGCCGGCTTTCGTGTCGCTGCTGTGCATCTGTATCGTCTTCGTGCCGATGTTCTTCTTGCAAGGCATCGCGCGTTTTCTGTTCGTACCGATGGCGGAAGCGGTGATGTTCGCCATGCTGTGGTCGTTCATCCTGTCGCGTACGCTGGTGCCGACGATGGCGAAATATCTCCTGCATAAGCACGTCCACCATGATGGTGCGCCGCCGCGTTCGCGCAATCCGCTGGTAAATTTCCAACGCGGTTTCGAAGCGCGGTTCGAGCGGTTTCGCGCCGGGTATCGCAACCTGCTGGAGATGGCGCTCGGGCGACGTCCGGTTTTCGTGGTCGGCTTCCTCGCGGTGGTTGCTGCGTCGTTCCTGCTGGTGCCGTTTCTTGGCCGTAACTTCTTTCCGTCGGTCGATGCCGGATCGATCCTGATGCATGTCCGCACGCAGGTCGGCACGCGCGTCGAGGAAAGCGCCAATCAGTTCGCCGATGTGCAAAAGGCAATCCGCAAGCTCATCCCGCCCGGCGAGATCGAGACCGTCACCGACAATATCGGCATGCCGATTTCGGGCATCAATCTCACTTACAACAACACCGGCGTGATTGGGACGCAGGACGCCGACATCCAGATCAAGCTCAAGGAGCATCACGCGCCGACCGAAAATTATGTAAAGCAGTTGCGTGAAAAACTGCCGCAGCAATTCCCCGGCATGAGCTTCGCATTCCTGCCCGCTGACATCGTCAGCCAGATCTTGAATTTCGGTTCACCAGCGCCGATCGATTTGCAGATACGCGGCAAGGACGTCGCAGCGAATTTCGCCTATGCCAACACTATTCTCGGCAAGATCAAGCGCATTCCTGGCATTGCTGATGCACGCATCCAGCAATCGCCGAATGCACCAGCGTTCAATATCGATGTCGATCGGACCCGCGCGCAATATGTCGGGCTGACGGCGCGCGACGTGACCAACAGCCTCGTCGTCAATCTCGCCGGCTCCTCGCAGGTCGCGCCGACCTATTTTCTCAATCCCGACAACGGCGTGTCCTATTCGATCGTGATGCAGACGCCGCAATACAAGATTGATTCGCTGGGTGCGCTGGAGGCGCTGCCGATCTCGGCCACGGGGGCTACGCAATCGCCGATGCTGGGCGGCATCGCCGACGTCACGCGCTCGGCCGCCAATGCCGTTGTGTCGCAATACGACATCGAGTCGCTGGTGCAGATTTATGCGACGACGCAAGGCCGCGATCTTGGCGCGGTCGCAGCCGACATCCGCAAGGTGACTGACGACACCGCCAAACAAGTGCCGAAAGGCAGTTCTGTTGTGCTGCTCGGGCAGGTCGAGACGATGAACTCCGCGTTTTCTGGGCTGCTGTTTGGTCTGCTTGGCGCGGTTGTGCTGATCTATCTCCTGATCGTCGTCAACTTCCAGTCGTGGTCCGATCCCTTCGTCATCATCAGCGCGCTGCCGGCGGCATTGGCCGGCATTGTCTGGATGCTGTTCATGACGCAAACGACCTTGTCGGTGCCGGCGTTGACCGGCGCAATCATGTGCATGGGCGTGGCGACGGCGAACTCCGTCCTGGTGATTTCCTTCGCGCGCGAACGCTATGCCGAATTGGGCGATCCGGTCGCCGCCGCGCTGGAGGCGGGCTTCGTGCGGGTCCGGCCGGTGCTGATGACGGCGCTCGCGATGGTCATCGGCATGGCCCCGATGGCGCTTGGTCTCGGCGAAGGCGGCGAGCAGAACGCGCCGCTCGGCCGCGCCGTCATCGGCGGTCTGATATTTGCAACCATTGCGACGCTCCTGTTTGTGCCGGTGGTGTTCAGCATGGTCCACAAGAAACAACCGGCGCAGCCGCAACAGGTGCCTGAAGCCGGACCGGAGATGTCGCATGCCCACTGAAACTCAACCGATGTCGCGTCGAAAACTCGGTATTACCGGCGTCGTCCTCGCTTGTGCGGCTGGCGCGGTGGTTGTCACCGGCATCATGGCGCGCGCCAAGAGCACAGCCGAATTGCGCGACTGGACCAATGCGCAGGCAATCCCGACTGTCGCCGTCGCCAACGCCGATGCGCGGCCGCTCAATCCGACGCTCGACTTGCCGGGACGGCTGGAAGCCTATTCGCGTGCGCCGATTTTTGCGCGTGTCTCGGGCTATCTGACAAGCTGGAGCGCCGATATCGGCGCGCGCGTCAAGTCCGGGCAGGTGATCGCCCAGATCGAAGCGCCCGATCTTGACCAGCAATTGCTGCAGGGGCGCGCCGATCTGCAAAGCCAGACCTCCAGCGCCAAATTGTCGGAAGCGACGCTCAATCGCCGCAAGCAATTGCTGGCGCAGAATTTCGTGTCGTTGCAGGAAATCGACGAGCGAACTGCAGACTTCAAGAACAAGACTGCGGCTGTGAATTCCGGTCAGGCCAATGTCGAACGGCTTGAAGCGCTGGCGGGCTACAAGAATATCACCGTGCCGTTTGACGGTATCGTCACGGAGCGCAATACAGACGTCGGTGCCTTGATCAATACCGGCGGGACGGGGGCACCGATGTTCGTGGTCTCGGATATCTCGAAGCTGCGCGTCTATGTGAACGTGCCGCAAACTTATGTCCCCTCGATCAAGATCGGCGCGCAGGCCGTCATCACGGTGCCGGAATATCCGAACCGGACATTCCCGGCGACGGTCGAAGCATCGTCGCAGGCGGTTGATGTGGCGTCGGGCACGACGCGGATGCAACTGGCGCTCGACAATCCGAAGAGCGAGTTGTTGCCGGGCGGCTTCGCCAATGTGAAGCTCAGCCTGCAGCGCGACAACGTGCCGTTCCACATCCCAGCAAGCGCGCTGATCTTCAACAAAGATGGTCTGCGTGTCGCGACGGTCGGTCCGGACGACAAGATCCTGTTCAAGACGGTGACGATTGCGCGCGATCTTGGCCGTGATATCGAGCTGGCATCGGGTGTGACAGCCGACGATCGTATCATTACCGCGCCACCGGACGGCTTGAACGATGGCGATCAGGTGCGTGTCGCGCCGGGTGCCGGCTCACCGAAGCCGAAAAGTCCGGCCACGGCGTCTGAGAAGCAAGATCCGAAGGGGTAGGGCAAGGTTAAACGCCTACGCATCCTTCAGGTAATAATTTGCCTTTTTGCCGAGCGCGATCCGGCGCAACAGGCGGCGCATCGCCATCGATGACCGCAGCGGCCTGATCGCCGTCGTGCCGGTGCGGAAGATGGCGAGCTTGATCGCATCGAGCGCGGGACGTTTGCCCGGCGCTTTTTGCGGCAGGCCGATCCCGCGCAGCATCGAATTCAGGAAGTGTAGGTCGTTGGCGCGCCGGACCGCTTTGGTTTTCCAAGTGATCGCGAGTGAGATCGAGAACTCATTGGCGGTGCGAACCCAATGCGGCCATTGATAGGGGATGTAGCAGCCGTCGCCGCCATGCATATGAAATTCATGGCCGCGATCTGCGAAGCTCGCGTCATAGGTCAGGTTGCGATGCTTGGTCATCGAGCGTTCGATCTCGTCGTCGGGGACCATCGCGCGATCGTCATTGTCATAGACCGTGAAAAACTTTTCGCCATGAATCTGGACGAAAAAATTATCTTCGCTATCGAGATGAAAGGGTGTCGTCGAATTTGGCGACGACACGAACATGAAACCTTCAATCTGTTCGAAGCCGGCCGCGTTCAGGCTGTCGAAGCCGCGCGCACGGGCCACCGATAACAGGGCGTCTTCGAGAAGTCGGCGATAGGCCGGAGAATTCTCGATTCGCTTCAGCACCATCCATGCGCCGGCGGTCTCGATACGTTTGACGATGTCGACGGGATCGAGATCGATGCTCGGGATCGAGTCGGGATCTTGACTGATCGCGACCTGGCCGGAATTATATTCGATCAAATCGCGCGGCAGTTCGGCTGCGAGTTGCGCGATACGCGATAGTGTCAGCAGCGGATGATCGGCGAGCTTGTGCTTGATCGCGAACGGCTTCAGCGGAAAGTCCTGCGTCAACGAGGCATTCGACGCAGTAATGACGGGGGCGTTCTGCGGGCTGGCGATCATTGCGGTTTCTCCTGCCTTTTACGAATGACATGAAGGATGCGACGCAGCGGCGCACGGATAACGTGACGCAGCGACAGCGCGGCCGAGATCAGCGGCACGACTGGATCGAAGCGGCGCAGCGGCAATAGAACGTCGCCGATGCCGAGGCGGCCGCGCCAGATCGGATCGATCATCGGGTGGTCGGGGATCGCCGTGGAATCCACCAGTGCGATGGCCGGGTCGGCGCATAAATGTCGGGTGACGTCGAGCGTGAGCTGAACGCCGGGCGAAAATTTGGCGAAGCGTTCATCGACGCCGAGCTTGAAATAGAACGCACGGTCGCGATGCTTTAAAATTATGGCGGCCGCGATTGGCGTCGTGCCCGCACGCAGCGAGACGATTTCGCATTGCCGGCTGGCGGCAAGCTCCGTTGTCGCGCGCCGGATGAAAGCTGCATCGCCAGCATGCAACTTGAGCGCGGTGCCGCGTTTGGCCTTCCAGCCCGAGGCTTCGAGATCAAGAAACACATTCAGCGAGGCGTCGATCTCGGCGGCGCTGCGCGCGATCTCAAACACGACCTCGCCTGTTTCGGTCAACCGATTGCGCTGGCGTCGCAACTCTTTCAACTTCTTCGCACCGAGCGCATCGCGCAGCACGTCGTCGGCATCGCCGGTGGCGTCGAGGCTGGCGCGGACATGCGATTGCAGGATTGTCGGCGCGAGCTTCTTGTGCGTCAGGGCATCGGTGATGGCAGCCATCGCCGGGCCATCGAGGGCGACATCGCGCAGGATCAGAGCGTGCGCGCCGTCGCGTTGCGCCTGCGCCATCATCTGCGCGAACGCTTCGGTCGCGCAACTGCGATCGAGCAGCGGCGTGCTCAGCGTGCCATAGGGGTCCGCCGTCGCCAGCGCGGGGAGCGGAATGCCGTAAGCGCGCTGCAGCGGGATCACCGGCAGCAAGCCGATCAGGCTGTCCGTTGCAGCACTCCATGCGGTAAGGGCGCGAACATTGGTGCGGTCGCGGGCCGAGGCATCGACGGCGCGCATCCATTCCGGCAACAGGTAACCGTTTGGCTCGATCGCGCGCTCGCTCAAAGCGCGCCACTGCACATCCGGTACGCTCGCCAGAGCCATTGCGGCGACCTCTTTGAATCGGCCGGTCGGCGAGTGCGGCTCGGATGCCGTTGCGCGATGTCCGCCACATGAATTTGCGAGATCCGCCAAGTCCCCTGTCCCTGTCTGATTGATATGCGCGGCGTTGCGCGCGGTGCCGTTTCCCCAGCGGTACGCGAACACTATCTGCAACCTTCAAACAGAGAGTTGATGTCGGATTGCAATTTATGCGACGTGCTTAATCGTATCGAAACCATACGTCAGCGGTTGCGATGCGACGTCTCGATTTTGAACCGATTTCACGGCGATTTCGACCTATCGGGACGGCTGGATCCATTGCATCGTCATGCAGCCTTT
The DNA here is from genome assembly GCA_043739005.1 of Tardiphaga sp. GTDB lineage: Bacteria > Pseudomonadota > Alphaproteobacteria > Rhizobiales > Xanthobacteraceae > Tardiphaga. Next base: position 7,415 of record JAYUEY010000057.1, read on the forward strand.
GGGCTGCGACCGTTCGTCACGAGGACTATTGTATGCACCGCCTCATCCGCTTCTGCGCCGCCGTGGTCTTCGCCTCCATCGCCAATTCTGGCAATGCGTCAGCGCAGAGCCGTGTCGCTCTGGTGATCGGCCAGTCGGTCTATCGTGCGGTCACGCCGCTGCCCAATCCGGCCAATGACGCCAAGGCGATCGCGCAGATGCTGGGCGATGCCGGCTTCGATGTCACGCAGGCATCCGACCTCAACCAGACCGATCTGCGCGACACTGTGAGCGAGTTTGCCGGCAAGATCGCGGACAAGGGACCGGACACGATCGCGCTGGTGTTTTATGCCGGGCATGGTCTGCAGATCGATGGCGAGAATTATCTCGTGCCGGTTGATGTCGATCCGAAACGTGAGGCCGATATTCCGTTGCAGGCGATGCGCCTCACCGATGTGATGAACACGCTGTCGGCTGTGCCGAGCAAAATGCGGATCATCCTGCTTGATGCCTGTCGTAACAATCCGTTTCCCGGCCTGAACAAGACCGCTGGGCGCGGTCTTGCGATCGTCGATGCGAAGGTCGGTTCACCCGGCACCTTCGTGTCCTATTCGACCTCGCCGGGGGCGGAGGCCGAAGACGGCACTGGGGCCAACAGCCCCTATACGGCCGCCTTGTTGAGCGCCGGTCGCGAGCCGGGCCTGTCGATCGAGGATGCCTTCAAACGTGTCCGACTTGCCGTTCACAAAGCCACGGACAGCCGCCAGACGCCGTGGGACTCCTCGTCGCTGACGGATGACTTCCGGTTCTTCGGCACGCCCGACGTGAAGCCGACGCAACCCCGCCGCAGCGTCGCGCAATGGCGGAGCGAGTTGCAGGGCAAGACGGCGGAGGCTGCCAACGATCTGATCGTTTACGAGGGCACCGACGAGGCCTATGAGGCGTTTGTCGATCTTTATGAGCGCTCTCCGTTTGGTCCGGTCGCGCGTGCCTGGCGCGATCGTCAGCGCCGCATGGAGGCCTGGAAGACCGCAGGGCTCAGTAATACAGCGACGGCCTATCGCGATTTTCTTCGCGCTTTTCCGGACAGCGATCTGACATCAACCGCGCGAAAACTCGAAGAGCGACTACGCAACCGTCCGCTACCGGCTGTGCCATTGGCTGCGACGGCACCAGCGACGCCGACAAATGTCGCTCTGGCGCCGACCTGCCCATGCGGTCCCAATGCGCCCGCCATTTTGCCTGCGCGAAAAAAGGCCGATGCGCCGCAGCCACGCCGCGTCGAACCCGAGCCACCGAAGCGGGCCGCGAGCAAACCGCCGCGCGGTCCGCGTCCGCCACCGATCGACGATGAGGACGACGAGGTGGTGATCTATCGGCGCGGACCTGCCTATGCGCCGCCTGCCAGCGTCTATATTGGGCGTGGAGGCTACGACCTACCGCGCGGCAATGGCGGCGTATCGCGCGGCGGCTATCGCTAGGCTTATTCGCACAGCGGGTTGGACGGACATCTAAGCGGTCCCCATTGCGGGACTTTGAATCGTGCGAACTGAACCCGTCCCAGTTCAAGATCGGTTAAACCTGCGGCCGCACGGACCGGCTTGAAAACGCCATTGTCGCGCCGGTAGAGTGCAATCGGAGGCGGGGTCTGGGTGCCGCGCCGGAAAACGGGTTTGATCGATGCGACGATTTCATCACTATCGGAGAATGTCCCGTGCGGCATTGGTCGCTGCGGGTTTGATATCATCTGGCCTGTTCGGCAGCGGCATCGCGATGGCACAGACGCCGAATATCAATCTGATGCCGGAATTGAAGTCGCAAACCCCGGAAGAAAAAGAGCGTGACGCGGAAACCGACAAGGCCTATCGCGAGTCGCTACGAAAGATTCCCAACCAGTCGGTGAACGATCCGTGGGGCAGTGTTCGCGGTGCGGATGCAACCGCCGCCAGGCCGACGGCTGCGAAGACGCCAAAAGCAATTCAGGCGAAGCGGCAGACCAAGACGGTCGGAGCCACGAACTGAGCTAGCTTTTCGTTTCCGCCGTTTCGGCCTCGGCCTCGCGGCGGTGATAGCGGCGCGGAAATTCCTCCGGCCAGGGCTGATAAGTCTGATTAGTAAAGGCGGCCAGCATCAGCCGTGCTCCGGCTCCGATCGTGCTGTCGGACGGCAGGCCCATCGGTAGCGCCCAGTCCTCCGGCATCGCCTCGGCCGATTCCCGCATCGCCAATGCTGATGACCACCACCAGGCCGGGGCAGGCGAGCGATCCTCTTCGGGAACAGCCAGCCAGATCGCATATTCCCCGATCGCGCGCTCGAATTGCAGGGTGGCGGCTTCTTTCATCGCGGGCTCCTCGATCAGGTCGTCCGGTCAATCTGACATGTCTGGCGGCGCGGCGCGAGATGCCAGCCGGGTGACCGTCAGCGTTTGCCAATTTTTGTCGAGATTTCCGCGAGTCCCGTAATCGAGGTTTGCACGTCGTCGAGGTATTGACCCTTGAAGAAGGCGGCATCGATCACCGCCATAATTGCGAACATGATCGCAAACATCACGACGCCCCGCATGCCCAGTTCTCCCCGATGCGTGATCACGAGGTCTCTCTATAGCTCGCAAGGCGTTACGATTTGGCAAAACCAGAGCGCGCGATCGATACGAAGCGCAACTCAGGTCAGACTGACAGGTCGTCTTGGATCGCCGCGCTCGTCACTCTCCGCGATCGAGCATCAGCCGAACAGGCTTATGGCGGATTAGTCACTGCCGTTTTCAACGCAGGCGACCGCGGACGGAAGCAATTGAGTACCGAAATTTTTAAAAGAACATATTGCGAACATAGAACAGATCGTGTACGCTGTACATAACGTGTAGAGCTCGCCGCTTTCGTTGTCGCCGCCCCGAATCCCGTTCATAAGGAATTGCCCTCATGGCCTCCCAATCCTCAGCTTTGCGTATCGTCGAAGGATCTTCCATGGACAAGACCAAGGCGCTGTCAGCAGCGCTGTCCCAGATCGAACGCCAGTTCGGCAAGGGCTCGGTGATGAAGCTGGGCAAGAACGACCGGTCGATGGATATTGAGACGATCTCGTCGGGCTCGCTTGGGCTGGACATCGCGCTCGGTGTCGGCGGCCTGCCGCGTGGCCGCGTGGTCGAGATTTACGGGCCGGAATCGTCTGGCAAGACGACCTTGGCGCTGCATACGGTGGCCGAAGGCCAGAAGAAGGGCGGCATCTGCGCTTTCATCGACGCCGAACACGCGCTCGACCCGGTCTATGCCCGCAAGCTCGGCGTCAACATCGATGAATTGCTGATCTCGCAGCCGGACACCGGCGAGCAGGCGCTGGAAATCTGTGACACGCTGGTGCGCTCCGGCGCGGTCGACGTGCTCGTCATCGATTCGGTGGCCGCGTTGGTGCCACGCGCCGAACTTGAAGGCGAGATGGGCGACGCGCTGCCGGGTCTGCAGGCGCGGCTGATGAGCCAGGCGCTGCGCAAGCTGACGGCGTCGATCAACAAATCCAATACGATGGTGATTTTCATCAACCAGATTCGGATGAAGATCGGTGTGATGTATGGCTCGCCGGAAACCACGACAGGCGGCAACGCGCTGAAATTCTACGCTTCGGTGCGTCTCGACATCCGCCGCATCGGCGCGATCAAGGAGCGCGACGAGGTGGTTGGCAACCAGACCCGCGTCAAGGTTGTGAAGAATAAGCTGGCGCCGCCGTTCAAGCAGGTCGAATTCGACATCATGTACGGCGAAGGCGTCTCCAAGATGGGCGAAATTCTCGATCTCGGCGTCAAAGCGGGTATCGTCGAAAAATCCGGTGCCTGGTTCTCCTATGACAGCGTGCGCCTGGGCCAGGGTCGCGAAAACTCCAAGGCCTTCTTGAAGGCCAATCCGGACATGACGGCCAAGATCGAAGCGTCGATCCGGCAGAATTCCGGCCTGATCGCCGAGCAGATTCTGGCCGGATCGCCCGAGCGCGATGCCGACGGCGAAGAGCCTGCCGAAGACTGATAGGTCCGCGGCTGAGTTGCAGGCGCTGTTGCCAAGGCTTTGCAATAAACGCCGCACCAAAAAAGCCCTGACCTGATGTCATCAGGCCGGGGCTTTTTATTGCGAGAAATCCGACCTGAAATCGCGTTGCGCGCACCTATTCGGCGGCCTGCGCGTAGTCGTCCATCGGCGGGCACGAGCAGACCAAATTGCGGTCGCCATAGACATTATCGATACGCCCGACGGGACACCAATACTTGTCCATGCGCGACGTGCCGGCGGGGAAGCAGCCCTCCGCGCGCGAATAGGCCCGCGTCCAGTCGTCATCAGCGATGTCGTGCACGGTGTGCGGCGCATGGCGCAGCGGCGACGCCGCGATCGTCCAGCGTCCGCTTTCGATGTCGGCAATCTCCTTCCGGATCGCGATCATTGCATCGCAAAAGCGATCCAGTTCGGCTTTCGATTCGGATTCTGTCGGCTCGATCATCAACGTGCCAACGACAGGAAAGCTCATGGTTGGGGCATGGAAGCCGTAATCGACCAGGCGCTTGGCGATGTCATCGACGGTAACGCCGCTGCTGGCTTTGAGTGCGCGGGGATCGATGATGCATTCATGCGCGACGCGACCGCGCGCATTGCGATACAGCACTGGAAAATGCGGATCGAGCCGGTCGGCGATATAATTAGCGTTGAGAATGGCAACTTCGGTGGCGCGTGTCAGGCCTGCGCCGCCCATCATCAGAATATAAATGTAAGAGATCGTCAGGATCGACGCCGAGCCATACGCGGCGGCCGACACCGGTCCCACGACTGCGACGCCGTCGTCTGCCGGATGGCCCGGCAAAAACGGAGCGAGATGCGCGCGGACACCGATCGGCCCCATTCCGGGCCCGCCGCCGCCATGTGGAATGCAGAACGTCTTGTGCAGGTTGAGATGGCTGACATCGGCACCGTAATCGCCCGGCCGCGACAGCCCGACCTGCGCATTCATATTGGCGCCATCGAGATAGACCTGGCCGCCGGCGGCATGCACGATCTCGCAGATTTCGCGGATGTGCTCCTCGAAGACGCCATGCGTCGAGGGATAGGTAATCATCACGGCGGCCAGGCTGTCTTTGTGCTGCGCGGCCTTGGCGCGCAGATCATCGACATCGACATCGCCGCGCGCATCGCATGTGACGACGACGACATCCATGCCGACCATCTGCGCCGATGCCGGATTGGTGCCGTGCGCGGAGGAGGGGATCAGGCAAACAGTCCGGTGCGTGTCGCCACGCGCGTGATGATAACCGCGAATGGCGAGCAGCCCGGCATATTCGCCCTGCGCGCCGGAATTCGGCTGCAGTGAAATCGCATCATAGCCGGTGATGGCGCAGAGCCATCGGTTCAGCGTCGCGAACATCGCGTGATAGCCCTCGGCCTGATCCCGCGGCGCGAACGGATGCAGCGCACCGAAAGCGGGCCATGTCAGCGGCATCATCTCGGTCGTCGCATTGAGCTTCATGGTGCAGGAGCCGAGCGGAATCATCGCGCGGTCGAGCGCGAGATCGCGGTCTGACAGTTTGCGCATGTAGCGCAAAAGTTCGGTCTCGGAACGATGGGCATGAAACACCGGCGCGGTCAGAAACGCAGTCGTGCGTTTCAAGCCGGCGGGCAAAGCGTCGCTGACAAGGCCGGCCATCGCCGCATATGACAATTCGCCGCCGAAAATACGCCACACGGCTTCAATCGTGGCATCCGTCGTCGTCTCGTCGAGCGCGATGCCGAGCTTGTTGTCGCCGATCCGTAGATTGATCCGTGCGTCCCGCGCGCGCGCCAGAACGTCTGTCTGCGCCGCGCCGACATCGACCGTCAGCGTGTCGAAGAATGAATCGCTTGCGAGGGTAAGGCCGAGCTTGCGCAATCCGGCCGCGAGCACGGTCGTGCGACGATGAATACTGCGCGCAATATGCGTCAAACCCTCGGGGCCATGATAGACCGCATACATCGACGCGATGACGGCGAGCAGCACCTGCGCGGTGCAGATATTGGACGTGGCCTTTTCGCGGCGGATGTGCTGTTCGCGGGTTTGCAGCGCCAGCCGATAGGCCGGCTCGCCGCGCGCATCGATCGACAGCCCGACGAGGCGGCCGGGCAGCGCGCGCTTCAGCGCATCGCGGACCGACATGTAGGCGGCATGCGGGCCGCCATAGCCCATCGGCACGCCGAAGCGCTGCGCCGATCCGATCGCGACATCCGCACCGAGATCGCCCGGCGAGGCGAGCAGCGTCAGCGCCAGCAGATCGGCGGCGACGATCGCCAGCGCGCCCTTGGATTTCAAAGCGGTGATCGCCTGGCGCAGGTCGCGCACGACGCCGGTCGTGCCCGGATATTGCAACAACCCGCCAAACACTTTTGAGGCGTCGAGATCGGTCAGCGGATCGCCGACGATGAGCGTCCAACCGAGCGGTTCGGCGCGGGTGTGTAATACCGCGAGCGTCTGCGGATGCACCTCGTGATCGACGAAGAACGCGGTGGACGTGGTGGCGGATGAACGCTGCGCCAGCGCCATCGCTTCGGCAGCGGCGGTTGCTTCGTCGAGCAACGAGGCATTGGCGACATCGAGCCCGGTGAGATCGCAGATCATGGTCTGGTAGTTGAACAGCGCTTCCAGCCGGCCTTGGCTGATCTCCGGCTGATACGGCGTATAGGCCGTATACCAGGCGGGATTTTCAAGAATGTTGCGTTGGATCACAGTCGGCAAAATCGTGCCGGAATAGCCTTGCCCGATCAGCGACGTGAAGACCTCGTTCTGTGCGGCCAGCGTCTGCATATGCGCCAGTGCTTCGGTCTCGCTCAGCGGCAGCTTCAACGCGGACGTCGAGAGCTTCAGCGGCGTGGTTTGGCGGATCGATGCCGGCAGCGTCTCGTCCATCAGCGCGGCAAGACTGCCGGCACCGACGACGTAGAGCATCGCGTCGATGTCGCGCTGCGACGGGCCGACATGGCGGCGGACGAAATCGGTCGCGGGCGCGTTGCCGTGCGTTTGGGTCATGAATGCTCCGTCAGGCCGTATGGGTTTTGTAAGCGTCTTCGTCCATCATGCCGTCGAGTTCGCTTTTGTCGGCGATTGTCATCTTGAAGAACCACGCACCGCCGGCGGCATCGGTATTGACCTGCGCGGGATCGGCCGACAGCGCCTCGTTCACTTCCAGCACGTCGCCCGTGATCGGCGCAAAGACATCCGATGCAGCCTTGACGGATTCGACCACGGCGGCGGCCTCGGCCTTCTTGAAGCTGCGGCCGACTTTCGGCAATTCGACGAACACGACGTCGCCGAGTTGCGACTGTGCAAAGTCCGTGACGCCGATGGTCGCGACATCGCCCTCGATGCGCAGCCATTCATGGTCGGTCGTGTAGAGTGTGGTCATGACAAATCCTCAACGCTTATAGGAATGGGGAACGAACGGCAGCGCCGTGACGCGCATCGGCAGGCGCTGACCGCGCAATTCGGCAAAGACAACGGTGCCAACAGCGCTGTGCGCATCCGGCAGATAGCCCATCGCGACGGGGGCTGCCGCGCTCGGACCAAAGCCGCCGGAGGTCACCGCACCAATGGGTTTTTGTGAATCGGCGCTCGCAAACAGCTTTGCGCCTTCGCGCACCGGCGCGCGGCCTTCCGGCTGCAACCCGACCCGCCGCCGCGACGGCTTGCCGTCGATCTGCGCGAGAATTTGATCGGCGCCGGGAAAGCCGCCGGGCCGTGAGCCGCCGGTGCGGCGGCTTTTTTGGATGGACCAGTTCAGGCCGGCTTCGACTGGAGACGTCGTCGTGTCGATATCGTGGCCATAGAGACAAAGCCCGGCTTCGAGCCGCAGGCTGTCGCGCGCGCCAAGTCCGATCGGCATCACATCCGGATCGGTCAGTAGCGCGCTCGTCAGATCCTCGGCGCGTTCGGGCGGCACCGAGATTTCGTAGCCATCCTCACCGGTATAGCCGGAGCGTGACACGAAACACGGAATGTCCATCACATCCTGCGGCCCGGCATCCATGAAACGCATCGTTGATGCGGCTGCACAGAACTTGGACAGCACCTTCGCCGCCTTCGGCCCCTGGAGCGCGATGAGTGCGCGGTCGAGCACGACAATGTCGCAGACG